>NZ_CACSIG010000042.1:0-169293 GCF_902705815.1 Alteromonas infernus
TCTTTCAACCTGACGGGTTTGCCAGCTTCGCTGGGCAAACAAAAAAGCCGGCGAAATTGTCGCCGGCTTATATGCGTTAACTAAAAACTAGTTACGGTTCGCAGCAAGCGCGTTTAGCGAATCTTTATGTGCTACGATGTCGATGTGCATATTTTCTTGATCGAATGTCATTGTCGCAATAGCGTAGTCACCCTGACTTTCGCTTGCAATGTTGATAAGCTTTGCCTGTGCATCACGGAAACGAATGTTATTGTCGATTTGGCTCGACATACATTGGTTGTTCATTTCGAATGTTTTCGCATCCATGCAATCGAAAAGCTGGTTGCTACCAGATTCCGCATGCGCAATACCAAAGGCTGCTGATAGAGCTAATGTTAGTACTACTTTACGCATGTTTCTTCTCCTGTGTTACAGTCTTTCACTGTCACTATTAAACATACTGTATATACATTAGATAGTCAAATTGAGATCATAGTTTTGTGACAAAAGTATTACAAAGAGAAATATTTGGAGAAAAAAGTGAAAGGGCACGATGAGCTGGTAGCAGAAGCGAGAAATTGCACCTTATGCGCTCAGTACCTTCCCCACACTCCTAACCCTATTTTCAGTACGGCAAAATTTGCCAAAGTACTTATTATTGGTCAAGCGCCGGGGTTGAAGGCCCATGAAAGTGGCATTGCCTTTAACGATGCAAGCGGCGATAGACTGCGTAGCTGGCTGTCAGTATCAAAACCTACCTTTTACAACCCTAAACTCATTTCTATTCTGCCTATGGGATTTTGTTTCCCGGGATACAAAAGTGCGGATGCTCCCCCCCGAAAAGAGTGCGCGCCTACTTGGCATCAGGCTTTTCTGTCACAAATAAGGCCAGAACTCACGGTCTATGTTGGCCGTTACGCGCAGCAATACTATTTGCCCGAATATAAAAATTTAACAGACGCCGTTCACACTACGTTTGCAGCGAACGCCGGTCACGTCGCTTTACCTCACCCGTCGGGCAGAAATAACCGCTGGCTCGCAAAAAATAAGTGGTTTGAGGAAGAAAGCCTGCCGATGCTTCAACACTATGTTTCGAACGCGTTGCAAAACTAATCGTGGGTCTCTAAAAACGCTAAAAGCGCGTCAAACGGCATGGGCTTCGCGTAAAGGTAACCTTGCGCCTCATCACAGCCTAACTTAATCATGTAGCTAGCCTGCTCTCTTTTTTCCACGCCTTCCGCAATGGTTAATAAGCCTAGTTTATTACCTAAGGTAACAATTGTTTCAGCCAGCACTGCACTCGCACCTGGCTTAATATCTTTTACAAAAGAGCGGTCTACCTTCAGTCGGTCTAGAGGTAACTGCTGCAAGTAACTCATTGATGAAAAACCGGTGCCGAAGTCATCTATCGCTATTTTCACCCCAAATTCTTTTAGCGAGCGTAATGCATCAATCACTATTTGAGGCTCATCCATAACAACACTCTCTGTAATTTCCAGTTCTAGACGGCTGGGATCACAGTTAGCAATTGACAGGGCGTGCTTTACCTTTTCTACAAATAACCTATCTCGGAATTGCGGAATAGAAATGTTGACTGCTACGCGTAGGTGGCCATAGTTTTTTTCTTTCAACGCTTGAAGACGGCGGCACGACTCTTCTAGTACCCATTCACCAATATCTACGATGAGGCCAGAATACTCTGCGAGGGGTACAAAGATTGCCGGTGAGATATACCCACCATCGCCATCAGGCCACCGCAGTAAACCTTCCATACCCACTACTTTTTCGTTTAGTAAATCTATTTGCGGTTGAAACCAAAGCTCTAGCTTTCGAGCAGCGAAATCACTTCTAAGACGACGGATCATATCGAGACGCCAGGTTGTCTGGTCTTCAATATCTTTCGCGTAATACTCGAAGTTATCTGTAAGGTTTTTCTTAGCGCGGTTTAAGGCAATATTGGTACGCTTTAAAATTTCAATACCAATATTGCGTTTGTTATCTAACTTACAAAATCCAAGTGTCACGTTTACTGGAAGTGTGTGATCGCCGACTTTAAAAGACGATTGAAAGATAGCGTTAATCGCTTCTGGACAAACCAATTCATCGGGACCAATCAGCCCAAATACGTCCGCACCAATACGGCCTTTTTTAACCAATCCATCGAAAGAAGTTTGAAAACGCTCACTAATAGCCCGCAGTAATTCGTTTCCCACTTCCTGGCCTAACCCGTCATTAACGTCTGAAAAGTGATTAACATCGATAAGGGCCACACTGCAGTTTTCCCCGGCGAATAGGTGGGGCTTATCCAACATGTTAATAAATTCGTTGCGATTTGGAAGGCGCGTTAGCCAGTCACGAAACGCTGCATTTCTTAGCTCGTGGAAAAGGTTTACGTTTTCATATCCCACGGAAATGCTTGATAAGAAAACTTCCAGCAAATGCTTGTCAAGCTCGCTTATTTCATGAGTCTGGCGCACGTATACTGCCGCTTCAAAGCCCGCTCTACTGATATAAAGTACCGAGCAGCTTGGCTCGAAAATATGCTTTTTAAGCCGTAAACAGCGAACGACGTTTTCTTCTATTTCTATATTTTTAACGTCGGCTACTGGATGATTAATAAACTTAGCATACTCGCCCGCTGCACCTAAAACGTAAACTTCAGAATCATCCCTGTCGAGCAATGAACCTGCTCTTGCACACAATAAGCCTTCTGAATCGAGCCCAATTAAAGAGCTTATTTGAGTAACGACACCTTCGCAGAATTCTTTTACGGAATGTTCTTCAAACAGGTTAGCCGAGGAGGTAATAATTTTCTCCAAGCCTGCGCGGCTTTGGCTAATGGTAATAATTTGCTGATAAGAACGCAGAGAAGAGATAATAGTTGTTAGTAGTTTTGCTCGAGTGAGCTCTGTCTTGGTTTTATAGTCATTGATATCGTAGACTTTTATGACTTGCTCTTCGGGCGCATATCCTGGCTGACCCGTGCGCAGGATTATTCTCGGCTCGAACAACTTCATATCCTCACGGATGTACTTGACTACATCGAAACCAGCGTCATCGGTTTCCATGACCACGTCGAGCAAGATAATAGCAATACTGTTGCTATATTCATGAAGTAACGCTTTAGCCTGCTTTGCTGAATAAGCGTGGATAAAGTTTAATTTGCGATCGTTTACGACAAGGTCAGACAGCGCAAGGCGCGTAACCGTGTGAATCTCTTCATCATCGTCAACAATGAGAATGTTCCAATCTTTGCCCAAGAGAACTTGCTCTTCAACTGAACCATCGTCATCTAAAAAAATCAATTCGTCGTTATCGTAATCCATTGCCGACATTACCGCTCATTTCCTCGAAACACACAAAACAAGAACGTATTACTCATAGTCTAAAGCGACGATTACATTGATATATAGGTTACGCAATGCAATAGTGCTCTCATGTCACATGCCATTTTACATTCAGTCATTTAACCATTTATGAAGATTACACCCCAGCATTTTCCTCAAGAGGTAGAAAAACCACGGCAAGCGGGAAATGACAGCGCCAAGACTACGGCTGAACAAGCTACTGCAGAAAAAGCGGCCGGTACAGTGAAAGCTGATGCTAGTCGTCAACGCATGCTTTCGTGGTTCGCACGAGTAGGTATCAGCCCCTCGTTGATGTCTTCTGATCCAAAGAAGCAAAAACATGCATTGGAACGAAGAAAACAAATTTTAGAAACACAAAAAGCGAGCAATCTTCAAGCTGTTTTAAATATAGCACTAAATGTGACAATCAACGAACAAACTAGCGATAATCTTGACCCTGATTGGTTTTTCGCATTTAGTACCATGGCTGAAGAGATTTACAGCCAGCCCATGCAGGAATTATGGGGTAAAATTTTCGCAGTGGAAGTCGCACGGCCCGGTAGCTTTTCTTTAAGAACACTTCAGCTATTAAAAACGCTCACACATCGTGACGCTAAAGTGTTTAATAAAGCCGTTAATATCGCCAGCCGCAGAAATAACGACGCAGTACCGCGTATATTGGTGGGCTATCACAAACGCAAGGGGCTGCTTTCGCTGTTTAAACGCCCCGTGCCTGAACAAATAAATTTAGCTACCGTTGGATTAAGTTATCCCGACTTATTGTCGTTACAAGAAATGAAGTTAATTTACGCCAGCGAGATTGAAAGTGGCGTATATGCCGAAGGGCAACAGGTTACATGGCGGTGTGTGAATGAGAATATGACCTTAACCTGTAAAACCTCCGATGTTGCACTGGTGTATTACAAGTTCACCTCTGTAGGTAGCGAGCTTTACAAACTTGTCACCAAATCACCCAACAACGCCTACCTTCAAGAATTAAAGGCGGTATTAGGCGAGGTATTTAACATAAGCTAAATACCATCACCAAACTCGTGAAGACCACATTCTCTTTTTAACCCAAAGAAACGGGTATCTTGTTCACTCATTCCTTCTTGAAGAGATTGCGTGGTGTGCCAGTCACCAATAGACACGTAACCCTGCTCCCATAGCGGATGATAGGACAACTCGTTATCTTTAAGATAATAGTGCAAGTCTTTGTTGCTCCAATCGATAATAGGGTAAAGCTTAAACTGCTTCCCTACCTTTTGCAGCACAGGCAATTTTCCTCGGGTATCAGACTGGCTTCGGCGTAATCCCGCGAACCAGGTTCCCGCATTCAACTCGCGTAACGCACGTTGCATTGGCTCAACTTTGTTCAATTTATTGTATTTCTCAATACCTTCAACACCTTGTTCCCAAAGCCTGCCAAACCTCGCCTCTTGCCACGCGGATGACATGTCAGCACGATAAACATGTAAGTTTAGGTTTAGCTTTTCTACAAGCTCATCAATGAACTTGTAGGTTTCTGGGAACAGATAGCCAGTATCGGTAAGCACAACCGGAATATCCGGCTGTACCTGCGTAAGCATGTGCAGCATAACTGCCGATTGCGCTCCGAAGCTCGAAGACACAATATGTGTATCTGGCAAGTTATTGAGCGCCCAAGCTACTCGCTGTTGCGCTGTCATTTTTTCCAACATGTCATTGATATCAGCAAGGGCTTCCTTGCTGATATCAAGCGTAAGTGGCTGCTGCTTTTCTGCTGTACTATTGGTCATAGAAATCCCGTGCGGAGTCTACTACTGGTTTGACAACACCAGCGCGAACAACGTAATCACCAAAAGCTTCACCTGAATCACGCTCTTTAGCCCACTGGCCAAGCAGCGTATCAAGCTCTGCCATGATTTCTTGCTCGCTTATATTTTCTCGATACATACGCGGAATACGCGTACCTTCGCGGTTACCACCTAAGTGAAGGTTGTACTTACCCGGCCCTTTTCCTACCAGGCCAACTTCTGAAAGCATGGCGCGACCACAGCCGTTCGGGCAGCCTGTCACGCGGAAGATAACGCTATCTTCTTCAAGACCGTGCTTGGCAAGTAAGCCTTCTAGTTCGGTAACGGCATCAGGTAGATAACGTTCTGCTTCTGCCATGGCTAGCGGACAAGTTGGCAATGCAACACAGGCCATAGAGTCTAGGCGCTGATTAGAAACTGATGGCGCTATTAGTCCATGTTCACGCGCCAAGGCTTCTATCTTGTCTTTGTCTTGTGGTGGAACCCCAGCAATAATCAAGTTCTGGTTTGCAGTTAAACGGAAATCCCCTTTATGAATTTTGGCAATTTCTGCACAGCCCGTTTTTAGCGTTTTGCCTGGGTAATCTAAAATACGACCATTTTCGATAAACACGGTAAGGTGGTATTTTCCATCAATCCCTTCTACCCAGCCAAATCGGTCGCCACGGTCAGTAAACTCGTAAGGGCGGCTCTCTTGGAATGTTAAGCCCGCGCGCTTTTCTACTTCCGCTTTAAAGTTATCTACACCAACGCGCTCTAACGTATATTTTGTCTTCGCGTTTTTACGATTAACTCGGTTACCCCAGTCACGCTGAGTTGTGACAACCGCAGCGGCTACGTCAAGCGTATTTTCCAGCGGTATAAACCCGAAGTCAGACGCTTTACGCGGATACGTGCTCTTGTCGCCGTGGGTCATTGCAAGGCCACCACCAACAAGTACGTTGAAGCCAACTAGCTGCCCGTTTTCCGCAATGGCAACAAAGTTAAGGTCGTTTGCATGAACGTCTACATCGTTTTGCGGCGGAATAACTACCGTTGTTTTAAACTTACGCGGTAAGTAGTTGTCACCCAAAATAGGTTCAACAGGCTTTTCGGTTGTTTCAACTTTTTCGCCGTCTAGCCAAATTTCGGCATAGGCACGAGTTTTAGGAAGTAAGTGTTCACTTATCTTTTTAGCCCACTCATAAGCGTGTAAGTGTAGCTCTGATTCCACAGGGTTAGAGGTACACAGCACGTTTCGGTTTACGTCACCAGCAGTTGCGATAGAGTCGATGCCGACCTTGTTCAAGGTTTGGTGCATTAATTTTATCTGTGGCTTTAACACGCCGTGAAACTGGAACGTTTGACGGGTAGTTAAACGGATGCTGCCGTACATTGTATGGTCGTCTGCAAACTTATCGATGGCTAGCCACTGATCAGGGGTAATAACACCACCGGGTAGACGCGCACGTAGCATAACGTTGTGAAGCGGCTCTAGCTTTTGTTTAGCACGTTCAGCGCGAATATCGCGATCGTCTTGTTGATACATACCGTGAAAACGAATTAGCTGGAAGTTATCAGCCGTAAAGCCACCAGTAAGATCATCTTTTAGATCTGTCGTGATAGTGCCGCGCAAGTTGTTGCTTTCGCGCTTTAAGCGCTCGTTGTCAGCCAGTTTGCCCTCAACGATAAATGGTGATTTTTCGTTACTCATTAATAGACATCCTTCTGATAACGCTTCGCTTTTCGTAACTCTACAATATAGGCTTTGGCATCGGCTTCTGATTTACCGCCGTGCTCTTGCACTATAGTAATTAGGGCATTTTCAACATCTTTCGCCATGTGCATGGCATCGCCACACACATAGAAATGTGCGCCCTGTTCTAGCCATTCGTACACCTCTTTACCGTGTTCAAGTAAACGGTGTTGAACGTATACTTTCTCTTCCTGATCACGGGAGAACGCCAGCGTAATTTTATCTAGCAGGCCTTCTTTAACGTAACCTTGCCACTCTACTTGATACAAGAAGTCTTGCGTGAAGTGTGGGTTACCAAAGAACAACCAGTTTTTGCCTTCAGCGCCTTGTATGTCACGCTCTTGCATAAACGATCTAAACGGTGCAATACCTGTGCCTGGTCCCACCATAATAACAGGAGTATTCGGATCAGCCGGCAAGCGGAAGTTGTCGTTGTTTTCAACAAACACATCAACTTCACCGTTTTCCTCTAAATACTCACAAAGGAAACCCGACGCCCCACCTTGGTGACGATGGCCGAACGCTTCATAATCAACGTGGGCCACAGTTAAATGAACTTCTTCTTCAACTTCTGCTTGGCTTGACGCAATTGAATACAAGCGTGGGGTAAGCGGGCGAAGTGCTTCAACCAGCTGCTGTTCTGAAATCTTACCTGGGTGGTCGCGAACAATATCGATAATCTGACGCTCGGCCATATAAGTGCGAAGCTGCGCTTTATCTTCCATGAGCGTCGCTAGCGTTTCAGAGCCTGTTGCTGCTTGGTACGACTTAATAAAGTTAGGGTAGCTTAACGTTAATTCTAGCTTTGAAGTTAATGCATCAGTAAGTGACATAGTTGCGTCACCCACAGTTACCTCTGCATCGCCGTTTAACGACAATATGCTAATAAGTTCAGATACTAACGACGGCGCATTTTTAAACCAAACACCAAGCGCATCGCCTGGTTGGTAAGTAATGCCGCTGTCCTCTAAGCTTATTTCGATATGGCGGATGTCTTTGATTGAATCACGCCCTGTGATTTTTTGAGACTCAATTAAGGTTGCTTTGAACGGTGCCTTTTTGGTGTAAGTTTGCGCCGCAACACCTTGCACTGCTGCGCCAGTTTGTGCCGCTACCGCAGTTTGCGGTGCTGCACTAAAGTCTTCTTTTAACGACTCGATTAATTTAGCTAACCACGCTTGTGCTTCAGCTTCATAATCAACATCACAGTCAAGACGCTCAATAATCGCTTTGCCACCCAGTTTACCTAGGCGCTCATCAAAATCTTTACCTGTCTGGCAAAAGAACTCGTAACTGCTGTCACCTAACCCCACTACAGCATATTTGGTATTGGCAAGTTTTGGCGCTTTCTTGCCTGCCAAAAACTCGTGCAGTTCAATGGCATCATCCGGTGCATCGCCTTCCCCGTGAGTACTAACAAATACTGCAACGTGGGTTTCCGACTTCAAGTTACGTGGCTTGTAATCTGCCATGCTAACTAGCTTGCTGTTGAAGCCCGCTTCTTCAGCTTTAGCTTGACACTGAGCCGCTAAACCTTTTGCGTTACCGGTTTGCGACCCGTACAAAATAGTAAGCGTTGGCGCGTCACCAGCACCGACTGCTGGAGCACTTTGCAATGCTGGTGCAATCGAACCGCCTTGTGCAGCCGCCATGCCTGCTGCATAGCCACTTACCCAAGTAAGTTGATCACGATTTAAGCCTGCAATGGCTTGCGTAATCGCATTCCACTGCTGTTCGTTTAATACCGCGCCTGGCGCTGAGTTCGAATTAGAATCTTGTGACATAGTCTTTTAGCCTTTTATCAATAGCGCTAAGGCTAACGGCTTTCTACAAGAAGAGAAAAGAATAAATGAAACTTTTTTATTACTGAAAGTGCTAATGACACTATGAATAAGTAATAACGGGAAGAAATTACGCTTACTCATAGCAAAAGGGCGTGAACTGCATAAGCAGTCACGCCCTTTAAAATCAATACCTAACGACTAGAAATGAAGCTCTAAACCAGCAAATACACCGTCGAATTCCATGTCTGCATACACGTCATCAAGGTCTTCAATATCTACCGTTACGTTTCTGTAACCCACCTGAAGTGTCATATCAACGGCTAAACTTTCAATAAACGAATATTGAACGGCTGCTTGATAGTCACTTAGCTCGTGATCGTCAAACGACAAATAGCTACCTTCAAAGTACGCTGACAAACCGGTAAAAGGTAAGCCTAACTGAACTTTGGAATAGGCCATAGGCACAATACCTGAAAACTCTGCTGAACCGCTTGTATCACTCGCTGTATCAACGACAAATAATGCTCCGTCGATATATTTTGCATTCACACCTAGATCAAAGCTTACTAAGTCATTATCAAACAGCTCGTAGTACAGAATAAAGTCTGTTGCATCTAACTCTATATCTGTATTTACCGTCGTACTTTCAGAAAACAGTTCGCCATCAAACGTGAACGTTGAATCTAGCGTTGTGGTACCCGAATTGTCTAACGTAGTGTGGTTAACCTTAACGTTAGGCAAGAAAGGTACTGGATGTTCAAAGGCAATATATAGCGCCGTATTGGTCTCATCATCAAAATTAAAGTCGGCTGTGTTATTGCTATCAGCAAAGCCACCTTGGGTATCGGTTTGCCAAACTTGAGCACCAACATAAACGCCTGCGATAGTGTCTGCTTGAGATGAAACTGAAAATAATGCGCATCCCAATGCGGCAGCTATAAGACCTTTTTTCATTAATTATCCTTGATTAAGAAGTTCTGATATTTCAATTAAAGCAGCGTTTGCGCGAGAAATATAGTTTGCCATCACTAAAGAGTGATTCGCTAACATACCAAAGCCGCTGCCATTTAAAATCATCGGACTGAATACAGACTGTTGTGTTGCTTCCAGTTCGCGAATAATTTGCTGAAGACTCACTAATGCGTTCTTATCTTCAAGCACATCGTTAAATTCAATTTCTACAGCTTTAAGGAAATGTAGTAGAGCCCATGTTGCCCCACGCGCTTCATAAAAATTATTATCTAACTTCCACCAGCTTGTCTGAACAACGCGTTGGTTGGTGCTAGGCGTAGATTGTCTCGCGTTAGCATCGCCAGCTAAATCTGTATTAATTCTAGCAGATCCTACGCTGGCACTTAATCTTTGTGAATAACTACCTAGGCGTTTTTCTACCTGCTTCAACCATTCGCGCAGATTGTCTGCACGCGTATAAAATTGACTATCTGAATTTCGCGTGTTTGCCAGCTCGTCGCGGTATTTTTTCAGAAGCTCAATACCTTCAGCATAGCTAGATTCAGAAGACGGTAATGCCCAACTTTTATGGTCCATATTAAATTTGGGGTGAGCTTTAGTAAGGTAAGGGTTTTCAATCGATTGAGACTGTGAGCGGCTAAAGTCTTTGCGCATTGAAAGCGCTAAGTCGCGCACCATCTCCAATGCTCCAAACTCCCACGCTGGCATATTGTCTAAAAAGACGCTAGGGGGAATAACGTCATTTGAAAGGTAACCACCAGGTTTATTAAGCAAGGTTTCAGACACGTCTATCATGGTGGTTGTAAGTGTATAACCCGCAATATTCGTTGGGTTTTCTACTGATGAGTTTTGTTCTAAACGCTTTCTTATATCAAAGGTATCTGGCGAAAGGCTCCAATACCACCCGATAAGCCAGAACAGAAGAAAAATCACCACAGCGACAATCGCTATCCGTTTTGAGTTAATTGATTGTCTCATCTAAACACCAACCTTCCTGTTAAATAGCAAATAGCCGAGCACCGTCAGCTATTTGAGTTTATTAATACTATGCGAATAATGCGTAACCTTTATGACGGCTACTTATATATCACCATTTTTTACTACGTTAACACAATTTAAATCTATTTATATTAGTTATAAAGTATGGTGCATACTTTGATCATTTCGCTGCTTATACGCGGCAGAGTTCCGATTTTTCAACGCATATAGCGCAATAACGATAAGAATTATGGGCCAAAATGCACTAACGCCCACAACTAATAAAGCTAAAAACCCTGCGCTTAGTGCTAATAGTATTGTTCCCATCACACTCACCGCTACCACGAAACCCACAACGGCTAGTACTACGCCAATAAGTGACAGAACCGCTACGTTCTCCCAAGGGCTTAAAAGCTGGTCAGACATAATAATATGCATACCCAGCCAGCTATCAACTAAGCTACCTAGGCAATTCACCAATATAATGGCTATCACCAATGCAATCAGAAAGTTTTTCATTACACTAGCCTCGGTAATAAAATAACGGCAGCAACATAAGCAACAAGCGTAATAGGTGTGGCCATAAACAGCCCCAACACCGCTGCCGCTCTTACCCATACTGCGTCTATATCAAAATAGCGTGCAACGCCTGCACACACTCCAGAAATAATTCCAGCATCAAGATCTCTATAAATACGTTTCTGCGTCGGTACTTTCATCATTTTCTCCAAAAATTCTTAATTTCGACAGTCGCAATACGGGGCGGCGGTACTCAAGGTAGCTTAAGCGACCTTGCTCTTTTTAAGCTCAGCCAACTCCCTTTCAATTGTTTCATCTGCCTGCATTGCATCGAACTCAGCCTGAAGAGAGGTCGCTTCACTTGATTTAGTTAAGTCATAAGCATCGACTTGAGCTTCTAAGTGATCGATTCGCTGTTCGTAATTTTCAAAGCGTGTCATGGCATCATCTATCTTACTTTCATGATCCGCTTGCTTAACTTTTAAGCGTGTATGGGCAGCGTTTCTTCTTTGCGCTAAGGATTTTTGCTTCGCTTTAGCTTCCGCCAACTTAGTATTCAAGCGAGCAGTATCACCTTGGATTTTTTCAATGCTGTCGGCCAAATGGCCTTCTTGCTCTTCAAGGGATGTCAGTTTCGCTACATACTTCTGCTTTTCTATTAGCGCTGCTTTAGCTAATGACTCTTTATCGTTGTTCATCGCAATCTGAGCTTTGTGTTGCCAGCCATCCACTTCTTTTTTCGCAGCGTCAATATGTCGCGCTAACGTTTTTTGCTGTGCGATATAGCGGGCGGCATCGGTGCGAACTTCAACTAAGGTTTCTTCCATTTCCTGAATGATCAAGCGAATAATTTTTTCAGGATCTTCAGCTTTGTCTAACATTGCGTTGATATTTGCTTGAACAATATCGTTAATGCGCGAAAACATACCCATGATTATTTCTCCGTTCAAAATAGTATTTTGGTTTCCAGCATTTCTTGTTTATCTGATCCGACGCTGGTTGCCACTGACTGAGTTCTTCTCAACACCATAACTACTACAATCACTGTGCCAGTTATTTAACCCATTGTTTTATATAATATTTAATTAAAATAAAAGAAAACAAGACTGCATACTTAACGACCAGATGCAACTTATTAGTTGTTTTGACCAACAAATTCGTTAATTTGACCACGAGCAAAAACTGTTGCGATGCCTACCTTTTTCAAGTTATTACAGGTACAAAAAAAGCGCCCTAAGGCGCTCTCTTAAACTAAGTATCAATTTAGTCGGCATCGTCTTCGTTGGCTTCGCCATTAGTCGGTGTAGCGACAACAAGGTCGGTTACACTCACCTTACCGCTGCCCTGTAACTCTTGTGGGCTCAGTTCAAAATGGTAAGTGGTGTTTGCAACTGCTTGGTACACATCGGCTTTAATTTCTTGCGTTGTTGCAGCTACTGCATTGGATACAACATTCGTTAAAAACGACTGTAGCACTGACTCTTCTGCATTTGCTACGCTGCTTGCCATGGTTGCTGTTAGTAAAGTTGCTGCGATTAGTGAAGTTTTCATAATTTCCCTCTGAGTTAGTCAGTGCAACAACACGCCGTTGTTGCGATACTTAGAGGATTGCGAGAGCTGTGCCAAGATCTCAAAACCTATTAACACCCTGATTTTAATAAACTAAATAAAAAAGCCCGCCATAAGGCGAGCTTCTTGAAATTGAACAAATATTAAACTTTGGTCAAAACTACTAAAACGTTAGTCTTTTTGACTATTATATTCGGCCACTTCTCGTTGGGCACTTTCTACTGCATCCAGTGCGTTAAGGAGCAAGTTCGGATCTGGGTTTTTACCCGTACCATTTTGACTAAGATATCTGCGCCATATACGCCCACCCGCTTGGCCCTGATACAGCCCCAAAATATGACGGGCTGCATGCCACGGTTTAAAGTAAGGGTCTTCTTGGCGTTCAATATATTGTTGCATTTGAAGTACTATCTCACGACGTGACAGACTCTGTGCATTAGCATCACCAAATATGTCCTTATCAACGGTCGACATGATATATGGGTTTGCGTAAACCTCACGGCCAACCATAACACCGTCAACGCTCTCTAGCTGTTGCTGGGTTTCAGCAAGTGTTTTAATACCACCGTTAATACTAATCGATAATTCAGGGCGGGCTTGTTTAAGGCGGTGAACGCGCGGATAATTTAACGGCGGAATTTCGCGGTTTTCTTTCGGACTTAGCCCTTGCAACCAGGCTTTTCGTGCGTGAACAATGAATGTATCACAGCCAGCGTCGGCGACCGTATCAATAAAGCGAGCAAAGTCTTCATCTTCGTCCATGTCATCAATACCAATTCGACATTTTACGGTTACAGGAATATCAACAGCAGACTGCATAGCTTTAACGCAGTTTGCTACAACTTCTGGCTGCGCCATTAAACACGCGCCAAAGCTGCCGTTTTTTACTCGGTCACTTGGACAGCCCACATTAATGTTCACTTCATCATAGCCGCGCTCTTGAGATAATTCTGCGCACTTGGCCATGTCAGACGGATCGCTTCCACCAAGCTGTACCGCGATAGGATGCTCTTCTTTGTTGTACCCTAAATAGTCGCCTTTACCGTAAATGATCGCCCCTGTTGTAACCATTTCCGTATATAAAAGCGTATGCTTGGACATTAAACGTAAAAAGTAGCGGCAATGCCTGTCTGTCCAATCGAGCATTGGAGCGACAGAGAATTTACGATTGAAAGAGATGTCAGACATAGACATTAAAACCTTGATTAATATGTAAAAAAGTAAATCTCATCGCATTTTTACCGATTTCAAAATTAGTGACATTTCCGTGTTATTCCGTCGATTTATCCCTTAGAGGGACACAGTAGGAATACAAAAATATGGCTTTTACTCAATCAACAAGCGGCTTCGCGGAGAACGAACTGTATATTCTACTTCTGTAAAGCAGAAAAACAAAGGCAAGATAGTTTTCTCCAAGTCTAAAACATTCACTTCACCCTCGTCGTGCGCCTCTTAGCATCCAAAATAAAAAGTCACCATATTGAACGTCACTGTTTGGCTTGTGCAGCAAACTTACGCTCATTGATGACTGCAAGATTTACATGAACCAAAATGAACGCCTTCTTTTCCACTTTCTTATAGCAGTATGAACGCAAGATGAGAAAGACAGTGCAGCATTCAATTACATTGAAGCTGCCCACATGTTTAAGGAAAAAGAGCGAAAACTCTTACTAGACTTTTTCGCGGCCCCTTTCTCCCCTAAAAATTTTAGACATGGACGTCTTCTTGTTCATTATTTTGTACTGTTCAATAATAGTGAACACCAAAGATAAATGAACAAATGGACAGCTCACGTGATGGCTGGACGCTTATCCGTACAACATGGATGCACAGGACTATGACGATATGAAAGCCATGGTGTTTCACCGGCTACTGATAAGCCCCCACCCGCTAGTAAGTGTCACGAAGGTTTGAGTTTGAGAAGATATTATAATAATAAGTGGCAGACCAAGTAAGCATCATAAACCCCGTGAGCGATATAGCGTCAATCAAAAGCGCTAACTCTTGTTGGGGCGTTACCGATAAACTGCCTAAGGTAGTAAAGCTGCTAGCTGCTACGTGAAGGAAGTCTAAAGGCAATAGAACAGTGTCACCTTGAAAGCCACTTAAACCAACGATGTCGAATGCGAAATACAACATAAGTGCGTACCATAATATTTCTATTATATGAATTAAGAAGAGGAAAATAACCACGGATACACTCATGAAAAAATGCGACGTAAAACGCCTTGAAAACCGCGTAATCGTTCTTAATCCCCAATAGTGAAAGATGATGATTACGACCGTACTGAATAGCGATAAAAATAGGCTAGTGGCAAGCAACATTATTCACCCACCGCTTCTTCAAGCTGCCGATTTTGCATACAGTTCATTGCTATCTTTTTGGCAAAGCTGGCACATGAATCTAACCCAGGCACGTTAATGTACCAAGGCGTTGCATACGCCGCCCCTATAAAGACTCCGGTTGATTTTCCATTACGCAATAACTCATGTGAACGGGAAATACTTAAATCTGTTAGGGCTTCATCACGCGTGTATGTTTTATCTTTATCAGAGAACTCGATGAGCTTTTTCAGGGTTGCAAGCTTATCTGCCTTACCAAGAACCCCTTTAGCGTCTATCGTTATTGAACGTGAATGCGACGTTTCGTTCTTTCTTACACTAAGGCTTTGCTCTACGTGTAAAATCCGCTTTTCATAAAGCGCGATTAGTTTGCTAGCACTGTCGCTCGGAATAGATGCAAAAGAGGCACTAAGCAAAGGCTTTATATCCTGATAATTTGCCAAAAATTCTTTTAGCAGTAATGGCGACTGCTGAATGTAATCTACCCTCGCTGCCATTATTGCTGGCCAATCAGACTCTTTAGTCTTACTGCTTAGTGCGAGAAGTTCGGTTTTAAGTTTTGAAAAAGGGTGACCTATCGACTCGCACTGAGTGAGAAAACCCAATGCCTTTGAAAATGACATACCGGCTATTTGCCTATGGGTTTCAGGTAGTTCTTCTTTAAACAAAGGAAGTAATCGGTAGCGATAAAAGCTTTCAATATTACTTACGCGGATATTAGTGGGTTGTTCTAACTTTTCTCCCCCGTCTTTTATGCGTTTTTGCGCACACTAAACGAGGAGACCGCACAGAAAGGCTAATAACAACTTACTGAAACAGCGCTGCTTTTTGCTAGGTGCTTACCACTATTATGCTTTTAGCGTATTTCAAAGTTTTCAAATTGGGGCTATTGTATAGAGTAGGACTTAAAAATTATTAGCATAGATAAATATGTGATAGCCGTTTTTTGCATGCCTGATGCAAATAAACCGCGCCCTTGGAGACATTTTATGGCGGACAAGAAGCCGAAGGACCAGCTAACGCAAGACGTTAACGAAACCCAAAGCGCCCCTCAACCAGCAGACGAACTTGCTCAATTAAGAGAAATTTTGTTTGGTCAAACTAACCGTGCTTTTCGCGCAGATCTGTCTGCCCTTGAGTCACGCGTTAACGACAGCTTTGCAAAACTGAATACACATCTTGATGATCAGTTTAATGATATACGTAAGCTTATCGATCAACAAATCTCTGAACTTTCTAATCAATTGGCCAGTGCTAATGACAATCACAGTAATGTTCAAGAGCAGCTTCAAAATACGACTGATAAATTACAAAGTGAGCTGGAAATAGCTGAAACTGCAGCGAAAAGTGACAATGACGCGCTTGAAGCTCATGTTGTTAAGGAGCTTGAATCGTTGGATAACTTGTTTAGCAAACGCCATCAAGAATTGCTGGAAAAACTTCAGCAGGTAACGAGCGAGCTTTCAGAAAGTAAAACCGACAGGAAAACACTGGCTAACCTACTTTCAACTATGGCTACCAACCTCGCCACAGATAGCTAATTAATGACTGACAAGGGAGCACCAGCTGATTTGCCTGACAACTCACTGGATAAAGTCAGAGAGCTGCTTATTGGGCGAGACGACAAGTTCGTTCAGGAGAAGCTTAATAACGATGCAAAGGGCTTTGTAAGTAGTGTTGTTTCAGAAGCATTGTTTGAGCGTGAAACCAAAGATGGCTCAGTGAACAAGGTACTTGTCCCTCTGGTTGAAAAGTCTTTGCACCGCTCCATAGAGGCAAACAGTGAGAAAATTGTAGGCACGCTTTATCCCCTTGTTGGCACATTGGTAAGAAAAGCGGTTTCGTCGTTTTTGATTGAATTCGTAGAACGAACCAATGCGCTTATTGAACACAGCCTAAGTCCGAAGAGTATTTCGTGGCGATTTAGAGCATGGCAGTCGGGTATCAAGTATTCTGAATATGTTGCCTCACAAATCTACCAATATCAGGTTCAGCAGCTTCTGGTTATTCATAGAGAGACCGGAACACTTCTTCACAGTATTTCATCAGATCCTGATAAAGAAAAAGATGCCGATCTCATTTCTTCCATGCTAGTTGCTATTAATGATTTTGTGGCCGACGCTTTTGGCGTAACAAGCACGGAATCAGAAAACGAGCTTGGTGAAATCAAAACAGAAGATTTCACATTACTTATTAAAATTGGCCCCCAGGCTCTACTTGTCGCGGCAGTAACAGGCAGTGTTCCGCCCGAAGTGCGCGGCAAGCTGCAGCAGGCGCTAGAAGAGTTTCACCACTTTTACCAACAGCCCTTAGTCAACTATGACGGTGATAACGCCCCCTTTGACGACTGCGAAACTATTTTGGCCGACTGCTTGGTAAGTGAAAGAAAAGAAGGCGAAGGTAAGAAATCGAAGCGCCTTATCGGCGGTGTTGTACTTTTAGCAATGCTGTTCGCGATAGTTATTCTATCATTTATGCGGCTATCGCTGACTGTATTAAAAAGCGATTTACACGAGCTTGTGCCTCCACCTGGTGTCATCCTTACCGACACTTATATTTCAAACGGAAAAGTACACGCAAAGGTGCTACGAGATCCCGCCGCCACCAGCATTAACCAGTGGTTTAGCGAAAGTGATATTGACTTATCCAGAGTGATTGTTAGTGAAGAGCCGTTTGTCTCGCTCAAATCCCATGTGATATTGCGTAAACTCGAAACGCTGGTTAATGCGTTGCACTTAAGTGAAACAGAAACCTTGTCGCTTAACGCTAAAGAGGATAATAACGCAGTGATTTCGGGAAGCGTATTCGCCTCAACCGCTCAGCGCTTTACCCAACAAATGGGGCGTATTCCAGGTATTTCGTCAATTCATGTAGATACGGATGCGCTTAACATAAAAGCAGCCCATCAAATCGACAATGCTGTTATACAAAAAGCGGCGCTAAACCGGTTAGTTAATAAAATTTCTTCGCAAACTGTACTTTTTGCTACTAACCAACAAGTGCTTTCTGAAGTACAGTTAGCCAAATTAGAATCACTGGCTAACGAAATAAAGCAACTTTTATCTCTTGCCAACAAAACCAATACGGTTGTTAGCATTGTGGTAATGGGTGCCAGTGACAACTCAGGTTCAAGTGCACGAAATCGTGAGCTTAGCCAAAAACGCGCAGAGAATGTTGTGAATTCATTAATTTCACTTGGTGTAGAAAGTGATATCCTTATACCTGTAAGCTTAGGAGAGCTACCATTGCAAAACGCATCAATGGGACGTTCAGTTATGTTAAACGTATTAATATCCAGTGAGCTGTAGTAAGGAAACTTTTCAGTGATACAGAAAAAAGTTTGTATTTTAGGACCTACTGGTGTTGGAAAAACAAGCCTAATCAAGCAGTTCGTCGAAGGTATTTTCTCTGAAAAGTACAAGACCACTATTGGTGTAAAAATAGACAAGAAACAAGTCAATAAAGAGGGACGCGGTGTTCAGCTTCTGCTTTGGGATTTAGAAGGTATCGACAGATACTGTGGTTTCAACCCTCGATATCTTAGAGGGGCCAGCGCCTACATCGTTGTGGTAGACCAGACCCGTTCTCAATCTTTGCTTGAAGGCATGGAAATTTTAGAACTCGCCAAAGAACACTACCCTGACATTCCTGCATTTTTCGTTGTTAATAAAACCGACCTTCCAACAAGTTGGCATTGGAGTGAGGAAGAGCTAAACACTTATGCTCAGAAATTTACTTCGCTTACAAAAACCAGCGCAAAAACCGGTGAAAATGTAGAAAACTTATTTAGTACCATTGCGTTTTGGTAGGAGATTGCCATGGATATTCATTTATTAAATGCGTTGGGCATTACGAATTGCGCTTTATTTAAGTGCAGTGCTGAAGAAGAATTAGAGTGCCTAACCCCAGAATTACCATGGCTTCCTCACGTTGTCACATTAGACGAAAAAAACCGACTACAAAAAAAGCATATCCCCTCCATTTTCCTAGATGATTTCTTTCTAGATGCCGATGAGGTGTGGAAAGGCGATACCTCTTTTACCTTGTCTTCAGGCTTTTGGACAGAACAAAATGAAAAGCAGGTACTACGTCTTGAGGCACTAGCGATTAATAGCGAATCTGGCTCGCGCTACTTAGTAGTTAAAAACATTGAAGAACAATTCGACGAAAAGCGAAAAACCCTGCAAGCCGCAAGAGAGCTATTGTTAAGCCACCACGAAATCGTTGGTCAGCATGAATATATAAGGCACAAATTAAACAGTGTGCTTCGCAAAAATAAACGAATGCAGAAATTGGTTCCTCCTATTCAACAAGCAATTCACAACCTTGAAACAGGTGTGGTTATTCTTGATGATAAGGGCGGTTTAGTTCTTGATAACAAAGCCTCTCATAGGCTTCTTCTTTGCAGCAGTACAACACCAAGCTCAATCCGCGTAGGTGAGCTATTAAAAGGTATCGATGCCCCCGCCTCTTTCTTACCAACTCTTGTGAAGAAAAAAGCCCCTTGGCAGGGAGAGCTTTATTGGCAGCCGGTGGACGAATACAAAGTCTGGCTTCAAGTTACCATTCACCCAGTGTTACAGGGAGATGAGCTGACGCACTGGGTTTACCTGTTTACTGATATTACACATATTCACAATAAAGAAGAGAGCGTGTTAACCGCTAGCGGAATGGACTCGCTAACCAAGGTTGCCAATCGGAATCTGTTTACTGATACCGTAAAACGTCTTGTGCAAGAGGAAACGGCATTCAAGCTTTTCATTATTGATATTTGCGGTTTCAAGAGAATAAATGAAGCGCTTAGCTATCAGTCAGGAGATGAGATCCTCAAGTCCTTCGCGCTTCGCCTGCAGGCCTTCGTCGGCAATAGCGGCTTTATAGCAAGAATTGGCAGTAACGAATTCGCCCTAGTGAAACGTGAAGATACGTTTAAGGATGAATCGAGCGAGCAGTACGTAAAAAACCTTATTCAAAAGTTAACCCAAACCTATACCGTCCTTAATGGAAGCGAGCCAAACTTAGGGGTGAACATTGGTGAAGCTAACTACCCTGCCCACTGCAGTTCGTCTGAGGGTCTGCTTCAGTGTGCTGATATTGCCTTACAGGCATCTAAATATCAGGGGCGTAATACTGCGCTAACTTATAGCGAAGAGTTACATAAACAGCACTTCGCCATTAATGAACTTGAAAACCAGCTTCGCAAAGCGATAGACGAAAACCAGCTAAAGCTTTTTTTACAGCCTATCGTCGATTTAACCACAGGTAAAATTGTTAAATGTGAAGCCTTGGCACGTTGGATTACGCCCGAGGGAAAATTTATTTCCCCAGAAGTATTTATTCCACTAGCGGAGAAAAGCGAGCTCATCTTCCCCTTTGGTGAGTGGCTTATCAATGAAGCGTGTAATGCGATTGACGCCTTAAAAGGGGCCAATTTAGACATCCGTTTAGCAATTAACATCTCGGGCCGACAAGTCTCAGACTTGGCCTTGCTTAACCAAATTAGGAACGCACTTGAAGACCATCAGCTGCCGGGCTCAAACCTGTCAATTGAACTTACCGAAAGCGTGTTGGTAGAAAGTTTAGATGTGGTTTCGGTTCTGTTGAACGAACTTCGCGGGATGGGGATTACCGTATCGATTGATGACTTTGGAACAGGCTTCAGTTCACTCGTGTATTTGAAAAAGCTGCCAATTGACGAACTTAAAATTGACCGCTCGTTTGTAAGTGAACTTGAAAAAAACACCGACGACCAAGCCATTGTGCAAGCTATTTTAGGTTTAGCACATAACCTGAATATAAAAATCATCGCTGAAGGGATTGAGACCCAGCAGCAGCAAGACTTTTTGCAAAGTCATCAATGTGCGTATGGTCAAGGGTATTTATACCAACGCCCCGTCGCTATAAAGGAATTTATTTCGCTAGCGCAAAAGCTTAAATAAACAGGCAATGACTTACACCATCTCTTACCCTATCTACAAATAAAAAAGCCGAAGACCGCGATTTACATCGCCGTTCTTCGGCTTTCCACATTCGAAATATTGTTAAATAAGGCCCATATGCCCCGCGTGGAACTCTAAGTGTTCTTCAATAAATGAAGCGATGAAGAAATAGCTGTGATCATAACCTTCATGCATGTTTAGCGTTAACTGGGTGTCTGATTGCTGTGCAGCATGCACTAACGTTTGCGGCTTTAGTTGCTCGTGTAAAAACTCATCTTTTGTGCCTTGCTCAACTAAAAGCGGCACGCTGTGTGTTTTACTTGCAAGTAACACAGAAGCGTCATAATCCTTCCACGTTTCTTTATCATCGCCTAAGTAACGGCCAAGCGCCTTTTGTCCCCACGGACAATCAGATGGATTTGAAATAGGGCTAAAAGCAGACACAGATACAAACTTATTCGGATTACGCATGCCGATAACTAAGGCACCGTGCCCCCCCATTGAATGGCCACTAATGGCTCGCTCTTTAGTAACAGGGAACTCACTTTCAATGAGCGCAGGCAATTCATCAACAATGTAGTTATACATGTTGTAATGCGTATTCCACGGTGCTTGCGTAGCATTTACGTAGAACCCAGCGCCTAGGCCGAAATCATAAGATCCTTCATCATCAGGTACACCTTCTCCTCGAGGTGATGTATCTGGTGCGACTATTGCCATACCGAGCTCGGCCGCTAGTTTCATTGCTCCTGCTTTCTGCATGAAGTTTTGGTCGGTACAGGTCAACCCCGACAGCCAATACAATACTGGCACTGGCTTCTCTTTCGAAGCGAAAGGGGGAAGAAATATCGCGAATGTCATATCGCACTGTGTTGTTTCAGCTTTGTGGGTGTAGCGTAAATGACGCCCCCCAAATGCTCTATTTTCGCCAATAAGTTCCATTTCAGCTCCTTAAATTCGTAAATTTGCACCTTTATTGTGGAATCAGTAAAGGCTCTATCGGATTTTAGATCAAGTTCGTTTACACTAAGCGCCTAATTTTTGAGGTAAGTACAATGGTAAAAGCACTGCTGCATCATATTGTTGGCACTATTTCGGTCATTTTTTTTTTTTAAACACAGTTTTGTGGTCTACGCCTATTTTTATATTGGCAGTTTTTAAACTCATCCCTATCGCCCCGTGGCGGCGTTTCATTTCTTATTTACTCGACGCATGCGCCACCGCGTGGATCGGCGTCAATAATATTAATCAGCGCATTAGTGGACGCACAAAGTGGCAAGTAAACGGGCTGGAAAAACTGACTCGAAAAGATTGGTACCTCGTTGTTGCTAACCATCAATCTTGGGTCGATATCCTCGTTCTTCAACGTGTATTTAACCGAAAGATTCCTTTTCTGAAGTTTTTCCTCAAAAAAGAGCTTATTTATGTGCCCATTTTAGGTCTTACCTGGTGGGCGCTCGATTTTCCATTCATGCGTCGTTACTCGAAGTCTTTCATTGCTAAAAATCCGCACCTGAAAGGTAAAGATATGGAAACCACCCGCAAAGCGTGTGAAAAATTTCGCAATAAGCCGGTAAGTATAATGAACTTCGTAGAAGGCACGCGTTTCACCAAAGCCAAGCATGATAGACAGAACTCTCCGTTTGAGCACTTGCTAAAGCCTAAAGCCGGCGGTATTGCTTTTGTGTTGTCGGCCATGGGCGACCAGCTACATAAACTTATTGACGTTACCATCGACTATCCTAATGGGGTCCCCTCGTTTTGGGATTTCGTAAGCGGTAAAGTTCGCGACATTCGCGTGAATATTGATGTGATGCCAATAAAAGAGATTATGGATAATGGGGTTTTCAACGACAGCTATTTTGATGACCCACAAGTGCGTGCCCGGTTTCAGACATGGCTAAATGAGCGTTGGCATGCCAAAGATCAACGTTTAGCATCACTTAACGCAACTCAGAAACCATTATGATCCGTCTAGTACTTGCGCCTTTTATCTTCGTTTTACATACCACACTGCAAATTCTTAACTTAGCTTTGTGGGGTGGGCTTATTATTCTATTGGGTTTGGTAAAGCTTTTATTGCCGAACGGAAAAATTAGAACAGCGTGGAATAAGGTCATGCACGCGCTGATGTTTAGCTTTGGCCGCATTAGTGTCATATTGATTCGCCTATTCAACAAGGTCGACATTGTGTGCTCTGTTCACGGCACGCTTTCTAAAGATAGCTGGTATCTTATTATCGCGAACCACCTAAGCTACCTCGATATCATTTTACTTATTGAATTTGCTACACATCGTATTCCAGCGCCCAAGTTTTTCTTAAAGAAAGAGCTTATCTGGCTGCCTTTTGTAGGGCTTGGCGCGTGGGCACTTGATATGCCTTTCATGCACAGGTATACCCGTGCTTATTTAGAGAAGCACCCTGAAAAAAGGGGAAAAGATCTGGAAACCACTAAAACGTATTGTGAAAAGTTCAGAACCGTGCCAACTACAGTAATAAATTTTGTTGAAGGAACACGCTTTACATCACAGAAGCACCTTTCAAAGCAAAGCCCCTACGTCAACTTACTTCCACCTAAGGCGGGGGGCGTGTCTTTCGCCTTATCAGCCATGGGCGAGTTATTTACGAACGTACTGGATATTTCTTTGCTCTACCCTGAAAATAAACGTCATCCGATGATGGCAATGTTAAGCGGCCAGATGACTAAAATTGTTATTGATGTAAACGTAACGCCTGTACCCGAGTTACAACAGCAGTCAGAACGCACAGAGTCTGAATTTCGTCTTTATTTCCAAAACTGGTTAAACAGCTTATGGAAAAATAAAGACAACCGCATAAAGCAATTATTGGAGTCATAAATAATGGAAGTGAGTGCTTCAGTACGCGATTATTTTATACACTTGGTAAAAGACGTTTTCCCAAACTTAACCACTGAGGACCCGCTTTATACAGTGCTTGCACTAGGGTCTATCCTGATAATTGCAGCGTTCATTTATATTATTGCGCGGTTATTAGTACGCCCGCAAATTGCTAGCTGGGTTTACAAGTCTAATAATAAATGGGACAACGCGCTTCAAGAGCATGGCTTCTTTAGACGTTTAATGCACCTCTTCCCTGCGCTATTCATCTACGTTGCCACTCCAGTACTTATCGATGATGAAGCCGTCATGCACGGTATGGTAATCAAAAGTGCTCAGCTGTATATGCTTTACAGTGGCTTACTCGCTTTGTACGCCATGCTAAGCACAGTAGAAGACGTTTACAACGCCTCAGCCCTTTCCCGACGAGCCCCGATTACAGGGTTCATTCAGGTGACTAAACTTGCCTTTGCAATCATTACTATACTGCTGAGTATTTCTTTAATAGTCGATAGAAGTCCGTTGCTTATTGTATCGGGCCTAACCGCTATTGCCGCGGTGCTGTTATTGATATTCAGAGACACTATTTTAGGTTTTGTAGCCGGTATACAGATTGCCGCTAACCGCATGTTCAATACCGGTGATTGGATAGCCATGCCGAAATACGAAGTCGACGGTGAAATACTTGAAATAGGCTTAACCAATGTAAAGGTACAAAACTGGGACAAAACCATCTCGACACTACCTACTTATAGCCTTACTACTGAAGCGGTGAAGAACTGGCGAGGTATGCAGGAGTCCGGCGGCCGCAGAATTAAGCGCGCCATTTATATTGATGTGCACTCTATCAAACTCTGCGACAACGATATGTTAGACCGCTTTTCAAAAATTCGTTATATCAACGAATATATCGATAAAAAGAAAAACGAACTGCGTGCTTATCACAGGGATTACTCCATTGATGAGTCGGATTTACTCAATAACCGCAAGCTAACCAATATCGGTACGTTTAGAGCCTACTTAGAAGCCTATTTGCGCAAGCATGCGAATATCAACCAAGAGCTTACGCTTATGGTTAGGCAGCTTCCCCCTAATGAGCTAGGTTTGCCCTTAGAAATTTATTGCTTTAGCGCAGAAAAAGAATGGGTCAAATACGAGAAAGTACAGTCGGATATTTTCGACCACGTCATGGCCATGCTTGACCTGTTCGACCTACGCGCCTACCAGCGAGACGGTCACCTCTCGCTTTTAGCCCACCGCGAGCACAGTGCCTATCAGCAAGAGGCAAAGGTGAACGCCAGGCAAGGTGCTGATAATAGTGCCAAGCAAAGTACAAGTGAAAGTTCTGATGGAAGTGCCGATGAAAGTGCCGATGAAAGCACAGAGCCTAGTGTAAACACGCCTGCAGAGCCTCACAGCACGCCGAAAGCGTAACCATCAATAACTGTTTTACAGACGTAAAAAAACCGGCTTTGAAGCCGGTTTTTTCATAACGCTTTTTGCTTAAGCTAAGGCATAGGCCATCAGCATGCAAAGCACCAAACCTGTAACGCCAAAAAAACCGTACTCGATTTTTTCCTGCATACCTTCAGCACCTGCTTTAGCAGTCATAAAGCCCATAACGATGCTGCTTAGCCCTAGCGTAAAGGCAATTAGCGCAACACCAAACATAATTGCATTAATCCAATCAGCCATTGTGATAACCCCTTAAAATTATTGGCAGTATTATGCACCAATAATTAAGATTTGAACATGCTTGGATGGGTTTAAATATGCCGTAAAAGGCATAAATTGATCTTAGTCAAAATGGCTAATTTATTATTATATTCGCCAAAAAATGGAGCCGCCTATATTTCCTGCCCTCTCAAAAAAAGCATAACCCACTGAAAAATATAACCTTTAAATTCTGGCAAGAGCATTGCTCTATTCTTTACAAACAGGCTATCGCCGCCGCTTTTAGCAAGCCCTGGCTATACCGAACTACATTTTGCACGCGCACTACCGTGTTAATAGTGAAATAAGGAATGAACAATGTCTAACAAACTATTACTTTCAGTTGCCATCACCAGCGCTTTAATCAGTGGACAGGCACTTGCACACGATAAGAACTTTCAGACCAACAGCTGTGATATGGAGCTTGATGGTCACATTCAATACTATCAAGGCGACTTAACCGTAACCATGGATAATGGCTCGGTGATGAGCATAGACGCTCAACACAATATGACCGTTAACGGCGAAGCTGTGTCGCTTAATCGCGAGCAAAAAAAGTGGGTGGGTGAATACTACGACAATATAGATATGGCCATTCCAATGACACTGAACATTGCCAGTGAAGGTTTAGAGATTGCTAATGTCGCGGTAACTGAAGTATTCACAGAGCTCCTTGGCGGCGACCAAATGGGCGACGACTTTCGTGAACTCTTTAACTCGCTCGACGCTAAGCTCAACACCTCATTTTATGATGAAGCGGGTAATATCCGTGTCGATTCAACCAAGTTCGATGAGCCAGGTTGGTTTGACGAAAGCTGGGAACAAGAATTTGAAACACAGATAGAGTCATTGATTAGCGAGTCGATAGGCAGAATTTTAATAGCCGTAGGTACTCAGATGCTATGGGAAGGCGGCGATATGTCTGAATTCGAAGAAAAAATGGAACGTTGGGGTGAAGACCTAGAATATCGTCTTGAGAGTCAAGCCGCCGCACTAGAAGAAAAAGGCGATGCCTTGTGTAAAGTATTGAAACAGGCTGATTATGCTGAAGGAAAAATGCAGGCGTCAATTGCCGGGCTTGAAGAGCTGAACCTGTTAGATATCGATGGTCATGCAGAAATGAAGATGTAATAGCCCTTCGTATCAAAACCATTAACATCTATAAAGCCAATGATGGGTAACGCCCATAGTTGGCTTTTTTCGCAAGTCCGCCCCCTGTCTTCGTGTATCAACCCCGTTTAAACCTTTGCGCTTTTAGTGCCGCTTTTTAAGGCAATCAGTAAAACGACTTACGTATTGATAAAAGCAAGGCTTTGCAAATTAATGTAATCTACGGCTATTAAACAAAGGGTATTGAGACTATGACGCAAAATTTAGTAATTACGGGTTATGGATGGTTAGCCGGGTATGTTGGCGAAGCACTTAACGATGATTTCAATATTGTCGGCACAAGTAGAAGTCGGGACAAATGCCATGCGTTACAAGCGCAAGGTATCGAAGCACTTGAATATGCGCTAGGAGATAACACCAAGCCCCTTGAACGCTATTTACCTAATGCAACCTTATTACTCAATGTACCGCCCGGCCGACGAAGCACCAATTTAGACGCCTTTACAAAGCACATGCTGTCATTAATAGATAGCGCGATCAGGGCGGGCGTTGCGCATATCGTTTTTATCAGTACGACCTCGGTTTACGGTGATAATACTGATGAGACATTGACAGCGCAGGCCCAAACCAACCCTCAAACTGCGTCGGCAAAAGCGCATGTAGCAATAGAGCAATATTTACTGTCACTGCGAGAGCAAATTAACGTAAGTATTGTGCGGTTAGCGGGCTTGGTTGGCCCAGACCGTCACCCGGCCCGTTCGTTAAGTGGACGTCAGCTAGAAGCGGGGAATAAAAGAATAAACCTGGTTCACGTTTTTGATATCGTTAAGGCGCTTGGCGAAATTATTCGCTGTACCCCACTGAATGACACGATACATCTGTGTAGTTTGTCTCACCCCAAACGGGGGCTGTACTATGTTGAGGCTGCTAAAGCCATGGGTATTGAGCCGCCTGATTTTACAGGGACCGACGCTGAGCCTGGTGGGAAAGTAATTGACGCCCGTGAATGCTGGGCGCAGTTAGGTATTACGCCCGAGTTCGCTGACCCCTATCGCATGTTCTAAATCAATAAAAAACGGCAAGCCCGTTACCAAGCTTGCCGTTTTTGTTTAGATGTAATGTGTGAAGCGGTTTACCCGAAAAGGTTAAACCCAAAATATTTCACTGCGACTGTGTTTACAAAAATAACAAGCAGAATTAATGGTATAAAGGTTTTAAGCGACACATCTACATACTTTTCAAACCAGCTACCCTTGTATCCGCTGCTACCTTCTTCCAAAGACGCGTTGAAGTTAGCGCTCTTCCAACGGTAAATAACAAACAAGCAAATAAGTAAGCCGTTGAGCGGTAAAATAGTGTCGTAGAACACGTCGTAAATCACATCAAACAAAGACTTATCTGCCCCTGCGTAGTGCATAAACGAAGTCAACATATCCACTTTACCGAACGATAATGCGCTCAAAATGGCTAACACAATCATAATGCTGCCTAAAGAGCCTAGCGCCCATTTGCGACTTACGCCTTTCTCGTCCATCAATGCCGCAACCGGTACTTCAAAAATAGATACCAGTGAAGTAATTGCTGCGAAGAACACAAGCAAGAAGAACAAGCTCGCTACAATCGACGCACCGAGATACCCGATTGAATCTTGTAACGCGAGAAAGATACTCGGTAGGTATGTAAAGATCATGCCAACCGAAGACTCACTTAGATCATCAGGGTTAATATCTGGGTTAAAAGAGAAGATAGCCGGAAGAATCATTAACCCCGCAGTAAATGCAACCGCTGTATCGGTTAAGGCAACCAATTTGGCCGAGTTAGGCACATCCGCTCGTTTATCAATATAGCTTCCGTAAGTGATCAGAATACCCATACCTAACGACAGCGAAAAGAAGGCTTGCGACAAGGCGCCGTTGACAACTTCAGCCGTGATTTTTGAAAACTCAGGCACGATATAGAACTTAACCCCAGCCATGGCATTTTCTCGGGTCAGTACAAACACTACCAAGCCAATGAGCATAACAAAGAGTGCTGGCATAAGCAGCTTTGCCGCTTTTTCGATGCCTTCTTTTACCCCGCCTTGAAGTATGAGGTACACCACCCCAACCACAACTGCCATATAGGCGAAGATTGCCTCTGAGTTAATAAACAGCCCAAAGGTTTCGGGGTTAGCGAGTTTATCTAAGTTTCCGCTTACCGCTTCAAACAAATAGCCAAAAAGCCACACGGTGATAACCATGTAGAAAACGGCAATCATGAAAGGTGTAGCAATGGCTAACCAACCTGCGACCTTCCATTTTTTTTCGTTACCGCTGATATCGCTGTACGCGCCTAATGGGTCTTTTTTAGCATGGCGTCCTACTGACATTTCCGCCAGCATAACCGGCAAACATATCGCAAAAACGAAAATGGCGTACATTAACAAAAATGCGCCGCCGCCGTTTTTAGCTGCACCGACAGGGAAACCAACCAAATTACCAATGCCTACTGCAGAACCGGCAGCAGCCAAAATAAAACCTATGCGCGATCCGAACTGTTCTCTGGCCCCGCTCATATCCCTTCCTCTCGTTGAGTTATTGTTATAGCAGTTCGCAATAAAAACCCGACACCTGTTGTATGTCGAAGGTTAATGCCATGCGAACTGGTATTATTTTATTATCAGGATGGCGTTCTGTTATTATGACTCACGTGTGGCGTCAACGCGTTGTATTGCAACCTTTATGGGCTTATCAATACGCTGCACCAATCCCAAAAATAGCATGGTAACAGCAGTGAAATAAAAAGTCTTGATGTTGAACTTGTTGAAATGATGAAAGACCGTATCACCAAGTTACCACTTCACCGTTCCAGTCGATAAAATGGCAAACTTGCTCTCTATCTAGTTGAGAAAGGTGCGTAATAAGCTGTTTCGCCGTAAACTCAGGGGTAAATAGTTTCTTAGCAGCGACATTCTTTTGAAAAGGCTTTGAAAGCCCGGTATCAACGGTGCCCGGGTGATAGCAAACCAGTATTGTATTTTTTACTCTACGCTTGTATTCAACCGATGCGGTTTTAACAAACATGTTAAGTGCGGCTTTCGACGCGCGATAGCCATACCAGCCACCCAAGCCATTATCAGAAATACTGCCCACACGTGCACTTAGACATACAAGGGTCGAGCCTTCTTTGCTCACAATATTAACAAGGTGTTTTAGCCACAGCGCAGGCGTAATGCTGTTAGTACCAAAATACGCCGACAGTGCCGCTTCGTTTATATCCTCTAAACGCTTTTCAGGGTGAATGGCGTTTTCCTCGTTATGCAAAAAACCCGTGGTTATCACCACAGCGCTTATCACTACCCCCTGCTGCGCTAACTGCTGTACAAACTCACCTATGTGTTTATCGTCCTGCGTTGAGATTTGATAATATGAGACACTTTCTGTTTGCTCAAAGTCTGAAGCCGGCGCACGGCTTACCGCGATAACGTCATTGCCCATTGAGCGGTATTGGTCAACTAGCGCAGCCCCAATTCCCCCAGAAGCCCCAACAACTAACACCTTATTTTTCATTGGGCTCTCCTGGTATACAGCGGTCGCACTGGCGTTTTTTGCCCGTCAGCAAATAAGAAATAGTGTATCTATGCTTCGCGAAAACGTTATAAAAGGCATCGGCCACGTGGCGAATAAGCGGCCAACGAAGGGGCGCGTAAAGCCAGCCTACACCAACCGCTTTCCACGCCTCATGGGTGACGTCGAGGCCGGTTATCAAGGTGCCATCGCTGCGAAGGCCATGTATTCTGGCATTAAGTGCGTGCCAGTCTAGCGCGGGATAGCGAATAGAAAAATCAGGCGACTGAATATCAACCAGCGTTAGCTTGTTGTGTTTATCTCGTTTTGCTAGGTGTCGCATCTCTGCGATACATAAGGGGCAATAGCCGTCATAGAAAATAATCACTTTTTACTACCTCTACTACATAGAACGCATCGACGTTGGCTGTTTTGCCCGAAAAGGCAAAATCGATACCTTTCACTGAAAACGTAATCTATCGTAAAACTCATCACGCGTATTTAAAGCGTTAAGCTTAAAACCTTTCGCGATGACACCACATTATTCTTATTTAATATTCGTTTATACGATAAAAAAACACGCTTGGATGACTTGTGTTGAAGGCGGGGCGCACCCACACTACAACCATAGATTATGAGAGGTTTTATTATGGCAAATTTACAAGTCGCGACTTTGGCGGGCGGATGCTTTTGGTGTATCGAATCAGCGTATAACACCGTTGAGGGTGTAGAAAAAGCTATTTCTGGCTATGCTGGGGGCGAAAAAGCCGATCCAACTTATGAAGAAGTATGCACCGGCACTACCGGCCACGCCGAGGTAGTACAGGTAACCTTCGATGCAGATAGCATTAGCTATCGCGAAATATTGGAAATTTTCTTTGCGTTGCACAACCCTACACAGCTTAACCGACAGGGTAACGACGTAGGCCCACAATATCGCAGTGCGGTATTCTATCACAACGCCGAGCAAAAGGCCGAAGCTGAGAAAATCATCGCAGAAATTACTGAAGAAGAAATCTGGCCTGACCCAGTAGTTACGGAAATCGTAGAGATAAACAATTACTACGATGCCGAAGACTATCATCAGGATTACTTCAAAAATAACCCGCAAAACCAGTACTGTTCAATGGTGGTTGCGCCGAAACTGGCGAAGTTTAAGAAAACCTTTGCTTCTCGTCTGCGCAGTGACGCGTAACGAGAATCAGCGCGAATAACGCTGGTCCCGTTTTAATAAAAAAAGGTTGCTTTATTGGTGCTAGCAACCTTTTTTATGTGTCAGCGCTAACACTGATTTATTTAAACCACGTGTCGTTTATCTTAAGTGGAAATAATAGAGGCGCTAAATCTTCATATCGGCTTAAGTGAGCATCACACGTCGCGTTTTTTAAGTAGTTCTTTTCCCAAGGATCGTTAATGATCCACAGGGTATCTTTAATGACCACCACCCCTTCCATTGATGCATTATCCATAGTGTACTGCTCGCAATTCTCGTCGCCGGCAACATCAAAGGTAATAGGTATGCGTTTGGTTGGCTTTTTACCGCTGACATCAATTACCCAAAGTTCATTGTCATTTCTTGCAGCCCCCAGCAAATACGACGCGCCTGTTGTGTGCGTGTAGAAGGTTAATCCGTTGATAGGATGATTACCAGATGTAAACCGGGGTAGCTGCAAACTAGGTTCACTTACCGCTGCAAAGTCACTGGATTCAAAAAGACCGTCATCAACATTCAGCGAGAAAATCCTTGGCTGGCGGGCCTTGTCCTTCTCTAACCCTAAATACAAGGTACCGTCGTCGGCCATGGCAAGACCTTCAATACCGTCGTTAGGAAAATTACCCACTTCAAGTGCTAGAGGAAATTGGAGTGGACGCACATTTGACATTTCTACTGTGCCATTATCTTTGCGGGTAAGCTTGACCAGCAAGGTGGGATAGTCTGTTGAACCGGTATCCTCGTACTTGGTTTCACACCGTGGACTTAATGCTCCGGTGCGTGTGGCATCTTCGGTTACCGTATAAATCACATCGGTATTTCTGGGGTCTACGGCTAATGCTTCCAAATCAGGCTGCTCACTAAGATAGCTGAAAAAGCAGCTTCTACGCACACTTCTGGCAAACGAAAAACGCTCGCTCGATACGCTAAGTGTGGCGGTTTCTGGCGCAATAGTGTGTAGCTTTAATTGTTGCGTAGCGTCTGCGCTTGCATCGGCAATAGTGACAAGTTCACCATCAATTTCTACTAATCCCGATGTTTGGGGATCAAACATTACCCTACCATTTTGATCTAAAATCCAGCTTCCCACGGTAACTTCTGTTAAGTCTTGGGGCTCTGGCGTAATAATCACGTCTTGGGGCTCGCTGCAGGCGCTCAGCAGCAATGCTGTTACCACAGCACTCGTTAAGTGTTTAAGCATGTTGTGAAGTCCTGTCTCTATTTAACCGACTGTGGGCAAAATAAAAATTTGTAAGGGAGTATATCGAGCATACCGTTTATGCACAAAAAAGGGTAAGGTTATGACGATATTTTACAGTACTCATAACAACATGCGTAAAAGGTAATGCGCAAAGACCCACTGCGTTATTTGTGGCTTACGCGTTGTATGCACCGTGCTTGTTGATTGCAGCTATATCGATAACATTGAAGGAGAACGTCATTTCTACGCAGCACTTGCCCCTCGTCATAGCAGGGCCCATCGTGAGAAAAGTTACATCTAACCTTTGTTATATATGGGTAGTAACCAGTTCGGCTGATGCGCCTTCATTAACCTTGTCACATGATGAAGCGCCGATTGACGGCGACCGTCAAAGCGAGACCATTTGCGTAGGCACGCACGCGTTCATCCATTTACTTTCATTTTCAGCCTCCAAACCATTTGACGATAGCGCTCGGGTATCTTACCAACTTCACTTCGATAACAAGGAACACCAGGCCAGGTGGCACAAAGAGCAGCAAGCGCTTCTGTACACAGGGCAATCGACGTTAAGTTTTCACTTTACCGAAACGCCAAAGACTATCTTACACGGCTCGTGTCGCAAGCCGCATTTTCACAGTGACGATGCGTTAGCGCAGGTAGACACGCTTCATGAACATGCCTTTGGACAAAAAAGTAGCTTCCCTGATCTGTTGCTGATGACAGGGGATCAGATATACGCCGATGATGTTGCAGGCCCTATGCTTAAAGCCATACATAGCGTGATCGCTCGTTTAGGCCTGTTTCATGAGACACTGGAGGGCGCAGTGGTAAGTAGTACGCAAGAACTTGCTACACACCCTCACGGCTATTATGAACGCGAGCAACTGCTGCCGCAGATTTCGACAAACACGGTATTGTCATCTCTTTTCTTTGGTGCGAAAAAGAAGCCCGTGTTCACATCGGTAAACGCGCAAAACCACCTGATAGGCAGCGCAGAAATCATTGCCATGTACTTATTGGTGTGGTCCGACACACTGTGGGCCGAAATAACGATTGATAAAGACGGTATTCCCGACAAATACAGCGCAACTTTTGATAAAGAAAATGAAGCACTTAAAGGCTTTGTAAAGCAACTGCCGCAGGTGCGACGCGCGCTTGCCCACATTCCAACCTACATGATCTTTGACGATCACGACGTAACCGATGACTGGAATTTAACCCGCGGCTGGGAACAAGAGGTTTACGGCAACCCATTGTCTAAACGCATGATAGGCAACGCGCTTATTGGCTACCTACTCTGTCAAGGCTGGGGAAACGCTCCTAAAAAAGTGACGGCGCTAATAGAAAAAGTAAAACAGTCTACAGGTGAGCAAGGTATAGCTCAGCATGATGAGATCATTGACGACCTACTCGATTTTGACCAGTGGCACTATCGCCTTGATACAACACCGCCTATAGAAGTTTTAGATACGCGAACCCAGCGATGGCGCTCAGAATCTGACATGAATAAACCTTCCGGCTTAATGGATTGGGAAGCGCTGTGCGACTTTCAACACTCCATTATTGGAAAAGAGTCGGTTATTGTTGTTTCTGCCGCTCCGATTTACGGCGTAAAAGTTATCGAGGCCATTCAAAAAGTGTTTACCTTTTTTGGTAAAGCCCTCACCGTGGATGCTGAGAACTGGATGGCCCATAAAGGTACGGCAAACGTAATGCTCAACATTTTTAGGCATTACAAAACGCCACCTGAGTTCATCATATTATCTGGCGACGTACACTATTCTTTCGTGTACGACGTACGGCTGCGTTTTCGTCGCAACAGCCCTCATATCACGCAATTCACCTGTAGCGGTTTAAAAAACGCCTTCCCCGATGGATTGATCAAATGGCTAGATAGACTAAACCGCATTCTTTATCGCTCTAAATCGCCATTGAACCTTTTTACTCGTCGAAGAAATATGTCGGTAAAAGCAAGAGAGCCAAGTATGGGGTATGGCGAATTATTCAACGGATGTGCAATAGGTGTATTAAAAATTTCACATAAAAACACCGATGTGCAGTGCAAGGCTTTGTTGAGCAACGGTAAAGAGGTAGAATTCCCCACTTCAAAAAACGATTAGTTGAAAAGAGGTATCTAATGAGTGATAGCGCACTGTCAATCGGGTTATTTTACGGCTCTACAACCTGCTATACCGAAATGGCGGCAGAAAAGATTCAAGCGCAGCTCAATAGCCTTTTTGACGAAGACATCGTTGATTTGCACAATATTAAAGATGTCAGTTTAACGCGCACCGCAGAATACGACATTATTATATTTGGCATTTCAACGTGGGATTTCGGTGAACTTCAGGAAGATTGGGAGTCACACTGGGAAGAGGTTCACGGCTTAGACCTGTCTGGCAAAACCATTGCGTTATTTGGCCTTGGCGATCAGCTTGGGTATGGAGAATGGTTTCAAGATGCACTAGGTATGCTTCACGATGCAATTGTACCCTCAGGCAGCAATATCGTGGGCTATTGGCCAAATGAAGGCTATGAATTCACGGCCTCAAAAGCGCTAACTGAAGACAAAACCCAGTTCGTTGGCTTATCACTAGATGATGAAAATCAATACGACAAAACCGATGCGCGTATTGAAGCATGGTGTGAGAAATTACTGGTCTCTATGGCCTAACTCCTGTTAAAAACGGACACAAACGTTGGACAATAAAGGCCGCCTACATCAGCAGTTTTATCGCAATAGCCCAAGTCATAGGGATGGCGCAGACGTTTCCTTTCAAGACATTCGCAAACTGTTCAATTTTGCCACCATCACGGTTGGCCGATGGGTAACCGCTGAAGAACAGCAGATCGCAGCGAATCTTTTTTTTTGATGCCCTTTACGATCTAGTTGCGATCTTAAATATAAATGAACAGGTGCTCTCGCTAAACGGATCCCTTTCTCTTGCGTTTGGCAGTGGCGGCCAAAAACACAGCAGCGCGCATTACAATAGCGCAAAGCGACAGCTTGCCTTGGCGAAAAACGCGGGTGCCGGTGCGTTGGCTCATGAGTGGTTTCACGCGTTCGACCACTACATTGCGCCTCGTATGTTTGAAGGCATAGCTGCAGGCAGTTTTGCAACACAGGCGTGGCTAGACAATGCGCCTATGAACCCTCACCCATTGAATCAAAAATTGAGCGATTGCTTCTCACTTTTGTTTTTAAATGATCAAAAAAGGCCAAATGAGTACTTTGTACGATCCGTAGAAGCTGATCGCGCGCTAAAAATGTATTATTATGCTATGCCTCAGGAGATGGCTGCCCGAGCATTTGAAGCCTGTATTCAAGATCACGAGATCAAAAATGCGTTTTTGGTGCAAGGTACAAAAAAATCAACGGAAGCTAGACTTGGCATTTATCCTCATGGTAACTTGCGTACATCACTCAACCAGGCATTGATGTTGTATTTTTACCAATTAGGTGTCGCTATTTCACGCAAACAAACCTAGTTTGTTGTTTTATTACCGTGAAACTGAGTATTTTTTCAACAACAAGTGTTAATGAGCACACTGTTTTTATACAAAAGTCTGTATATTTTTGTAACAAGCAGTATACTAAATGGCTCGAACGTAACAGAAGAAAGAAGACGAGATGAAAAGAAAAAAGCATACCTCGGCTGAAGACGAGGCTCAGATTGATATGACCCCCATGTTGGACATCGTGTTCATCATGTTGATTTTCTTCATCGTAACGACCTCGTTCGTGAAAGAGAAAGGTTTAGACGTAAACCGTCCAGAAGACAATCAAGCTAAAAACGATAAGCCTTCAAAAGCGCTTTCTATTCGTATTGATGCTGATGGCTCAATCATGATGGGTGGCCGTGAAGTTGATATTCGTCGTGTGGTTGCAAACACGCAAACATACCTAGCGGAAAACAACACGGATTCAGCTGCTATCCAGGCTCACGAAGATAGCGAGCACGGTACTGTGGTAGAGGTTATGAACCAAGTTAAAATCGCAGGTATCGAAAAAGTATCTGTTTTGGTTAAGAAGAGCAGCTAAAGCTCGGTCTTAATCAAGCGAAAATTAAGAAAAGCCACCTTCGGGTGGCTTTTTTCGTATAGGACCTTATACCAAAGTATCTCTTGTGCTATCGCATGAATTTTGTTCAGATCGTACCATTCGGTGTGTCTGGAAAACCCATGTTGAAACTCGGTTCCAGACTCGGATGTCACTGGAGCCATTATGCACAAAAAAATACTTTATACTGCTGTAGTTGCAGCGGTTATGTCAGCGCCCCAGGTGTCTGCAGCAACAATAGAACTAAGCGAAGCGTTCAACTATAACGCCTTTATCTTCGAAAACTTTGAAGGCGAACGCTCTGACGTTGAAGGCCGTCTAGCCGTTGGCGGCGAAATGAACGTAACCGATTTTAATGTCGGTTTGCTGCTATCACCGAGTGTGTCCGAGTCTGCGTTGTCTGTAGGCGGCAATCTTCATTTCACTCGAGGTGACGTACACGGCGGTCCTACGACTGTATCTGGCATGGTGTTTGGCTCCGAACTGACTTTCGATAACGCCCTCAACGCTCAGCAAACCGTTAACCTTATTAACTCGACCGTCGAGTCTGGTGGTATTACCTCTCAAGGCGACGTAAAACTTGGTAACTCAAAAGTGGTTTCAGGTGATGTTCACGCTAACACGGTAAAACTTGGCGGGCCTAACAGCGTCTACGACAGTGTGAGCAATACCAGTGAATATGGTTCACAGGTTGAAAATGGCAATACCTACATAATGTGAAAAGACGTCGAAATTACCAAGCCCTTCGTCCCCGCTGCGGCTACGCGTAGTCACGCCATACAGCGCGCTAATTCCCTCTTTGTACTGCGCCGCAGTTACCCGTTCATCGTTGCTGTTATAAGCAAGTAAAAATTGCTTTCGCGGCCACGCGCTGCGTGTAACCCGTTGCTGCTGTATTGCTTTTACCGCAGTAAACTTTAGCGCTAGCCGGTTAAGCTCAGACTCGTTATATTGATTTAGGGTAACCAGTTCATTAGCAATGACGGTATCATCGGGCGATACAACAAGCACACTTTCAAAAGCGTTGGTGGCTTTACCAGTGTCCTGAAGTGCTTTTGCCGCCCACCCTATAAGCGCTTGTTCATCAACATTGAGAGGCCGCAAACCGGAGAGCTTTTCACCCGCCTCAATACTTTGCTTATAGCGCCTTAGGTCATAAAACTTTGCCTGACGGCTGGCAAGCGCATCCGCGCAACGCCTAATAAAAGCTTCTTTAATTAATTGACACGCCAGCTCAAACGCTTTGTCTTGCGCCTCTTCACTTTTTTGCGCAGTAAGGGCTAAATAACGACCTTCATTGTCGTTAACTAAGCGAAACAAAGCGTCAGCAAATTTGAAGTCTTTCTTGTCGTACTGCTGCCAAGCTGCGCCCTGCAACACTTCTTTCGCGTAGCCGCTGTTATCAGCGTTAAGGTAGTGCTCTAGCGCCTCAATATCTCGCAGCGCAAGTGATTGCTGTAGCTTCACACCAGTCACACTGTTTAGCCCTTGCTGGGCAGACTGTTTATCGATATCGCGAACCGACGATTGCAACGCCAGTGCGAACTGTTGCTCGGCAGTCTTTAGCATTCCTTTATCTACAGCTGTCCAACCCATGAGCAGATAAAAGTCGGTACGCTTTAACTGTTTGCTTAGCGCAGCCAAGGTTTCAATCTTTTGTTTTGATGTGTTAGCGCGCGCTTTAGGCGTTAGTTGGGCAAACTGCTCCAAAGGCAAAGACTTTGAGAGTGGCTTTTGCGGTTGAAATGCCTTATTTGTCTGTTCCTTTTGCAAAGCGTTACTTGCTGACTCAGAGGACGTCGCAATAGGTACTGCGGGAGCGGGTTTAAGCCTGCCGTTTATCCTGTCTAACTCTCTCTTTACTTCTTCAGGCACATCCCAAGTAGGATAACTGTTTTTTAAACGCCTATATTCGTCGTTCGCCTGTTTAATTTGCTTTTCGTTAATGTGATACCAAAGCCCCGTTATGTCAGGCTGCGCATTGGGCGCGGGAAGTAAGCCTAAATCTTTTTCTTTATAGGTTGTTTTGGTTTGTCCGAAAGCCTGTTGTGGCAGGTAGGAGATACTTACCGCTCCTAATACCACAAATAAGATACGGGGGGTAAAGCGCGTTTTCACGATGCGTTATCCGACACCGCTAGCATAGAGAGCAGCGTTAAACTGGCCGAGTAATAGTCCATCTTGCGATTAACTGTTGGCCACACTGGTTCTTCAGATTTCATAAGGTACTTGACGGCTAACTTCACCGACTGCATGCCGGGTGTCATCTCATATTCAGCGGTTTGCTCGGTAAGTAGATTAACAGTGGCTGGAGTAGGCGTTTTAGCCCACCATTGATAATAGGGCGCAAAAAGTTCTTCGGCTAATGCCGCGTTGTCTCGGACCTGTACGGACCATGCCAACTGCAGCGGAATGCGAATAGCGTTAAAGCCAAACTCTGCAGATACCACGTTGGTTAGGGTGAGCTCACCGGATAAACCTGACTTTGCTGAACCACTATTGCGGGGTTCAAAACGCACCCAGTCGCTTGGCAGTTGATAGGATGAAAATTGCATGTTCGAAAGCAAAGTAAGCCCAGTTTGATGGAGCTTTTGCCATCGCGACGGTGTATTGGATAAGGCAGATAAATCTGTAAGTGCGGGAAAAACCCAGTATGACAGATTAAGCTGGAGGCTCTTTTGCCCCTCGCTTTGTGAGGTGAAGCCGTACTCACCAGGTAGTAACATCACGCTACCTTGATGCTCTACCAACAGCTTTTGCTCTACAGCCTGAACAATCTTACCCGCTTCGTCTTGATATCCCTTTATTCCCCACTTTTCACTGGCCCGTAACAAGGCCCATGCAATTAAAATCTCGCCATCTGATGCATTATTCGGGTCGTCTATACACGACTCCGAATTATCGGCACATGGGCGATACCGCCAGCTGAAAAGCCCATCGCTGCGCAAAAGCGAGCGCTGGGTCCAGTGCCATAGGGCATCGAAGGTATCTTTGTCGTCGGCTGCTACAGCGAATAACATGCCGTAACCTTGCCCTTCGCTGTGCGACACCTCATCGTTTCCCGTATCTACCACACGCCCGCCGTCGATAAATAGCGCTTTATACGCCATAAATTGCGATTTAAAAGCATTGTCTTCTTTTGTGGAGCACGACACTAACAATAGGGTTAGTGCTATCGCCAGCAGCGTTTTTGTTGCCTTAAATCCGGTTACCATGAGTCTTGTACTTGTTTATTTCTGCGCTTAAGTAATAGGTAGATAATTAAGCTTACCACGAAGACAGTAACGACAAACCCAATCAACCAATACCAAGGGTTGTTAGAAAGCCATAGTCTTAAATGCAGCCAGTTATCGTCAGCTTCACCTACTTCGTATTTGTCATTTACTTGCATAACAAGTGACGGTGATAATGCATCTTTCCACGCAAAGAAATCGCCTGCCATCTGGCCCACATTGAAAGACTAACAAGCTCAGTCACTCTTGTTTGTAACAGCTCAGGGGTTTGTGCAGCAACAATGAATAAGGTGTCGGTTTGCGATGAGGTTGGGTGCGCTTGCGCGGTCAAAATCGCCTGCTCACCTAAATCATTTTTTTGTACAGTCTGACCATTTGTTCGCATTTCTTTAAAAGACTCATCGCCGGTTACGGTGCGAATATGGTTATACAAATTATTCTGCAGTCGATAAGACCAGCGTTTCGTGGCCTCTATGGCAGTACTAAATTCAGACTGTTCTAGTTGCGAAAGGGTTTCTGGCGTGCCCAAAACGATTATCGAGCCCTCTTTCGTTACCTCACTACCCATTGCTATATGAACATTTAGCAAAGGTACTTGTGCGACCTGCGCTAACTTTAAAACTTCCCTCCCCTCTAAACTGTGACGTAGACGCGCCAAGTTGTTGGAAAAAATAACGATTATCGGGGGTAAGTACTCGATTGCGTTGTAGCGTGTCCGCGTCCATTTGAGTTTGAGAAAGCACGGTTACCTGAGAAATTGGATTAATAGCATCATCCATTATCGCCAGTGCTTTTGCTGCTTCTAGTACTTCACTTTGGGTAGTACCACTCACAATAAGTCGGTAACTTGCAGGCACTATCACTTTATTGTCCGTAATAAATGCTGGAGTGCGTTGGGCTTTAAGAAACGCACCGTCAATTTGGTTCATTACTTCATCAGATAATACCGGCGATAGCGCTTCTACAGTGCCTACCAATACGTGAACCGGTTGTTTGGGTTTTGCCGTTAAATACCAAGCCGAACGTTCATAACGGGCTATGTTTTGTTCGTTCCACTCGCTATTTTCAGTTTCATCTAACTGAGGTAACACATATCCGTCATCAAAAGTGTCGCTCTCTATGATAAGTGGCTGATACTGGTTTCTAAGCGCCAAGGCTTGCGCCACAATAGGGAGCGCTTGCTGTTTTAGCTCACTGTCAGCCTCGCGTGCGGTATAGAGTTGCACGCCTCTCTGTCCGCCAATACCGGGGTTAAAAAAGCCGCTTAGTTCATCTAGCATAAAGCGTGTTTCAGCAGTTGAAGCGTCAATTTTCAATGTGGAGGTATAGGCATTTATTTCACTCCACAACTCAGGCGCACTACCATCTACACATTGCTCAGCATAATGGTGACTTACCGCCAGTGTTAGGGTATTGAAACCCGCGCGCCACAGCGTATTAGGAATTTCTATCTCTGACACTAGCGATGGTCTATCAGGATCAAATGCTACCTGTCCTATCGTCGCATTATTAAACCTGACATAAAGTTGAGAGCGTTTTTTTATCAGTGCTTGAGAGCTCATCACCTCTAACCTTAACTGCGCGCTGTTAATGTCGGTAACTGAACTTAATGGAATCGAGATGTCCAGCGAAGCAGATTTTCCCTCAAAGCGTACGGTACCGTCACCACCAAAAAAATCCGTCAACCGATATGTCTCGGTTTGCGCCGCTAGGGTAAACGACATGCACAAACACAAGGTGAAAATAAGGTATTTTTTTATCATTAACTATCCTTTGCCGCTTTAGGTAGTAACCCTAATTGGCTAGCGAATTTCCCCATTAATACAAGCATATGTAATAAAACAGGCTTTAGCCCAACTTTTAATACGTGTTTAGCGCCAAACCAGTAAGAAATAGGTCTGGTTCTGCGTCGCTGAAAAGCTAACCAGCGCAAACTGTCACAAAGCGCAAACGCGATAGCCTCACTTTTTTGTTCTTCAGTTTCTGGTGTAAAGCGCACCCGAAGTATTTTTGATTTACTGTCGTAGTGAAGTACAACAATAGCGATGTGTACGTTTTTATTAAGTGCATGGCTCCATGACGTTAGCGTTGCCCTTTCTGGCACGAACGCTCCCTCACCTTTTAGTTTTAGCCTTGCACCGCCTAACGAAAGGTCAACTAAGTCACCCACCCAAGCTTCATCACTATTTGTCTTAATCACCACGCTATTGGTGGCGGGCAGGCGAGCCTGACTTCTTACCTGTTTACGCTCTAAAAGTACACTTAGCACTGACAGAAGTATTAGTAAATTAAAGACATTCCAGAGCAACACCACTAATGTGAGCTCTCGGGTTAACGGCTCGGTGATAAACTTATACACACCGCTTCCCAATGCAAAAGTAATGACAAGTATTGCCCAGTAAAAGACGTTAGAAAGGGGCGACACGAAGGTTCTTTCTAAGCTCTCCCCTTTTGGGGTTACAACGAAAGAGGGTGCACGTGGTTTTAAGAAGACTTTTACTAGCGCGTTTAGCGTAAACGCACATTGCAATATTTCGTAGAGCTCAGACACTAGCGGCCATCGTGTTCGCCCAAAAAGCATGGTAGATATCATGTAGGTAGCGATGACGTGTGGCAGTGTATAGGCAAAGATTTCAAGTATGGAGGCATGGTACACCTGTAGACCAAACACAAGGTACGCCAAAGGCATAAATAAAAAGATGATACGAGCAAAGGGGAATAACCAGAACATGATTGAGCTCATGTAGCCCACTCGCTGATACCATTTTAGCCCTTCTGCTTTAAAAGGCTTTTTCAGTAATAAAATTTGGGTCATACCCTGTGCCCAGCGCATGCGCTGCTGAATAAAAGCATCGAAGGTCTCGGGCGCAAGGCCGCTAACCATGGGTCTATCGACATAAACCGACTCGTAGCCCATTTTATGAAGGTCCAATGCGGTTTCGGCATCTTCGGTAATAGACTCACCTGATATACCGCCTACCAAATCTAAATGCTTACGGCGCATAAGTGCGGCTGAACCACAAAAAAACGAGCTGCCCCAATAATCTAAGCCTTTTTGGATAGTGCCATAAAACATATCATTTTCTGATGGCATACGGCTGAATGCTGAAAAATAGTTACGCTCTACAGGGTCGGGATTCGCCATAAAGTGCGGGGTTTGAACAAGAAATACTTTCTCGTTTTTAAGCATCCAAGGCACGGTTCTATCAAGGAAGTCCGATGTAGGTACGTGATCTGCGTCTAGGATCACTATTAGGTCGCCATGGGTGTTTTGTATTGCGCTATTAACGTTACCCGCTTTGGCAAACTCATTTTTTGCCCGAGTGTGATAGGTAATACCTAAGCGTTCACACAGTGCCTGTAAATCCTGTCTACGCTGCTTCGCTTGAGCGGCTGAAATCGGGTTGTCTGCATTGATTTTTTGATCCGTCCCTCCATCATCCAGCAAATGGATATGCAGTTTCTCTTTAGGATAATCCAGCATTTTTGCTGCGCGGATAGTGACTTCTAATATTTCTTCATCTTCGTTATAGCTAGGAATCATAACATCGACACTAGGCAACGTAGATTTATCCATTCCTTCCAAAGAAAGTAAAGGTCGGCTTAAAGGGAACGCATTGACAATAGCGCCTAACACAGAGGTGATGCCTGCATAGATTTCAGCGGCGAAAAGTAGCCACACTGCAATCATCGATAAAACATCGGAATAGGTCAGTGTGTAAAGGCCCCGCCACAGTAAATACCTAACACTAAGCGCGATTGCTAGAACAAGGGCAACAACGCGAAATAAGTGTTGATACTTTTGAGTGTGCCTCGCTTCTTTACTGCAAAGCGATACAAAAATAAGAACGACTATCGAAGAAAGGAGCTGGCCAAGCGCATCCATGGGCGCTAACAAAAGCGCCCCTAGAAAAAGAGACGCAACTAAGAGTACTACTATCAGCTTAGAGGTATAGTGATGTCTATGAGTTTGCGAATAATCCAAGTTTGCGATCCAATATGTGTATTTGCGTTACACTTGCATAGTTCGCCCTGTTTATTAACGTCATCTTACCGTCCACGATCTCATTACTACACAACAAGTTTACTTCTGCACACCCGGAGGAAAAATTGCTGAAACCATACTTACTGATTAATAATGATACGCTTACATACGCAAAATAAAATTGAACTTTAGCTCATTAAACTTTGGTATAAACCTTATAGAATAAGGGATAGCGCTATTTTTACAGGCTTTTTAAAGCTGAGCTTTACTGGCTAAATTTCGAACTTTTAAACCCTGAAAAAAGGAGGGGTATTAGACTAATTGATAAGAAAGATATGTTTGTTTTTTAGGTATTCGGCTTGCGCAGCTTACTTAATATACTTATTAGGTTACTAATGTTAAAAACAGTACCAAAGATGCTTCCTACAGATATTGCATAAACAAGCCCGAGGGTTTCAGCAACAAGAAAAACTTTTCGTATGGTATGCGTATTACGAATAACGAGAGATCCTACCGTAAAAATTAATGAGGATGCATAAGCGATAAAAATGATCCAACCGTGCTCTAGCACAAACCACTCATAAGCAAGAAACCCAATATTTACCGCCACGAAGGCAAACAAGATGGTGTTACTTCGGTGCTTGATGGCAATAAAGTTACGAACGCTGGCAAGCAAGGTACCGACTCCGGCGGCCATGGCATCAAGCATGAAAAAGTGCGCACTTAGCGCAGCTAGCGCAAAAGCCGAAATAAGTAGGTATTTGTCTACATGGCTTTGTCTATATCCAATAAAGTTTAAAACAACAGCTATCGCACCAAACGCTTCTGCAACAATATTCATTTTCTACTGCTCGTTAAAATTTCAAATAAAAAGGCTGACAAAGGGCTTTGTATTCGTGGGTATATTGGCCCTGTTCATCCTTTATGGTGAGTGTTTGCCTGCTATCTGCAGCGATTGATGCCAAGACATGTTGGCGGTTTAAACCCGCTAAACCTGAAGCACGTTTTGTGAAGTGAAACACACAAAGGTAAGGTGCTTTTTTCTGACGAGTGCCTTACATACATTACTTTCTTTAATGCGAAGCCGCAGAACAGAGCAATCTCAATGACATTATCTTCTATAGAAGATGGGTACACGCAGTACATACTTCCTAACTCAACAAGCATTGCACTGGCTCGCTTAAAAAGTTCATTCGGATTAAGTGAAGACGTCTGTCTTGCTAGGTTTCGCTTTTCCGGCTGCGTGCTATAAGCCTTGGTCTCTTGATGTGGCGTATCAAAATAAGGGGGGTTTGTGATAATCATATCGTACTGATATGGCGCTTCAAACGTCTTGATATCGCTATGATGTATAAATAGCTGTTTTGACCACTTCGCGTTTTGAAAATTAAAAGCGGCTTGTGCTGCAGCGCCGTCATCAATCTCTATGGCATCAATGCAGGCCAAAGCTTGGGCTTTTTGCGCCATCATCAGCGCTAAAATACCGCTTCCCGTTCCTATATCTACTATGCGCTGGGCGGAGTTAGGCTCAGCCCAGCTTCCTAGAATAAGGCTGTCTGTGTTCACTTTCATTGCACATTTGTCTTGAGCAACCGTAAATTGTTTGCAGCGAAACATAAGAAGGTAGACATTATCCTGTCATTGAAAGCCGCGCATTCTATACCATGATAACCAGCGCTTCACGTTAAGGTTGTGACATTTCATTACCAGCGCTGTAACGACATCATGTTTCTCGCCACATCAACGGCGTGAACCGGCCGGTATTTTTTCAATGGCCCTTTCATCAGGCTTTGCCAGATAGGCGCGGTTTTCTGCGCAATATCTTCAAGGGTGCGCGACTCATCTCGATTGCCTAACAACAGTGACGGCCTAACTGCTGATGCATGGGGCAGCTGAGGCATGCGCATAATGGCATTTTCTAACTCGCCTTTTACCCTTAAATAAAAGTTACTGCTTTTAGCATCGGCCCCCACCGACGAAATCCAAACGAAGCTATTCGCACGCTGCGCCCGGGTTAACTGCGCCGCCACGTGGACATATTCAAAATCCACCCGCCGAAACGCTTGCTTGGACCCCGCTTTTTTAAGCGTTGTGCCTAGGCAGCAATAGACATGATCTACGCTAAAGTAGCCTTGGTAATCCTGAAGATGATCAAAGTCGATCATCACGGGTTTTAACCTATTGTGTGGGTCCTTAAACATCTGCGATGACAGCGGTTTTCTGACCAAGCAGGTTACTTCACTATACCGTCTATCCTGTAACAGCATGTTTAAGAGCGTTCGTCCTACTAAACCTGTCGCTCCTAGCACCATTGCGGATTTCATACGTCGCACCTTGTATCATAAATTGATATAACTACAATCAAACCTTCGACAGTCAAATATGCAGATAAAAATGAAAAAAGCCCTTTTAATCGGAGCCGCTATGCTCTCTACTGCTTTAAACGCTGAAACGCTCACTATTGAACGTATTTTCTCCTCCCCTTCTCTTGATGGCAATGCGCCTCGCGCTTTAAAAGTATCGCCTGATGGAGAGCGTGTAACTTTCCTTAAAGGGAAACAAACCGATTATGAACGTTTGGACCTTTGGGAATACCACATTGAGAGTGGTGAAACTCGCATGCTGTTCGACTCTAACGATTTACAAAGTGGCGAAGAAGTGCTTTCTGACGAAGAAAAAGCGCGCCGCGAACGTATGCGTTTATCAGGCAGCGGTATTGTAAGCTACCAATGGTCAGACGATGGCAAAGCCTTATTATTTCCGCTAGGCGGTGACGTGTTTTACCACAAGCTTGGCGAGAAAGGTGCCAAGCAGCTGCTCGATACAGAAGCTTTTGAAACCGACATCAAGCTTTCGCCTAAAGGCAACTACATTTCGTTTATTCGCGACCAGAACCTTTACGTAAAGCACATTGCATCAGGTAAAGAAACCGCCATCACCAAAGAAGGTGGCGGCAATATAAAATTCGGTATGGCAGAATTTGTGGCACAGGAAGAAATGGGCCGCATGACAGGCTACTGGTGGTCGCCAGATGAAAGCAAGATTGCATTTACCAAGGTGGATGAAAGCCCGGTCGACGTGATCACCCGCTCTGAAATCTATGCTGACGACATCAAACTTATTGAACAAAAGTACCCGAAAGCGGGCACGCCAAACGTATTGGTGGAACTTGCTATTCAAGACATCAGTTCTGGCGACCGCACGTGGGTAGATTTAGGTGATGACAAAGACATTTATTTTGCCCGTGGCAAGTGGATGCCAAACAGCAGTACCTTTACTTATCAGTGGCAAACCCGCGACCAGCAAACCCTTGAACTTCGCGCTTTTGACATAACAGAAAGCAAGCAAAAGGTGCTGTTAACCGAATCGAGTGATACGTGGGTAAACCTGCACGACGACCTTTACTTCTTAAAAGAGCAAGGCCAATTCATTTGGGCTTCAGAGCGCGATGGATTTAAGCACCTTTACCTCTTCGACAATAACGGTAAATTAGTTAAGCAATTAACGAAGGGCGACTGGGTAGTAGACAGTGTAGAAGCCATCGACACAGCAAATAACCGTTTGTACTTCTCTGGACGTAAAGACACGCCACTGGAAAGCCATGTATATAGTGTGTCGCTAGATGGCGGGGATATAACTCGCGTGACTGAGCTTGGTGCTTATCACAGCGCTGCGTTTAGCAAAGATGCATCTATTTTTATTGACCGTTTCTCAACCATAAATTCACCTGCCCAGGTTAGCCTTAACAGCGCAACCGGCGAGCGAATTACCTGGCTTGAAGAAAACAAGGTTGAAGAAGGCCACCCGCTGCACGCCTATATGGATAGCTGGACAGCCCCTGAATTTGGTGACATTACCACCAAAGATGGCGCAACCCTCAAATACCGTATTTACACGCCAGAAAGTGCAAAGCAAAACCCTAAGCAAAAACACCCTGTTATTGTTTACCTTTACGGCGGCCCGCACGCACAAGTTGTAACAAACAGCTGGGCGGGCAACCGTGGTTTGCTGTTCCAACATTGGGTTGACCAAGGCTATGTAGTGTTTACGCTAGATAACCGTGGATCTAACTATCGCGGCAAGGGTTTTGAAGATCCTATCTACAAAAAAATGGGCTTTATTGAAGTTGAAGACCAAGTGGCAGGCGTAGAGTTTTTGCGTACGCTTCCTTTCGTTGATGCTGAGCGTATTGGTGTTCATGGCCACAGCTATGGCGGCTACATGACCCTAATGACCATGTTTAAAGCGGGCGATTACTTTGCAGCGGGTGTATCAGGCGCACCAGTCACCGACTGGCGCTTATACGATACCCACTATACTGAACGCTACATGGGCAACCCAAATACGGATGACGATGCTTACACTGCGTCTTCAGTATTCCCTTACGCAAAAGACCTAAAAGGCGACCTTTTAATTTACCACGGCATGGCAGATGACAACGTGTTGTTTACCCATTCAACGATGCTATACAAGCATCTTCAAGACTTGGCAATTCCGTTTGAAACCATGGACTACCCAGGAAAGAAACACAGTATTCGTGGAAAACAAACGGGCATTCACTTATACAAAACGATAACCAACTTTTTCAATAGAACGATTAAGTAGATATAAGCAGATGAAATACAAGGGCATAAAGAAAATTTATCTTTATGCCCTATTTTTTGGGTATTCAACTTTATAATAATTTTTTGCTACAAGGTTTGTTTAATTTTTTTTCATAGTGTAGGTTCAAAAATGAGCATTTTGCTTACCCACCACAAAAAACAATCAAAAAAGTGGGATTAAACAACAGGTGAAACAGAGTGGTACCTATGAAAAATAATAAATTTACCCCTTCTTTAATCGCGGCTGGCTTAGCACTATCAAGCTTTGGCGCACTAGCAGACAACGACCGTTACATCATTCAGGTAGACAACAGCGCCAAGGGCATTGTTAAAGCATTAGCAAAACAGTCTGGCGCAGAGATACACGTTGATGCCGACGGTTTTATTGCTGCAACCTTCAGCGGTAAGTCATTAGATGACGTGAAAGGTTTACTCAACAATCCACACGTAAAACTGGTTGAGGCAGACCAAAAGCGTGTACCGCTAGCGCTATTTAACGACGACGCGGGTGACCCAACGCAAACCCAGCTAACTCCGTATGCGGTTTATCAATCGCAGGCTGATCAAGTTGCATTTGATAGCAACGCTGGCATGAAAGTGTGTGTTATTGACTCAGGGCTAGATTCATCGAATGCTGATTTCAACTGGTCTGCCATTACCGGTGACAACGACCCTGGTACAGGTAACTGGTTTGAAAATGGTGGTCCACACGGCACACACGTAGCCGGTACCATCGGCGCGGCTGATAACGGCTTTGGTGTAGTGGGCATGGCACCTGGTGTTGATATGCACATCATCAAGGTGTTTAACGCATCAGGCTGGGGCTACTCATCAGATTTAGCACAAGCTGCACAGCTTTGTTCTCAGGCTGGAGCCAACATCATCAACATGAGCCTGGGTGGCGGCGGCGCAAACTCGACAGAAGAAAATGCGTTTAAAGACTTTGTTGCTGCGGGCGGTCTAGCTGTGGCTGCAGCGGGCAATGATGGCAATAGCGTTCGTTCTTACCCTGCAGGTTACTCGTCAGTAATGATGATTGGCGCTAACGATGCCGATAACAACATTGCCGACTTCTCTCAATATCCTTCGTGTACCACAGGTCGCGGTAAACGCGTAACGACCGACGAAACTATCTGTGTGGAAGTTACAGCAGGCGGCGTAGATACCCTTTCTACCTACCCTGCAGGTGGCGCGTCGCTTTCATCAATGAGCGTAGACGGTGTAGGCTTTGCGTCATCAGCAATGGAAAACACAGGCTCGGCATCGGCTGCTACCTACTTCCTTGGCTTAGGCGATACGGTAGACACAGGGGCTGCTGGCAAAGTATGTGTGATCGACCGCGGTAGCGTGTCGTTCTACGACAAAGTGAACAACTGTGAGCTATCTGGTGGTGTAGGCGCCGTTATTGTCAACAACGAACCTGGTATGCTTTACGGCACGCTCGGTGATACTAATAATACGTCTATTCCTGCTGTAGGCGCAGCGCTTGAAGACAGAAGTGCTTTAGTTGCGGCTTCTACCATTGATATTTCAATTGGTGCCAGTGACTATGGCTACATGAGTGGTACTTCAATGGCAACACCAGCCGTTGCTGGTATTGCTGCACTAGTATGGTCTAACCACCCAACCTGCACAGGTGAAGAGATCCGAAGCGCGCTTAAAGCGACTGCAATGGATGCAGGTGCCGCTGGCAAAGATGATTTCTTCGGATATGGTATTGCTCAAGCGGCCGATATGAATGCTTACCTTACGCAAAATGGCTGCGCTGGCGGCAACGGCGGTGGTGACAATGGTGGTGGTGATAATGGCGGCACCGGTGACTTGACCCTTACGGCTACTGGCTACAAAGTAAAAGGCACCCAACGTGTGGATCTATCTTGGGCGGATGCTACATCGTCAAATGTTGATTTATATCGTGACGGAAACGTGATTGCTACAACAGCAAATGACGGCGCGTATACTGACGCGCTTAATGTTAAAGGTGGTGGTAGCTATAGTTACCAAGTGTGTGAAGCCGGCACAACCACCTGTTCAGCAAGCGTTAGCGTGGTTTTCTAAACCTTTTATAGATTATGTTTCTGCCATGAAATTGCAATTATTTGCAAACCCTTGTTGAAACTAAATCTTAAAGAAAGAAACTAAAAAAGCGGGCAGTTTCACACTGCCCGCATTCTTTTTATTAACCGTAAACTAGCTAAACAATTGCGCTTAGCTAAACATCTGGGTTGCTAGGTTTTGCTGTACCGCCTGCGCTGATGACGCACTCAGCTCTATTTCAACTGGATCGGCTTTGCCCGACAACCAAATTTTAAGCTCAGCGTCGGTATCAAAATGCCCCGCCGTTTCAACAATAAACTGGGTAATCGATTTATAGGGAATTGAGTGGTAGTTTACTTTGCGCCCTGTAAGGCCTTGCTTATCAATAAGAATTAAACGCTTATTAGTGAACACGCTTAAATCGCGCACTAATTTGAACGCAGAAGTAACCGTCTCATTAGCCGCTAAAATGGGGGTGAGTTCTTCTTGAACATCTGCAGCGCTTGTTTCGCTTGCATTACCCATAATGGTATCAAATAAACCCATAACTATTTCCTTTTAGGCAGAGGCAAGCTTTACTCGCCATTGAACTCTATGCGCCAGTGGTTTGGGTTTATCCAAAGCAAAACCTTGGCCATAATCGACCTTCAGCTTTCGCAGCACTTCTGCTGTCGCATTGTCCACCACAAACTCAGCAACGGTTTGTTTACCCATGCTGTGCGCAATGTTATTAATTGCCGTTACTGTAGCATGATCAATAGGATCGTGAACGATATTTCGAACAAAGGACCCGTCAATTTTAACGTAATCCACGTCTAAATTTTTTAAATAGGTGAAGGAAGACATACCCGCGCCGAAGTCATCAAGGGCAAAGCTACACCCGATATCACGTAATGTAGAAATAAAATGTTTTGCCGCATTTAAGTTAGTTACTGCGGTTGTTTCGGTTATTTCAAAACATATTTTTTCGGCGGGTACTGTGGTACTTTGCATTCGCTGCGCGATTTTATGCAGCGCCATTTCATCGCCAAGCGTGATCCCCGACAGATTAATCGCTACCTTACCTACATTGTCGATATGCGCAGGGTTGCTTTCCAACGTTTTTAAGGTGTTATCGACAACCCATAAATCCACTTTGTTCATCAACCCGTGGCGTTCTGCTAAAGGTATGAATAACCCGGGACTAATAAGCCCACTCTCTTTAGAGTTTAAACGAAGTAAAATTTCATAATGCTGTAAGTGAGCACCTTGCTCTTCTTGCGGCACTGTAAGCGGCATAATCGCCTGGCTATACAATTCGAACCCGTCGTGTTGCAGTGCTTTATGAAGTGCATGCAATACTTGGTTTTCACTGTCGTCTATCGCCATTTGACTGTCGTTTTCTCGAAACACAAAGTAGCGATTGCGCCCAAGGTGCTTGGCTTTATAACAGGCATTATCTGCTGCCTTAATCAATGCTTCAGCGCTTTGAGTACTTGCGTTTATTTCTATTACACCAATGCTGGCACCAACGAAAAAGAGTTTATCGTCATATACGAAGCGGTAATTTGAAACGGCAAGCAAAAGTTTATCTAAACACTGGGTTACCTCGTCCAAACTTTGGTTGCGAAATATAATGCAGAACTCGTCGCCTCCTATGCGAGCCAGTAAATCTTGGCCATTTACAAATTGCCTAAAAATAGTCGATATCTCTTTTAGTAACTTGTCGCCCGCCGGGTGCCCACAGCTATCGTTAACCAATTTAAAACGGTCCATGTCGATAAAACACATAACGCTAGGCTTTGCAGGCTCCCTGTGTAGATTAATTGCCGTCACATTGGTTTTGCTATTTATACCACCGCTTTTACCGGTAACACTGAATGGGGTGCACTCAGCGCTGTCATTGGTATGTAATAAAATTTCGCGTAGCTGCGCATCGAACGCGTAACGGTTGAGTAACCCTGTCAGCTGATCGTGATTCGCTTGAAAAAACACTTCCTCCTGTAACGCCAACTCTTTTGTTACATCGCGGGCAATACCTTCAATGGCAATTAATGCGCCCGCGTCATCTAATATTGGCGTATCGGAGAACTCCAGCACTACGGATTTGCCACCGCTACTTTGATAGTGAACCAGATAGGGCTCGGGCTTGTTTCCTCTTGCTATTATTTCGCGGATTTCAAAAGTTTCATCGGGAACTTGGCGAACGTATTTAGGCTCGTTTTTACAAAACGTTTCTTGAGCATATCCCAATATTTTTTCAAGGCCCGCACTTACGTAAATAAACGTGTGATCGACCGTTTTGGTGTAAACAAAGTGTCGGTGCATACCATCGACCAAACGCCGGTATTTTTCCTCACTGCGTTTCAAATCCTGCTGAGCTTTAAACCGTTCAGTTACGTCTCTGACTGTAATCGCGATGTTATTTGCCGCTTTTACCACCTGTATTTTAAGCCATTCAGGGGCAACTTTATCGCTTATTAAAGGAAGGTGCGACTCGTAAGGCACCCCAGTTTCTGCAACACTTTGCACATGCTTGGGTATGTCATGAAGCTCTAGGTAACGCATTTGCTCAGAAAGCGTTATAGCGTGCAGAACATCACAGGCCCCTCGAAATAAGTATCGACTGTAGGAGTTTGATTCTACTAACACAAAGTCTTCATCTGACGGTTGGTATATCAACAACGCATCCAAAGACGCCTCGCTAGCGGTTAAATACCTCTGTTGGCTGTCTGATAAACTCACCGCCCCTTTTAGCTGCTTATGCAATACATAACTCACCAAGGCAGTCATGATCAAACCAATAACGATAACCAGCATACCCGTATTGTAGGGGCTCAGTTGAGATTGCATAGAGAGGGTAAAATCACGCGTAATGAAGGAAAACGGCGCGAGTGAAACTTGTGTGCCGTCGTTAACAAGTACGCCGCTTTCAAATAATATGGCATTGTCAGCCGCCAACTTAAAGTTAAATTGGGGCCCCACTAACTCGCCTAACATGACGCCTAAAATAGACTGAACATCGAACCCTGCTATTAGATACCCGTGCTCCGGCTCTTGAGGGCTGATAGCTCTGCCAATAAGAATATGATGATGCTGAGTCTGAGGAGAAAAAATAAGCGTACTTTCAAATTTTTCAGACATCGAGGAAATAGTCAGACCTAACTCGCTCATCGGTTCCCCAACTAAACGGTTATCCAGTCGCGTTTTAACCCCTGAATTTGGGGTAGCAATCCACTCTATATTGCCCTTCGCGTTAACAAACGCTAGCGATGAATATCCTTTTTGCATTCCCATAAGCGAAAGCGCTTGGGCATTAAACCAGTCTACCTGGTTCGGTTCAAACGTAGGCCAATTTCTCATTACGTTGTGAAGGGCTTGAATACGCTCGGTAGAAAATACCTCTAAGCTGATTTTGACTTGCTCAGCCACTGTATTTGCCTTAGAGACTCGGGCCGCACGTTCTTCACTTTGAATGGATACACCCGCAGATACGAAAACGAGGGTGAGAAAAAGGAAAAGCACCGTAGGGAATGCATATATACGATGGTTAATTCTGCTCAGCATTTGCGTATCTCCGGTAAATCGCCGAGGTAGACTAAAGTAGAATTATGAAACAAATGTGAATTGCCTTATATACAATATGTTGTAGGCTCTGGCGAAACATGAACACATCTGGCACTGTAGGGGATTAGTATCAAAATAGATAAAGCATCGCTAACCATAGAGCGCTAATTAATGAGTAGCACACCTAACTTTGACAGTATTAAACTCGCTTACGAGCGGATCAAAAAAGACGTAAAACACACGCCTATAGTGGAATCATCTTTACTTAACCACTGGTTAGGCCACCGTATCCTATTTAAAGCCGAGTGCTTACAGACGATCGGCGCGTTTAAGCTTCGCGGCGCCATGAATTTCCTCGCCCGTTTACAAGAAGAAGGTCGCCTTCCAAAACACGTGGTTGCAAATAGTTCGGGTAATCATGCGCAGGCGGTAGCCTATGCAGCTGCACACTTTGGTATTAAGGCAACAATTTTTGCCAGTGAAACTATTTCCCCTATTAAAGCCGCTGCCACGCAAAGCTATGGTGGTGAACTAAAGTTGTTTCCCACTCGTCCAGAGGCCGACGCTGCGGTAAAAGAAGCATCAAAAGCCCCTGATACGGTTTGGATCCCGCCGTTTAATCACGAAGATATTGTAGCCGGACAAGGCACTGCAGCACTTGAGGCTCTCAATGAGGTGGGTAAGGTAGACGCTGTATTTGCTCCCTGCGGTGGTGGTGGCTTGTTGTCAGGTACTCTGTTGGCAACACGCACATTGCAACCTGATGCACTTGTCATTGGCGCAGAACCCGCTGAAGCCAATGATGCTTCTATGTCGCTTCAAGCAGGTGAAATTGTTGCTTTAGACTATTCGCCTAACACCCTTGCCGATGGCGCAGCCACACCATCTGTTGGTGATGTTACGTTTCCTTTACTTCAAGAGCTTGATGATTTTTATGAAGTGGACGAGGTGCAAATTGCTTATTGGACGCAATGGCTGCACCATCTACTAAAGCTTCACATTGAGCCTACTTGCGCTATGACTATGGCGGCGGTTGCTGCATGGGCCGCCAATACGACACCAAGGCAAACCGCTTTAGTGATGTTATCTGGGGGCAACATTAGCCAAGCTTCCATGGCAAAAATTTGGGAACGTGACTTTTTGCTACAGCCACCTATCATCGACTTTGAAGAATTAAACGAAGAATAAAAATCATGAAGATAAGACAGAAATTAACTATGACTCCAACACTATTGAATACTCATCCTGCAAAGCGAGTAATGGGCGTTGTTGCCTCTGCCGCACTCATGGCTGCCCTGTCTATGGGAGCTTCTCAGGCTGCAACGCTTGTAAATAACGTGAAAGGTTACACGCTTAATGAAAGCGGCAAGCTCATCACGTTTTCTAACCTTGTTATAGATGAAGGCAAGGTGGTGGCACTAAACGTAGAAAAAGACAACCAACGTATTGATGAAACCATAAATGGCAACGGAAAGGTGATGCTGCCAGGGCTAATAGATGCACACGGTCACTTGCTAGGCTTAGGTGCAAACTTACTCGAAGTGAACTTGCGAGAAAGCAGCAGCGCCCAAGATGCCGCCAAAATGGTGGCCGACTACGCTTTTGCCAATGCACAACAAGATTGGATTACAGGGCGTGGCTGGAACCAAGAATTATGGTCTGACAGGGCCTTTCCAACAGCGGCCGACTTAGACAACGTCGTATCTGACCGCCCCGTTTTTCTTACCCGTGTAGACGGTCACGCGGCGTGGGTCAACACTAAAGCCATGGAATTAGCGGGCATTACTAAAGACACTCAATCACCCGTTGGCGGTGAAATTATCAAAGATGCAAACGGCAACCCTACTGGCGTGTTCATTGATAACGCATCTTTATTAATAGAAGCGCATTTACCCAAAGCCAGTAACGCCATATATGCCCAACAGCTCGACGCAGCTGGTGAGCACTTACTTGCTAATGGTATCACGTCAATGCACGATGCCGGCGTCGGCAGAGAGGTTTATGACTTCTATTTAAAAGAGGCCGTTGAGGGCGATTTACCGGTACGTATTTACGCTATGATAAGCGCAACAGATACCGAGCTTTCGACCATGTTGGGTAACGGCCCTATTCGCGACGAAGACGACTTTTTGTATATTCGCTCGGTTAAAGCTTATGGCGATGGCGCGCTAGGTAGCCGAGGTGCAGCGCTTCTTGCGCCCTATTCCGATGCCCCACACCAGCATGGTTTATTACTGACTCAACCTGAAGACATGACGCAGCTTTTCACCACCGTTATAGGCGCAGGATTTCAGCTTAACTATCACGCCATTGGCGATAAAGCGAACCACGTAGCGCTCAATGAATTTGAAACTACCTTTGGCAATATTGGCGGCAGCGAACTCCGCCATCGAATTGAGCATGCGCAAGTAATTGCACCCGATGATTTGGCCCGCTTTGCCAAGTTAAAAGTGCTACCTTCTATGCAGCCAACGCATGCCACCAGTGATAAGAACATGGCCGAAGATCGCATAGGCAAAGAACGTATGAAAGGCGCCTATGCATGGAAAACGTTGCTAGATTCAGGCATTGCGCTGCCACTAGGTTCTGACTTTCCAGTAGAGTTAGCCAACCCCTTTTACGGCCTTCACGCGGCGGTAACCCGTCAAGACAGAAACAACCAGCCAGTAAAAGGCTGGTATGCTCACGAGGCTCTAACCGTTGAGCAAGCGTTTAAAGGCTTTACGTTAGATGCGGCATACGCTGGGCATATGGAAGACACACTAGGTACGCTAACGCCAGGAAAATGGGCCGACTTTATCTTAGTGGACCAAGATATCTTCACCATTGATGCGAAGGACATTTGGAAAACCGAAGTGCACGCTACGTACGTGGCAGGCAAGCAAGTATTTGCCCAATAACCGCGAGTGTAGTGCGTAAATGAGCAATTCAAACAAAGGCCTTTTAAGCAAAGGAATTGGCGGTGTAGGTGCCGCCCTCTTAGTGCTAAACGGCCTTATTGGGGCGGGAATTTTTGCCCTACCAGCCAAAATGGCCGCTGAATTAGGTGCGTTCAGCCCTTACATCTTTTTGATTTTTGGCGCCCTGATGCTTGCTGTGGTGTGGTGCTTTGGGCAGCTAGCCGTCTTGTATCAAGAAACCGGCGGGCCAGTGATTTATGCCCGCAAAGGCTTCGGTGATGCCGCCGCGTTTCAAACTGGCTTTATTTACTATTTAGCCCGCGCAACCGCTATCGCGGCCAATATGCACGTGCTGTTACTTTACGCAGGGTATGTTTGGCCTGAGCTAAACGCAGGGATAGGTAAGTCTCTGGCCATTATTGCACTAACAGCAACGCTGATCTTTGTGAATATTGTGGGTTTAAAAGCTGCGATGCGGGCACTAGACACCATTTCAGTGTTAAAGCTTTTGCCCTTTGCCGCTCTTATCGGTATAGGCTATTGGCAGTTAGATTTTAACCTCGAGTCTGACTCGTCAATGTCAAACACGCTACCGGCTTTTGATACCATTTCTGCTGGCGCCCTACTTACGCTTTACGCCTTTATAGGGTTTGAAACTGTGGTGGTAACCAGTGGAGAAACGAATTCACCGAAAAAAACCATACCTCGGGCCCTAATGTTAACCGTGTCAGGTATTGCACTGTTTTACTTTTGCGTGCAGTGGTTGTACTGGCATACGGTAGGCGCAGCAAAGCCCGATAGCGCGCCGTTGATTGCCCTTGCCGATATGATTTTTGGCGAAACCGGTGCGCTTATTATGACGCTAACTGCTGTGGTGTCTGTTGCAGGTAACTTGCTTGCCAATATGATTTCTACCTCTCGGCTAACGTTTTCCATGGCGCATCAGTCGCTTATTCCGGGCAAACTGGGCAAGCCGTGGTTAGGCAAAGTACACGGAACGTTTGCTACACCTTACGTCTCCATATTGGTATTGGGTATTTTCGCCGGCATGATGGCGCTAAGCGGAAGTTTCGTGTGGCTGGCCATTGCGAGTGTTCTGGCAAGGTTAGTGGTGTACGCAATGTGTGTGTTGGTGCTCATTAAGGCGCAGAATCAGTTAACGCTTCCGGTTAACCTTATTAAGCGCGTGTTGCCTTTTTTAGCGCTTGCGGTGTGCGCGTGGTCTGTTACACAATCTTCAACCCATGCATGGTTATTTTTAGTGGGCGAACTCGTTATTGGCGCAGTGCTTTATGTCGTCCTACACAACAATGCTTCAAAAGGTTAAAAAGTGGAAATTCAAGTTATACCCGTTACCCCGTTTGCTCAAAACTGCTCATTAATTTGGGACTCATCTACTATGCTAGGGGCTTTTGTTGACCCTGGTGGCGACATTGAAAAGCTGATAAGCGCAGCTTCGAACAAAGGCGTCAATATAGAGAAGATCATTTTGACTCATGGTCACCTAGATCATGTGGGCGGTACGGTTGCTATTGCCGAACATTACAATGTACCTATTGTAGGGCCGCATGTGGGTGATAAGTTTTGGTTAGATGCCCTAATGCAGCAAAGCCAAATGTTTGGGTTTCCACCGGCACAGCCTTTTGCTCCTACCGAGTGGTTAAACGACAACGATACCATTTCAGTTGGAACCTTAACGCTGGACGTTCTGCACTGCCCTGGGCACACACCGGGCCATGTTGTATTAGTAGAGCGCACAAGCAATAAGGTGATTGTGGGGGACGTCATTTTTGCAGGCTCTATTGGCCGCACCGATTTTCCGCAAGGAAATCACCAGCAGCTTATCGATTCTATTAAGCAGAAGATAATGGTGTTACCCGATGATATGACCATTTATCCCGGCCACGGCCCGACGACTACCATAGCCACAGAGAAAGCCACAAACCCATATGTTTCTGGGCAGTTTGGGTAACGTTGATGTAGTGAGTGCGTATTAAAAAGCGAGGTACGCTTATATCAGAAGCGCCCTCGCCTTTTTCGTATTTAGTCGGTATTTGGTCGTTAGCTGCCCTTGTTAACCACAGGTGTTAACTCAAATTACAGCTAGGTTAACTGCCACGCGCTTATTCGTAAGCACCGCTTGCGTAGTGTAATTCATAGCTGTGGCTATAAATTTCAAGGATGTTGCCAAACGGGTCTTCCATGTAAATCATGCGGTATGGTTTTTCACCTGGGTAATAGTAACGTGGCGCTTTCATGCGTTTTTTGCCACCAGCAGCAACAATTTTCTCGGCCAAACCTTCAACATCAGGGTCTTGAACACAGAAGTGAAAAATACCGGTTTTCCAGTATTCAAAGTTATTTTCTGGGTTTTCCTGATTGCTAAACTCAAAGATTTCAACGCCTACACGGTCACCCGTTGAAAGGTGTGCAATACGGAACTTGCCCCAGCCTGCGCCAAAGACATCGGTACACATTTCACCAATAGCCGAGTCATCTTCTACTATTTCGGTTGGCTTCATAATAAGGTACCAGCCAAGCACTTCGGTGTAGAACTTAACTGCGGCTTCCAAATCGGGCACCGAAATGCCAATGTGTGAAAACGTACGTGGATACGGTGTTTTTACTGCTTCAGTCATCACTTACTCCTTTGTAGTGCAAGTATTCAAAATGGCTTAAACGCACGGTTTATCTCAGTGGCCTTACGGCAAGTGATAGCGCGTTTAAGTGAACGTGGGCACATAGTAGCTAGACAAGCATAAAACATGAAATTATCATTATTTCTTAAAATGATAATTTGAATTTATAGCGTTATGATTAATCCAATTTGGCTGGATACCTTTATCACCTTAGTTGAAACAGGAAATTTTACCCGTACGGCGGAACAGCGCTTTATGACGCAACCCGGGGTGAGCCAGCACATAAAAAAGCTAGAAGATGTTTGCAATTGCGAGTTAGTGATTCGGTTAGGTAAAGGCATTCAGCTTACCGAACAAGGCCAGCGCGTTTATCACTACGCAAAAAGTCAGCAAGCCCAAGAGCAAGATTTTATTGCTAGCTTAAAGTTCGACGCGCCGTATGAAGGAAAATGCGTAGTGGCGTGTTCTGGCGCAATTGCTCAGCGTATTTACCCTGCGCTACTTAGCCTTCAAAAACAGCATAGTGCACTTAATATTCACGTTGAAGTGGCGCCCCGCAGAACGATTTTGTCAGGCATTGCCAACAACACCCTTGAGCTTGGTATTGTCACCAACATGCCAGACACAGAAGATGTGCAAAGCGAATACTTAGGTGAAGAGCCGCTGGGGCTTATTCTGCCTCGCGCGCTGCTTGGCTCAGACCTTGCAACTTCGGATAACGCAAAAAGCGCTGCTTTTGATATTAAAAGAGTTCCACAGAGTGCTGAAGATGGTCTTCAAAACGCTTACGGCTCTATCAAAAACGTTGTCACGACATTAGGGCTTATTAACCACCCCGATGCCATGCACTATGTACAGCGTTACTTTAACGATTGCGGTGAAGCTGACCTTGCCAGCATTAACCCAAATCAGCTTCACCACACCGGCTACATTAATCAACTTTCGCAAATACTATTGCCTGTGAGTGAAGGACTGGGTTTCACCGTACTGCCTACAAGCACGCTAAACTTTGTCAGCTTTGCCGAAAAGCTCGCTGTATACCAAGCTAAAAACGATGTAACCGAGCCACTGTACAGCGTTCAAACCCCACATAGTGCGCTTCCCGCCCGCTATGAAATCGTTAAAAAGAAAATCTCCCAAGTACTGGGGTCAGACTCTGACCCCACAATTCGTAATTAGTCGTGCAGCGAGGGATCCGGTGCTACCATCTCAGCTTCTTTTTTATGTTCAGGCACATCCACTTTACCCGAGGCTATCACCTCGCCCTCTTGCCAAAGCTTCCATTCGCCCCGTTCGTATATATCCCACTGTTCGTCATTCGTTAACGGTTCTGTCGCAATAATACTCACCACATCCTTTGGCGTGGTTTCAGCGGCAAAATCAATTTCTACTTCGACATCGCTAAGGCATGCTGGGCCAAAAGGCGCTCTTCGGGTAATACTGGCAAGCTTAGTGCTGCAAAACGTGAATAGCCAGTCGCCGTTACTTAGCAAACAGTTAAACACACCTTGCTGCGCATACTCTTTTGAAAGCGCCACCAGCGTTTCGGCTAACTGCTCAGGCATAGCGTCTCGGGAAAGGTTTTGCCTAACATTATTCATAATGTCGCAGAAAAGCTCTTCGCTATCGGTATCTCCAACCGCTTCGTAAATACCTATTCGGCGTGAGAAGTTAGGGAGTTGACCGTTGTGAGCAAACACCCAATACCGCCCCCACAGTTCGCGAGTAAAGGGGTGTGTATTAGCTAAATTGATGTTGCCCACGTTAGCCTGGCGGATATGGCAAATGGCGTTTTTACTTTTTATAGGAAGCTTCGAGACAAAATCTGCAATAGGCGATGTGGCGCAAGGCTCAGGGTCGTGAAACATTCGCACGCCTTTACCTTCGTAAAAGGCAACGCCCCAGCCATCTTTGTGCGGCCCCGTTTCACCACCGCGGCGAGTTAGACCGGTAAAGCTAAAACATAGGTCTGTGGGAGTGTTCGCACTCATGCCTAAAAGTTCACACACAGCGTTTATTACCTCTAGCAGTTATCTCATAAAGTACGTTGAGAATACGCAAGCTATCGAGTCTTATCAATTCGACCTTAGGTAGGAATATCAATTTTTCCCTAAGATTCCAGCTTTGTGCAACAGTTCGACAAAGATTTGAGGCAGAGTACTTTTTGACGAAATGTACTCTGCCCCCGTAACTTTTATGCGGCTTTTACTTTAGTGTTGGCTTCAGGTTGTGAAGCTTTGGTTTCTAATTGAGGGTCGACGCTACTTGGCTCACTTAGAGTTTGGCTATCGCGTACGTTCTTTTGTACCGTGATGGCTGCAAACAGGCTAAGCGTAAACGCCATGCCGAAAAAACCTTTCTCACTTAATAAAAGCTCGGCATTCAGCAATCCAATAACTAACAGTACTATGGCTGATCCGGTAGCTACCGCTGAAGCTAAAAAGTATGCTTTGGTTGTGGGAACACCTTCCATTTTATCGCGTACCGTTTTTTGCAAGCTTACCACTGAAAATAGGCCAAATAGCATAATAGTGAAGTAATAACCTTTTTCGTTAAGGGCCATAGGTGCGTTGTACAAACCTATGAAATACGCACCTACGCCTACGATTAGTGCTGCTAGTGACGCAATTCGAAACGCTTTAGTGGGTTTATTCATGTTTTGCATAGTAAAACTCCTAAATATTCTTTATTTGACCCGTATGGGTAAACGTAACGGCCTTGTTCATTAAATCGTACTTTTGCATATAGCGGGCAAGGCTACCAATGGTGGTGGTTTCTACCTTGCGGCCGTGGTCTGAGAGGGTTACGCCATCACTGAACATACTTGCTAAGCCAAGTTTCGCGCGGCTCATATGTACTTTTTGCGGTGTAAAATACGCTTTCGCATTAACCTTTAGCTGTGCAACATCGGTCGTTGAGTACATGGCTGCGTTCAATACATCAAGGGTATACTCGGTGCAGTTTTGGCGTTCACTATTAAACGGGTTCGCCACCACGGAATATCGAGAATTATGAAGTAGCTTAGCTTTGTCATCGCGGTATAGGTTGATTAAAGCCTGCTGCACTTCTACTGACGGAATAATAATTCCCGCTTCCAGCGCATAAGCACTCCAGAAGAAATCAACAGGGTAGTCAGTAATTAAATGACTTTTGCCCTGCTCTTCAGCGTCTTGATATAAATTGTGTATGGCATAGCCTTTCGCCGTATTACCATCACTTAGCTGAATGCTTGAATAAATAGCAATTGCGGTATGGGTAAAGCGAATACCTTTTGGCATATCTTCAATAGGTCTGCCACGTCTTGCAATAATAAACGCCCGCGCGCCTTCACTAGCCGCATACTTTTCTACATCTTTTGAAAAGGTCGCAATTGCTTCTGGCGTAAAGGTGGGCTTACCATGTTGCTGGCTCCCCGCGTATGCGTGGTGAATACCAGACATTAATAGTACAAGGGCAAACCCGATTGAAGTTAAGTAGGCTTTCATGTTTAACCTACCGCTTAGAATTAGTTGTGGTTGTGATCACTTTGGTTTTAGTAGTAACCACTTGGTTTGGAGCGGGGTCTGCAGTAATAATGGTTTCGGTTATCACCAAAGGCTGATCATGCGCCACTGAAGATTGATGGCTTGCCCGATGAAGATTGCGAGCACTTTCATTCACAGCGCTTTCTACCACCGCGCTTCCGGCAACAACCACACTCCCTGTCAATACCACCGGTACTGCCACGACCGCACTCGCCACCGAAGCTGTTGTCGCTAAACCTTCAGAGGCAGCTAACACACTGTGCTTACTGGCTTTACCGCTATGGTCTATAGAATCATCTGCCATTGCAGAATGGGAAAGAAGCGCACTACTGAGTAATGCAGTTAACATCAATGTTGAACGTGTATTTTTCATATCACTTGCTCCTGGTTTGTTAAGACAAGGTTTGCCTGAACACGTTCTACACTAGAACCAAGAATAAATTTCGTAAACCCAAATGATTAATGTAGTATTAAATTACACCACAAGTATAAAAAAGTAATACCATGAGCCAAATTAGCCTTGTATACGACACCTTGAAGCAGTGCTTACGCGAACAGCGACTCACCTATAAGCAGCTGGCAGAAACACTCAATGTGAGCGAGGCTAGCGTGAAGCGTAATTTCTCGTTACAAGCGTTTAGTCTTGATAAATTGGAGCAGATTTGTGAGTGCTTACATTTGTCGTTAAGCGATTTATTCAGTCTTTCACAAAAGCAACAAGAGAAAATTTCACAGCTATCTGAACAGCAAGAAATGGAACTGCTCGCTAACCCTAAGTTACTGCTTGCCGCGGTGTGTGTAAGAGACGGTTGGCGCTTTTCAGAACTGATCAAGCATTACGATATTGATGAAGTGGAAGGCATTAAACTAATGACAACCCTCGATAGACTGAAGCTTATCGAACTGTTGCCAAACAACCATTATAAGCTGCTTATTGCCCAAGATTTTCGATGGATCCCCGGCGGGCCGCTAGAAAAGTTCATGGAACAGGAAGTGATGGTGAAGTTTATGGATCCGAAGAAGAACGAACCGTGGATGTTTCGCTTTTACTTGCGAGGGCGCTATTCACAGAGCTCGGTTTCTATTATTCAGCGGCGTTTAGAGCAGCTTCGGCAAGAAGCAGCAAAACTGAGTAGCGAAGATAATGACTTACCTATTGAAGAGCGCCAACATGTGGGGTTACTTATGGCCATGCGGCCTTGGGAGCCTTCGCTTTTTGAAAACATGAAGCGAAAATAACCTCCTCGAAGTTTATTTGGGGGGTCAGAGTACATTTTGTAGAAAAGTACTCTGACCCCACGGCCTTAAAGAAATGTACCCTGACCCCGTTATTAAGAGGCGCTTCTTGCCTGTATGGTATCTGGTACCCTGTTAGACAGCAGTAGGTATACGACACTGGCTATTATTAACCCTACGAACCACGCGTAGGCGTAAAAAATGGCTGGTACGCTGTCTACAAACCCTGCCGCGTGCATAAAGCCGGGTATATTAGGCAAAATACCAACGACAAGTGCAGCTACACCCGCCATGTTCCAACCGTTGTTCGCACCGTATTCACCTGAATGTTGAAACAGCGCATCAATATTTAGCGTCGATTTTCTCAAAATGAAATAGTCGGCAATTAGAATACCTGCGATTGGGCCGAGTAGTGCTGAATATCCCGTAAGCCATGTGAATAGATATCCGCCCGCAGTCTCAAGCAGTTTCCAAGGAAAAATAGCTACACCTATTCCCGCGGTGATATATCCGCCCATTCTAAAGCTCATTTTTGAAGGCGCCATGTTCGAAAACCCATAGGCAGGTGCAACCATATTCGCAGCGAGATTAGTTGTTAGTGTCGCAAGGGCTAGTGCGGCAAGGGCAAACACAACCCCCATGCCGCCCATTCGACCAGCAAGAGCGACAGGGTCCCAGATGGCTTCGCCATAAATGGTAACCGTTGCCGAGGTAACCGCTACGCCAATGAAGGCAAACAGTGCCATGGGTAAAGGTAAGCCAATAGCTTGCCCTAGCATTTGATCTTTCTGTGATTTAGCAAAGCGAGTGAAGTCGGGGATATTTAATGCCATGGTTGCCCAAAAACCCACCATAGATGTAAGACCTGCGAAAAAAGCAGACCAAAACTGCCCTTCTTTAGCGCCACCTTCTACAAACTGTGACGGCGTGGATAGCATTTCACCAAAACCACCCGCGTTAATGTATGCCCAAGTAAGAAGCGCTAAGCCCATTAAGATCAAAAATGGTGCAGCGAAGGTTTCGAGCCAGCGTATCGATTCGGTGCCGTGCTTAATAAACACCAAGTGCATTGCCCAAAAAGCGAAGAAGCACAGCGTTTGGGTAATATCGATACCTAAAAATGGCAGCGCTTGCCCCACAAACGCGTCGCCGCTCACGCTATTTAAAATAACGTAAATCGCACTGCCACCTACCCATGTGTTAATACCGAACCATCCACACGCCACAAGACCCCGAGCCAGAGCAGGAATCTTCGCGCCTTTGGTACCAAAAGCACTACGTAGCAATACAGGAAAAGGTAAGCCGTATTTAGCCCCCGCGTGACCAATTAGCATCATTGGCACCAGCACAATAACGTTGCCTAACAGCACGGTAATCACTGCCTGATACCAATTCATGCCTTCAGACACTAGCCCGGCAGATAAGAGATAAGTAGGTACGCACACCACCATGGCGACCCATAATGCCGCATAGTCTTTCCACCCCCAGGTTCTTGTTGCTTTGTTGGTTGGCGCTAAGTCTTGGTTCCATAAATCGCCATCGTAATGGGAAGGTTTTGTCATGGGTTGATTGTTGGTGTTATCCACGATCTCTTTCCTTGTTGAGTTTGTAGTGCTCATAGTGACATTTAACAAACGTTGCTTCTTGATAAAAAGTCGCTCTTCGCGAAGTCTTTTACTCACGTTTAGCTTAATAAAATACAGCGTCTTTGCCTGTAAAACTGAAAGAAAAGCAAAAACACTGCCGTTTCGCGCGCTTTGATAAAGCTTTACCTACATACCGTTTTGTACTTTTGGTATCTCTCCTAATTACGTGTGTTTTTTGGAGCTAAATTTGGCGCTTTATTCAATAGGAATAAAGCGCATTTCTACTCAAATTAAAAATTACGCCTTACCATTACGCCATAAGTTCTTGGCTTCGCATAGGATATTTGGCTGGTCCCATAAAAGCCCGTCACGTCAAAGCCAATCAGTTCATGGTCTGAGTCGAACAGGTTATCTACGTAGGCAGCTAAGCTCCATTTGTCTTGTCCGTCAACCCAGGTTAAACGGGTATCGGCAGTGGCATAGCTATCAATTTCATGAGCGGTAAAATTACGCGCGTTGTGAAAGGTTTCTGATTGATAGCTAGCTGACAATTGCGCCGCCATATTGCCGTTAAAGGCATCCCAGTTATAGCGAAGCATGGCAGACGCCTGAAATTCGGGAGTAAATGGCGGTGTGGTATCAGCAAAATAGCCAGAGGCCACCTCTAAGTCTTCAACCACCGCATCGGTATAAGAGAAATTCACCATCAAATCCAAGCTGTCTGTTGGCGTTAAAAAGACCTCTAGTTCCACACCACTAAATGACGCTTCTTCATTGGTAACCACACCCGCGTTATTTACCCACGAAAACGATTGGTAATCGCTGTAGTCATAGTAAAAAACATTGGCATTAAACACACCGCTCCCCTGCATAAAGCTGTGCTTTAAGCCAGCTTCGTATGAAGTCAGCTCTTCAGGTTCATAAAAGCTAAATCCACCTGATAATGGTGCATTGAAACTGCCCGCTTTTACACCTCGATTTATACCGGCGTAGTAAAGACTATTGCCCACGCTATACTCTAATTGGAGTTTAGCTGACCATAAGTTTTGATCGTTTTGTTCATCCATTACCTCTAACGAGGCCGTGCTAGTATCAATTTCTATAATGCGATCGTTGGTATTTTCATTTTGATAAACATTACCCAAAAAGTCTTTGTTCTCGCGGGTATAGCGCAAGCCGCCCACTAAAACAAGGTCATCGGTTAAGCTATAGTCTACCTGTCCGAATACAGAGTAAGAATCAGTTTCAAGCCATACTAACGTATTGTTTTCTTCGCCACCTAAAAAGAAGGTAGTGGGTGAACCCGCTAACCCTTGACTGTAATCCGTATCGATAGAAAGGTAATAGAGCCCCCCAACCCACTTTAAAGCTGCGGTTTCACCTGAGAAACGAAGCTCTTGGCTAAACTGTTCTATGGTGCTGTTAGATTGAAAAATAAGCTCTGGTGACGCGGTTTGGTCAGAATCAAGACCAACAGTACGCTTGAATTCTTTATAATCTGTCATAGCAAAAAAGTCGAAGTCTTCGAAGGCATAGTCTAACGTTGCCGCGAGGCCTTTTGATTTAATCTTGTTTTGATCGTCAAAAGCGAAATCTTTATTTACTTTATTGCCCGAGCCGTCAGGGTCGAAGTTACCGTTGAAATCCCCACCTTGAACGGGGCGGAAGGGGTCGCCGTTAAAGTTACCGTCTACACAAACGCCGGCTTGAATAGTGTCGCAGCCTAGCGGGTCATCGGCAGCGTAAATTACATCTATCACATTGCCATCAGCATCTTTTATCTCGGTGGTATTAACCACCTGATAAGGGCCTTCACTTTTTGTGGTATCAGACCAGTTACCGCTAAGAAGCAACGAGCCTTCCTCGCCAATATCAAACAACAGCTGGGCGCGGAACGCTTTGGTATCATCGTTGTAGCCGTCTTCCCCGCCGCCCACTGACCCCAAGCGTGTATCGGGCGCTGCGCCGTCTTCATAAATATTTTCGAGTATTTCACCTTGCTGATTGGTGAACCCAGAAAAGCGACCGTAAATGCCCTCTGCAATTTCACCAGAAATAGCACCTTCAAAGCGGTATTGGTCAAAGCGAGCCGCAGTGAATTCCCCGTAGCCTTCAGTATCGGCAGTGGGTTTTGCAGTAACGGTATTAACCAAGCCTCCTGTGGCGTTACGGCCAAATAAAGTGCCCTGCGGGCCTTTGAGTATTTCTATACGGGCTACATCAAATAAGCCGAAGGTTTGCGCTTGGGTACTAGCAAGATACCCTCCGTCTACATAAACCGCTACCGGCGCTTCGGCCAAATCGGCGTAGTCGTTTTGCACCACACCTCGAATATTAAAGATAGCCCGTTGCCCACCTATATCCCCGGCTAACGACACGCCTGGTGTAAACGCGATAAGCTCGGTACTGCTTTCAAGGCCCAGCGCTTCTAATTGCTCGCCGGAAAAGGCGGTAATAGCAATACCCACATCGCTTATATTCTCGTTACGCTTTTGCGCGGTAACTTCAATACTTTCCCAAACATTCTCTGCAGCAAAGGCTGCTGGTGCACTTAACGCCATCCCAACGGTTAACGCCAGCAGACGCTTGTGTGTGTTTAACGTATGCATGTTTTACTCTCGTTTATAGTTCTTTTTAACAAGCCTTGCGGCGGTGTTGTCCCGATATTTTTATAAGAGTAACGGTCGACGTGAACTGCTTATCGATTGCCACTAGGGTGCAAACCTAAGGCAGGACTGGAGAGGAACTGCCAAAGGTTTGCGGGTTTAAATTGTTATTATTAATGGCTTAGTGTTAAGCCTGGTTCCAGGCGTAATTTGTTCTGCTTTTTTCCCCAGCTAACGTTAGCTTTACGACAAGGTTTACTTAGCGAACTAACCGTTTTTTCGAAAAAACGCCTTGCTTGCTAGCTAGGAAAAGAAAAGCTCACTCCTTCTCGAACGCCACTTGAAGGCCAACGCTGGGTGATAGTTTTGCGCTTGGTATAAAAGCGAACGCCGTCTGGGCCGTATGCATGAAGGTCACCAAACAGTGAACGCTTCCATCCGCCAAAACTGTGATAAGAAACGGGTACCGGCAGCGGTACGTTAATACCTACCATGCCCACTTGAATGTTGTCAGAAAAGTAACGGGCAGCTTCGCCATCCCGTGTAAATATGCAGGTGCCGTTGCCGTATTCATGCTCATCAATAAGCTGCATGGCTTGCTGCATACTTTCAACGCGCATCACCTGAAGCACTGGGCCAAAGATTTCCGCTTTATAACTGGTCATTTCCGGCGTGACGTTATCGATAAGGGTTGCGCCCAAGAAAAATCCGGTTTCATAGCCTTCAACGGTGGGGCTTCGCCCATCCACCACCACGTTAGCGCCTTGCTCAGCGGCACTGGTGATATAACCTTCTACTTTCTCTTTGTGCTGTAGAGTAATAAGCGGGCCAAAATCGTTAGATGCATCGTCAAATGCCCCCACTTTCAAGCCTTTCATGGCTGTTTGCATTTTACCTACGATTTTGTCGGCCACCTCATCGCCCACCGCTACCACTACTGATAACGCCATACAGCGTTCCCCGGAAGAACCGAAAGCTGCGCCAAGCAACTGGTTTACCGCGTTATCAATGTCAGCATCTGGCATAACAATAGCGTGGTTTTTAGCGCCGCCTAAGGCTTGGCAGCGCTTGCCGTTCGCGTTTGCTTTTGAATAGATGTATTCAGCAATAGGCGTAGAGCCTACAAAACTCACCGCTTTAATGCGTTCATCATCAAGAATTTGATCAACGACTTCTTTATCGCCATTCACCACATTAAATACGCCATCAGGTAGCCCGGCTTCTTTGAGTAGCTTAGCTAAGAAAATGGCGCAGCTTGGGTCGCGTTCTGAAGGCTTAAGTACAAATGTATTTCCGCACACAATGGCAAGCGGGAACATCCAAAGCGGCACCATAGCGGGAAAGTTGAATGGCGTAATGCCAGCAACCACACCAAGAGGCTGAAACTCACTCCATGAATCTATGCTTGGCCCAACATTCTTACTGTGCTCGCCTTTAAGCAACTGTGGTGCACCACAGGCAAACTCTACGTTCTCGATACCACGCTGCAGTTCTCCTGCCGCATCGTGGCTTATTTTTCCGTGCTCCGCGCCAATTAGTGCGGTTATCTCTTCAGCATGCTCTTCCAGTAAACTTTTGAATTTAAACATGATGCGAGCGCGCTTGCTAACCGGGGTATTCCGCCATTGAGGGAACGCTTGCTGTGCGCTCACAATGGCATCGTTCACCGTGGCTTTCGATGCCAGTAAAACCAGTTTTTCTGCTTCCCCCGTTGCCGGGTTATAGACATCTTGCATGCGCCCTTTCGGCGTGCAGGTTTCACCATTTATGAAGTGGCCTACTACTTTCATTTCAAATCTAATCCTTTAGTTATGCGTCTTTGCACGCGCTGTGATAGCCACGCTGATAATATAAAAGTGCGTCGGCCTCTGGGTCTTGCTTAATGTCTACCACCTGACAGAAAAGCACATCGTGTGTGGCCACACTTTTTACATCTGTGATAATGCAATCAAAGCTTACTGCAGCATCGGCAAGCCTTGGGCAGCCGGTAGTCGATTCCACCCATTCACCAATTTCAAAGCGTTCATTCATAGGTGCTTTACCACCGAAGGTGTTTGAAATTGACTGATGCTGCGAGGTTAGCGTGTTAATAACTAGATGCGTGCTGTTTTTAAACACCTGATGCACAGAGGCGCTTCGGTTTAAGCACACCAGTAAGGTCGCTGGGCTGTCGCTTACGCTGCACACCGCTGTGGCGGTAAAGCCTGCTCGCCCCTCTGGGCCATTTGTTGTAACGACATTTACGGCTGCCGCTAAGCTAGACATGCCTTGTCGGTATGCCTCTGGGGTTACCGGGGGAAGCACTTCTGTTACTGCGTTTTTTATTGCGGTAATAGTCATACGTATATCCTTTTTCGTTAGCGTTACAGTATTTGACAAGCTTGTTCGAAGCTTAAGCGAGGCAAACGTTTATGGACTTTCTTGCCGTCGCCATAGCCGATGTTCAGTAAGAAGTTCACCTTCCACGTGCTATCTGAAAAGAAGGTCTCATTGAGTAATTTGGGGTTAAAGCCAGACATGGCACCGGCATCGAGCCCAAGTGCGCGGACAGCGCTAATTAAATACGCGCCTTGCATTGAGCTGTTTCGCATCGCCGTTTCATAAGCCGCTTCTGGGCTTGAGGTGAACCAGCTCTTAGCGTCTGCATAAGGAAATAGCGTAGGTAATTCTTCATAGAATTCTTCATCGTAAGCCACAATGACCGTACAAGGGGCTGTCATGGTTTGCTCAACATTACCGCTTGAAAGACAAGGTTTGAGTTTCTCCCGCCCTTCATCTGACGAAATAAAAACAAAGCGCGCCGGGCTGCAGTTTGCCGATGTCGAGCCTACTTTCACCAAGTCATAAAGCTGCTTTAGCACGGCGTCATCTATCGTTTTATCCAACCAGGTGGTGTGGGTGTGTGCATCACTAAATAGCTGGGCTAGACCACTTTCGCTAATAGGTTTTTTTGTTCCAATTTCAGTTGTCTCTGATACCGTCATTTCAAATTCTTTCCAGTGTTTTAAGTTGTTCGACAAAGTCTTAAATGACTTTGATGGCAACGCTTGTGTAGGAGCACGGCTTGCGACTACGCTACGCGCTGCAAATATTCCAATACCAATTTATTAAATGCATCAGGCACAGTAATGCTTGAGGCATGACCGCCATATTCCATCACCGACAGTTCGGCATTAGGCATGCGGTCTACTAACATCCGAGAGCGCTGCCAGGGCACAAGGGTGTCGTCTTTGTTCGCCAGCGCAAATGTTGGCGTGGTGATGCTCATTAACTTGTCATCAATATCGAATGTGCTAAGTGCGCCAATACGAGCAAGCAAGTTATTCACGTTGGGAAAGTGGTTAAGCAAATGTGCCTCTTCCTCTTCCAAGTGCTCGGCGTTTTGGGCTATCCAGTCAGGCGGAAACAGCAGTAACGCCTGTAGCTGTAGGTACATATCTTTTCTATCTGCTGCCAATAAGGCTTTGCGTATGTCAAAGCAGCGCAGCGTGTGCGGGTTTGGGCTACTCCATGCGTTTACTAAAACCATGCTTTTAAGCAAATCAGGCTGAGTTAACGCAAGCTGAAGCCCTACCAGGCCACCAAGCGCGTGACCAACGAAGTGACATTGCTGCACCTTAAGTTTTTTCAGCAATACATTGAGTTCATTTGCCATATCAGAAATGCTGTAGTTCGCTGGCAAGTCACCCACACTTTTGTTAGTTCCAAGCTGATCGTAAGTGATCACCCGGTAGCCTTGGGTAAAGTCAGCCAATTGGGGCTGCCAAAACTTAGCTGCGCCACCTAGCCCCGAACTAAAAACAACGGTTGGCGCATCTGGCGACGTTAGCCCGTGAATTTCGTAATGTAACTTGCTGCGCATTTCGCTTTTCATACTGGTGCCGCCGGCCTGCATTTCAGAAGGCATAGAGCTCACCTACATAGAACCAGTGGGCACAGTTAGCGGGGAGTCCAAACATAACCGCTTACCCTATGTGCGCGACAGAAGCGATTTCTATTAAGGCTTCCGGCTTTACCAGGCCTACCTTAATGCAATAGCGCGCTGGCTTTTCACCCGGGAAGTATTCAGCATACACTTTGTTTACCGCCGCATAGTCGTCCCAATCTGTAATGAAGATAGAGTTAAAGGTTACATCTTCCATGGTGCCACCGGCTTCTTGAATAACGCTCTTGATGGTTTCTAACACGTGGCGTGTTTGCGCTTCGGCATCGCCCACGTGAACCACGTCATTGTTTTCGTTAAACGGTAACGTACCCGACACATATAAAATGTTGTCAGCCATAGACCCTGGAACAAAAGGGGCTATCGGTGTAGACGTACCGGCTGGAATAATCGCTTTCTTTGGCATGTTTTCATCCTTCTCGTTGCGCTATCTATGCATAGCTACTTTGCTTAGCGCTTATAAATGGTTTCTTTCAATTTGTGCTTAGTGCATTACCGCGCTGCTTTGTTGTACGTGGCGAGCCTTGGCCAATAAAACACCGCCTAACTCGCCCCCTCAAACACTTCACAGAACTGGGCTGTGGTAGATACCCATCCGAAGAATGTTTGAATATTAAAAAGTGAGGCCTCATGTATTTCAGGAGGGCCGGCTTGATAGGCTGCATCAGCAAGTACTACCCCAAAGTACTCTAAGTGAAATCCATCGCGTAAGGTGGATTCCACACACACATTGGTGGCAATGCCGGTAAACACCAGGTTACGGATACCGCGGGCCCGCAGCATGCTGTCTAAATTGGTGTTGTAAAAACCGCTGTAGCGGGTCTTGGGAATAACGATATCGCCATCTTGCGGTTTTAGCGCATCCACAAGCGCATAGTCCCACGTTCCTTTGGCAAGCAAACTACCCTTAAGCTCTGGCTGTTTGCGCATGGTTTTAAGGGCATTCGATTTGTACCAGTTCGGTGAACCGGGGCCGCCAGCCTCTTTATAATCGGTATCCCAACCGTTTTGTAAGAAGACTACCGGCATACCTGCAGCGCGAGCGGTATCCAGCACCTTGACGGTATTGGCTATCACAGGTTCGGTCGTTGAGACATCAAACCCAGCCTTATCTAAATACCCGTTTTTACTGGCGTATGCGTTTTGTAAATCCACTACGATAACGGCGGTCTCACTGGGGTTTAACGTTAAAGGTTCAGGTTTAGCGGGCAATACAGGCTGCCCGGTTTGGCGTTCCTGAAAACAGCCTGAGACTTCAAACACATCACCGGCAGACATTAGGCAGCTCCTGATGTGTTTAGCAGGTGCTGGCGCGATTTCATCAGTGGCTGAATTTTAGTACCGAAGTCATCCATACCTTTTAAGAAATCATCAAACGTTAGCAGTACCCCTTCACAACCCGGAACCGTCGCAATTTCATCGAGCATTGAAGCTACCGACGCATACGAGCCAACTAGCGTTCCCATATTCAGGTTAACTGCAGACGTGGGGTTGGTCATATCGCGAATGTTAGTGTCTTTGCCCGACTTCTTATCAGCGGCACCTTGGGTTGCCATCCAATCTAAAGCCGACTGATCTTTTCCGTCTTTATAGCTTTCCCACTTTGCCATGGCTTTTTCGTCGGTTTCATCGGCAATGACCATAACAAGTACCGCAGAACCTACGCTACGACCGTGTTTTTCAGCTGCTTCGGTTAAGCGCGCTGCAGTGGGTGCGAATGCGGTGGGCGTATTCACACCTTTGCCAAAGCAGAAGTTATAGTCGGCGTGGCGGGCAGAGAAATCCATACCCGCGGCACTTTGGCCCGCGCAGATAAGCGGTATCTTACGCTGAGGTTTAGGCAGCATTCGGCAGTCATCCATTTGGAAGTGCTCGCCTTTAAAATCACTTTTTCCCGTTTCCCACAACTCTTTAACCACCGTGATGTATTCATCAAGGTACTCATAGCGATTACCAAAGAATTCGTCGCCAGGCCACATGCCCATTTGGGAGTACTCGGGGCGCTGCCACCCGGTAACTAAGTTCACGCCAAAGCGGCCGTTAGAAATGGAATCGATAGTGGTTGCCATACGCGCCATAATCGCTGGCGGTAAAACTAACGTGGCGGCTGTGGCATATAGCTGAATTTTTGAAGTAACGGCAGCAAGACCGGCCATTAGGGTGAACGATTCTAAGTTGTAATCCCAAAACTCCGTTTCACCGCCAAATCCTCGTAACTTGATCATCGAGAGTGCGAAATCCATATCGTACTTTTCAGCCTTCATCACAATCTCTTTGTTGAGATCGAACGTTGGTTTGAACTGAGGTGAATTTTTAGAAATTAACCAGCCGTTGTTACCAATCGGAATAAATACACCAATATCCATGTTGTTCCCTCTGCTTGTATGCGTTTTGAGCTGTTTAAACAGCTTTTTGTCAGGTTGCCGAGTTCAAATATTTGAAGAGGCGGTACAAAGACTGAACAGCATAAAACAGGCCAATTAATTTACTTGTTAATTTTCAACAACTTAACATAGTACCAAGTTTAAAATGGACCTTTTGGTTCAATTTGAAACATCCAGTCCAGTGCAGGTGAACTTATTTGGTGCAATTTTGTGCAAAGCGGTTTATCGCTACACTAACTCCGCGTAAACTAGGTATATGAATATAAAATGCTGCAGTTAAGAAGTGATGAAGTCTGAAGGTAAAGCAACTACAAAACCAGCCCGCGCATTTAGCCCCACGGCCCAAAAACGCCGAGAAAAAGCACTGAAGGAAAAGCGCGCTCGAATTATGCAGGCAGCCCTTACGTTGTTTTCAAAAAATGGAGTAAGCGGAACAACGGTGGAACAAATATCCGAGCTAGCCAACGTATCGAAAAGCAACTTACTTTATTATTTTAAAAGCAAAGATGGGCTGTATTTATCAGTGATCACTCACCTACTAGATGTGTGGTTAAGTCCCCTACAAAGCTTTTCTGCAGAGCAAGAGCCTGTAGAAACGTTAAGAGAGTACATTAAAGTTAAGCTTGAAATGTCGCGAGACAACCCCGCCGAATCCAAGCTTTTTTGTATGGAAGTAGTACAAGGTGCACCGCTTTTGATCAAAGAATTAGAGACACCGCTTAAAGCCTTGCTCGACGCCAAAAGCGCCGTAATCAATGAGTGGATTACTGCAGGTAAACTCAATGCAGTAGAGCCCGTTCATTTAATATTTAGCATCTGGGCCATAACTCAACATTACGCAGACTTCAGTGTTCAGATAAAGGCCGTCACTGGCAACGATTTAAGCGACCCCGTTTTTTTTGAAAGCACCTTAAAGAACATTCAGCATATTATTTTAGATGGCTTGCAGCCCCACTAATTGCTATATGGGCAACAGCGAGGAACTTTCCTTCAAGAATTTTTCAAGACGCTCGATGTTGCTTATCACAACCCCGCCATAGCGCTTTTCAAGGAGTTGCATGTCATATAATTTAGTGAGCGACTTATGCGCGGTAAGTACTGTAACGCCAAGCCTTTCGGCATAATCACTTTGGCGCAAAGGTATGAAGTCGCGTCGAGAGGTTAAATGCGCCTGGTAAATGAGTTTGGCTAACTGAACGTGAGTGGGTAAACGGCGAATATCATCCAGCCTCTCTAACGCGGCGTGTAGCTTTATTGCTAAAGAACGTGTAATAAAAGCAGCAATAGCAGGATGTTGGCTTACCAGTGAATGAAATGCTGGCTCGGGAATTTGTAATATTTTACATTCAGTTAGCGCTTGGGCGTGGTGTGTTCTAGCAAGTGATGCATACAAAGTAAACTCGCCAAAGGTGTCTCCCCTGCGCAAAATCGTTGTAATTTGATAGCTGCCATCTAAGCCATAGTTTCCTATTTTCACCTCTCCCGAGACAACGATAGACAGCCCTTTATTCTTGCTCCCTCTATCATGAATTGTAGCGCTAGCCGCATAGGCTTTAACGTTACCGTAAGGCATACAGTTATCAAGGTAGTCGTCGGGCATCACCGTTTGCGCTATACCGTGAATGTAAGACATACGACTCCAAAACTATACTTGTATATATTCTTGAATGTTAACTCAATGTAAATTGTTCGACAACATTCAAATAGCAGGTAATACAATAATGAATTATCAGTGGGCAATTTTGGCGGTGTTCATCACCTTTGCGCTGTCGGAAGCAAAAAACGGTAAGCTATTTAAAAAGTCCAGCGAAGTCAGTGATGATGGGAAGGTAGAGCTTATCGGTACGTTGCTGTTGTTTGTGGTAACCCAACCTTTTGTCCTGTTTAGTTCTGCCGCCATCATGGCGTTAGCCTTTCCTCAGCTTCAAGGTGCACTTGCCGACTCGCCGGTCCTTATACACATCGCGCTGCTATTGATATTCGATGACATGATGCAATACTGGTGGCATAGACTATCTCACTCCACGCGCTTTCTTTATAACTTGCACAGGGCTCACCACAACGCCAAATACATGAGCGTTCGCATCATCTACAGGAACAACTTTTTCTATTACTTATTTATGCCTTCGCTGTGGTTTTCTGGTGCACTGATTTATTTAGGGCTAGGGTGGACTTACGCATTCTATTTGGTGGTCAAGCTTACCGTAATCACAGGCGCACACGCCGAGTGGAAATGGGATAGATTGCTATATCAAACGCCATGGCTACATCCCATAGCTTGGGTGGTAGAGCGCACAATATCTACCCCTTCGACACACAGTGCCCACCATGGCTTAAAAGCGGATGATGGCATTACCAACTACAAAGGTAATTATGGAAATCTGTTATTCTTTTGGGATGTGCTATTTGGTACCGCTAAAATCACGCGCCAATATCCTGCGCAATACGGCATAGAAGGCATGTTTTACGCTAACTGGAAAGAGCAACTGATATGGCCGCTATATAAGACGCCGAGAAAGCCTAAAGCAGTGCAAACTCCATCGACGAAAGTGAACGATGCTAGCCAACCTTTGATACCAAACACAAAACAATTACCCTCGTGTGAAACAATTGAAGGTAAAGCCTAGCGCATTGATACGCTGCAAGTGGGTTCGTGCTAGAATAGGGTCTTAATCTAGAACAAGCAGTGGCACTTTATGAATCAACAACCCAATAACCCCTTACATGGCTTAACGCTAGAGAAAATCGTCACGCAACTTCACGAGCGTTACGGATGGGATGGATTGTATTACCGCATCAAAGTGAACTGTTTTAGTAACGATCCTTCGATTAAATCTTCACTTAAGTTCCTTAGAAAAACCCAATGGGCGCGAGATAAAGTAGAGCAGCTTTATATTCAGACGTTTCATGACGCCTCTAAGCGTGATGATGAGTAGATTCTAAGGTAGTTGGTAAGAAACAAAATTAAGGGTAGCGCGAGATAAATGTACTCGCGCTACCCTTTTTTATCTAAGGAACGGTGGGTGGATTAGAAGGAGTAGTTTAGATTTAACAAATAACTAGGACCGAATTGACGTCTTGAAGATACCACACCAGTCGCATCATCTATCGTTTCTTCATCTTCGTCAGCAAGGTTCGTCCCCGACAAGGACACTCTTAGGCCTTCTAGATACTCTATTCCCGAGTCAGCAAAGTCATAGCTAATCTGTGCGTCGACCAAGGTTACATCACTGCGCGTTGCTTCCTCGATTTTATTCGACCCACCCCTTTGGTAAGTTAAAAAGTCAGTTCGATGAGTGGTTGCTAGGCGAATTTCAAAGCCTTCGTACTGATAATAAACCGTCAATGAGTAAGATTTATCTGATTGCCCAGGTACTCTTGAACCATCTTCTAGCTCGGCATCCACATAAGTAAATGAAGCAGCTGTACCAAAGCCGTCTAGCGCTGTAGTAAACGCATTGAATGGTAAATTCAGGGTGACTTCAACACCCTCTACTTTTCCTTCTAAACCGTCTTCAAAGAACGAGTAAGTTCCTAGATCAGGAGGAGTGACGATATCTCCTGCTTCATAGGCTACGTTTGCAGGCCCGTAAATGCCGTCAGCTTCAATAACACGGTCGTGAAAACCAGGCACAAAGTAGTTTGCTCCGCCATTCGTTTCATCATTGGTAAAGTCAATCCACTGGCTTCCATCGCGCGTCCAATTCACAAGATCCTTATAGAAGTAAGCGAGCGCAAAATAACCTTCGTCACTGAAATAATTTTCATATGACAGATCGAAATTGTTTGATTCCAATGGTCGTAGAAGCGGGTTACCTGAAAACTTAGACCAAGGCGAACCATAATTTTCGACGGCCTCTTGAGTATTAGGAATCGAAATTTGATCAATATTTTGGGTGAACTTGACGAACCCAGAGGCCTTCATTTGGTCAATGCGAGCGCGGCTAATGGTTTTGTTCGCAGCAAATTTAAGAAACTGCCCAGTCTTGAACTCTAAACTAAGGTTTAAACTCGGTAACAGATGACTATAGCTGTCTCCCATATCTACTAGGCATGATTCATCAACCAGATCATCGTTGTTGTCGTCACACACTTTAAAATTGCTACCTATCACCGCTATCGTGCCAATAGAGGACTGTTTCGTATCCACATATTGAACACCAAGGTTTCCTGACAAGAACATTTCATTGAAGCTGAATTCAAAGTCAGTTTTTGCATAAAGGGTTAAGACCTCTTCTTCCACCTCGTAGGTGTCACCTAAACGATCTGGTTCCAAAAACCCTGCGTCGTTCTGCGTGTAAGTCCCATCTCTGTAAGGGCGAAATCCATCATATGCCACCACTTCACCTAACCCCATCCACGTCAAATCGGCAGTGCCGTATACATAATCGCTCGGAATGGAATCGCTGAATGGATAGGAATCAGCGGTCGCAAAGAAACCTTTATTCACTTTGTCTTTATAGCGGTCAGAAAAGTTAACACCGGCTGTAAATTTAGAAAAGAACTCACCATCTACCAGGCCGGAAAGCTCTAATTTAACAGTAGTAAGTTCTTCGCCAAAGTCGGCATAGTTTAAGAAGCCGTCTTGCCCATTAAGGTATGAAAATGGATTACCATTCGCTTGCAATACATCGGTTTCGAACTGTTCGGCCAAACTTGCCATACCGCCGCCCCAACTTTGCGGCCCTGCCAATTGCAGCAGGGTTGGGTCTGAAAAAACATCTAACCCACTGGAGTCGGTAAAAACTATCCCATCAGGTGACATTACGAACTCTCGCGAGCCATATTGAGAGGGATCTAAAGCACCTGAACGCCCAAGACCTGCATAAGACTCGCCACGTAAATCACGCTTTTTGGAATCACTTCGCGCGACGTCGAGTTCTACTGACCAGTTGTCATTGAGGAAATAAGTCGCATTGAGGCCGAAGGTGTCTAATTCACCATCTTTTTGTCGGGGATCGGTTCGCAAAACTGAATTGGCGTTTATCTGCGTTCCTGTAGAGTTAGCTCCAGAACCAGTAACATTTACTGCAGTAAACGGGTCAATAATACCTCGTCGTACCCCTGAGTCTGAATAGTCGATAGACAATATATCCACGACAATATCTAAGCTATCAGAGGGCTGATATTGTAGAACAGCAGATACCGTATCTCGCTCAAGTTCCGTGCTGATCACATGACTACTGATTCCGGTAGGTAAAATTTGGCCAGCCGAATTAGTTCCGTAGCCCCATACTCCATAATTTCTTTGATTATTCGGAGAGGTCGTCGTAGCAAGTGCGAGAGCGAAACCCACTTTGTCATCAGCAAATTTCTTGTTTAATGATAACGCGAGTCTGTGCCCTTCATTATCGAATTCAGGGTTATCAGAGTCTCGCTCCCCTACTTCATAGCTGGTATTGATTGTATAAGATTCTTCAGCTTGAAGAGGGCGTACAGTTTGTAAATCCACAGTACCACCAATACCTTGAACCATAAGGTCTGCTTGAGTGGTCTTGTATATCGTAGCACCTGTCATTATCTCTGAAGGATATAGGTCATACTCCACACCGCGGTTGTCACCGATTCCAATCAGTTCTCTTCCGTTTAACGATGTGCCCGTAAAATCCTCTTTGAATCCGCGGATAGATATGCCTGATGTGCGTCCGCCACTTCGCTCGCCCGATAAGCCAGGGAGCCGCGCTAAGGATTCTGCTATAGAAGAGTCTGGCAATTTACCAATATCTTCTGCCGAAATGGACTCGATAATAGAAGCTGCGTCCATTTTAACAGCTTGCGAACGTGCCAAGGCACCTCGAATCCCTGCTACAGAAATGACTTCTATATCTTGCTGAGTTGCTCCCTCTTCCTGCTGGGCTAACACGCCATTGCATACAAAAACAGATGAAACCGATACCGCTAACATACTCGCTTTGAACATCCTTAACTTCATACAAGTCTCCTAATTGTGTGGTGTGTAATGTGTTGTGTTGTTGTTTTTGTGAATTTTGTTAATCGCTACTTCGACGCTACATTCTGCTCGGCCAGTAATCGGTAAAAAGCGAGGTCCACTCCGTTTGTCCATCCGAAGCCATCTTGCGTAGGGTATTCTCCACCGCCTGCTTTTAATGTGGTGTCGACGACGTTGTACTTCTCCATCATTTTCCCTTCGGCTTGGTACACTTTTTCATTTAGCGCTAACCATCTGCTCATTGCGTCATTCGCAAGCGCGTGTTTGTTATAAGTCAGTAAGCCTTTAACACCGATATACTGAAGAGGAGCCCATCCGTTTGGATAATCCCACTGCTCCCCTGTCTCCACCAACGTGGAAACAAAACCGCCCTGCTTTAAAAAATGCTGATTGAGGTACTTTGAAACGCTGTTCGCTGATGACGCGGTTGCAGCTCCTACAAATAACGGATAAGCCATTGCCATTGACATGCGTCCAGTTAACTTTCCCTGAACATAGTCATAATCCTGGTACGTTCCTGTTTTCTCGTCGAAGTGATACTTATGAAGTAAAGCTTTTCGACGCTCGGATGCAGCGAAATAATGCTCGCTCTTTTTGCTGTTTTCTGTGTGATGAAAAAGTACCGCTAGAGTATGCTCGATTTGAAATAGTAAACTGGTTAGGTCTACCGGGATTATGTCCATCGCGTATGTCGTCGACTTATTCATACCATCTCTGAACCAGCGACTACTAAAATCCCATCCTGATTCACATACTGCTCTTAGATGCTTGTGATACATACCTCGCTCGCGCTCTGGCAGTGCTGAGGCCCAACGTAACTCTTTGCCATACGCTTCGGCTCTAGGCTCTTCTTTAGCGCCTGCGTATCGATTTAAGTAATCACCATTCTCCAATACAATAAGGTGCACACCTTCTACTGCTTCCTGTGGCACAGAATCATTACCATCCATCCAGTATTGATATTCTTTTTCAAGCTGTGGCAGAAATTGAATAACGGCATCAAGCCCGTGCTTTTCAGCGTAAGCAAGGATTGTTGCCGCAAATAAAGGGGGTTGAGAGCGGCTTAGAAAATAACTGCGGTTGCCATTTGGTATGAAGCCGAAGCTATCTATTAAATACGCAAAGTTATCAATCATTCCCAGCGCCAATTCGTCTTCACCAGATTCAAGCAGCCCTACAATTGAAAAATAGCTATCCCAATAGAACATTTCTCTAAATCTTCCACCGGGAACAATATAGGGGTTAGGTAAATCAATAAGACTTGAATATTCAGATGTTTTGCGAGGATGCCTGACTAGATTCTTCCAGTGATTATTTAAGTGATTTTGTAAGTGTTCCTCATGCGCGCCGCTCTTTATACTCGGGCTTTCAGGAAGGATGAAGTGCGAGTGAATAAAGGTCTTAAGATCAAATTCTGGCGTGCCCTTTAATGCTCGATAGCGCTTTAACACCTCTCGTGGAGAACTTTTTGGGATAGCGTCAACAAAAGTTTTGTAGTCATCTAAAATTTTAGATACCTGAACATCAATAAACAGCTCTTCAAGCTCGACTTCAGGGTAATAAATGCTGCTTTCTTTCGATAATTCATCTTCGGCATAGCCTGCAAAAGCAATAACACAAAGCAAGAATGCTCCAACTCTTGGGATTGTGCGACAGCGCACAGTATCGAAAATATTAGCCATTCATTTATACTCCTATATCGCCACTTGGAAACCGGTTTCCAAGCATGCTAAAAAAATACTAAAAAAAGTTCGCCCAGCGTTTTAAGATATCAAACGAACAGACCGAGCAATAACACAAGAAAAAGCCCAATAAACCCTATTAAGGTCGCCATGCACGTCCAAGAAACAAAGGTTTCTTTCACCGAAATATCAAAATAACGATTAATGATCCAAAACCCCGTATCGTTCACATGAGACATGGCCGTGGCCCCCGCTGCGATAGCGATTGTCATCAGCGCAAGCACTGCAGGTGAAAAGGCGAACTCCTGCACTACAGGGCCCATTAAACCTGCAGCTGTTAACATGGCAACCGTTGCCGAGCCTTGAATAATTCTGACTGAAATTGCGATAAGAAACCCGGCTGCCAGCGGGGGGAGCGGCGATAGTGCGACAACATCGGCGAAGGCCTGCCCCGCCCCAGAATCGATGAGCACTTGTTTAAACATGCCACCCGCGCCTGTTACCAGAATCACCAAGGCAACCGGTTCTAACCCTCTCGATGCGATGTTTCTAATTTGCTCGCTAGATAAGCCCTGCTTCTTCCCAAGTACTTTAAAACAGGCGATGGTGGCGATGGTCAGGGCAATGAAGGGATGACCAATAAATAGCAACGCTTCTTTGAAGAAACTATCTGGCAGCGTGAACTTCGCTAATGTTCCAATCAAAATAGCCACCAGAGGCAATATCAGTAGCGCAGCCACTGAAGTAAAACTTGGAAGGTGCGCTGGTTTATTGTGCGACGCCTCTAAAATGTGAGCAGGAACCGGAACATACAAGCGCTTGGCTAAAAACGTCGCATAAATTGGACCGGCTAAACATGCGCAAGGTACGCCCACAATAAATCCGAATAATATGACTAAGCCGATATCTGCCCCTAAAATTGAGGCTACTGCGACGGGACCTGGTGTAGGAGGTATAAAGGCATGGGTTACGGCAAGCCCGGCAGTAAGCGGAATACCGTAGTAAATGAGCGATTTTCCTGACTTCTTTGCCAATGAATAAATTAGTGGCATTAAGATAATGAGCCCCACTTCAAAGAAAACTGGAATTGCCACCAAAAACCCCGTTAGCACAACCGCCCACTGGCTGTTCTTCTCACCAAACTTAGTATTAATGGTTTGCGCGAGTCTATCGATACCACCAGACTCTTCTAAGAACTGCCCGAACATAGCACCCAGCCCAACGATAGTGGCCACAAATCCCAGCGTATTGCCCATGCCTGATTGCATGGATGCCAGCACATCGGCCGCTTGCATTCCCGTTCCAAGGCCGACAAATGCTGCAGCCACCAAAATAGCAATGAAAGCATGCACTTTTCTAACTACCACTAAATAAGTTAGAAGCACAATGCTACAAATGGCGACAAAAAGAAGTGAAAAGGTATCGGTCATACGTGTTCTCTGGTACCTGATTACGGCCTCGTCATGGCATGACAAAGCCACAAGCCAACATTAGCTTGCTACCAACATCGACCTAACTACTTCCCGGCCGATGTTAATTATTTATTAAATAGATTGTATTTTCATAACAATATTATAATCACCACTTGAACGCAACCGGTTTCCAAACTAATATTTATGGTAGTGCTGATAGTGAGAATATCTCTACGTATCCTCCTGAACTAAACTGTGAGAAGTAAATTTATGACCCATCGCCATGTATTTTTCGTTTCGGGAGTTTCAGGGACGGGAAAATCAACATTAAGTCGACATTTAGCTGAACGGTTTGCTATGCCTTTTGAAGAAGGAGATCGCTATCACAGCGCAACAAGCGTAGAAAAGATGTCTTCTGGCATACCACTACAAGACGCAGACAGATGGGAATGGCTAATTACCCTAAACATGATTGCCAAACAGCACCTTCACGCTGGCCGAAACGTTGTAATAAGCTGTTCAGCGCTGCGCTCAGCCTATCGCGACGTGTTAACCAAAGACATTTCATCTCACTGCCATTTTATTTATCTTCAAGCTTCACAGTCAGTGCTAAGCGCGCGATTAAAACAACGGGAGCATTTTTTTAACGGTGATGCTATGCTCGAAAGCCAGTTTGCAGCCTTAGAGCTGCCTTCAAAAGAAAGCGCATTCATTATTGATGTGGCGCAGTCATTCGAGCATGTATCTAAGCAAGCCGAAGACTTTATTCGCCCCTTAATATCAGTATAGGAATGGCGACGTTATTTCGTCTACTGCGCTGATTACCGGAACTAGCGGCACGTTAAAAGATTGAAGAATGAGTAAGGTAAAAAAGTCTCGCACCAAAATATCAGATGCCAATCATTTAGGGGTTCACAAAACTACTGTATCTCGGGCACTAAATAATTCTAGCGGCATTTCTAAATCGTTAGCCCTCAAAATTAAAAAGGCAGCGCGAGAGCTAAATTATATCCCTAACCGGGCCGCCCAATCGCTATGTGCAGACAACAATAGAACCATTGCATTATTACTCCCATCCTTCGGAAACAATGTGTTTAACGATGTAATGTTAGGTGTGAAGGCCGTTGCCGATAAGGCAAATTATGCACTGATGATTGGCGACTCGACCTATACCGAGCTTGGCGAGGAGCGTACTGTCGAATCTTACATTCAACAGAACGTGAGTGGCTTCATTCTTACTTCGACGCGCCATACTGAAGAAACGAGAAAAATGCTGCTAGCCACAGGGACGCCTGTCGCCGAAATTATGGATATTTCTAGTGAGCCCTTTGATATTAACTATGGGGTAAATAACGAATTAGCAGCCCAATCTATGACCCAACATCTCATCGACAAAGGGCGCCGTAATATTGCCTTTTGCTCTTTGTTTTTAGATTGGCGCGCAATATTGAGAAAACAAGGCTGGGAAACCGCGCTGGACAATGCAGGGCTATCAGCAGAGCGATATGTCTCCTCTAGAGCCGACGCTTCATTTCAAGCTGGTGCTGAGCTTCTCTCAGAAACACTGCATAAGTGGCCCGATACAGACGCGCTATTTTTTGTAAGTGACGAACTTGCGGCCGGCGCAGTGATGGAATGTAATAGGCGAGGTATCAAGCCTGGCAAAGATATCGATATCTGCGGTTTTAACGACCTGAGTTTTGCGCGTTCAATTTACCCAGCTCTAACAACGGTTTCAGTCCCGCGCCGAAAGATGGCTGAAATGGCAACCGAGTCATTGATAGCGCTAATAGAAGGCGAAGACGTTGAACCAGCGAGCCAAGTTTTACCTTTTGAGCTTAAAATACGAGAAACTGCTTAGCAGACATCTGAAAGCTTTTTGTCCTTGAACCATGTGCCCGACAACTTTGTGAAAACCCCTTTTAAATAAATTGCAGGGTAGTAAGAGATACTCCCCTGCTCATTTATTCATTATTAAACGCGACGTTGCTTTTTAAGCATCGGTGTAAAGCGTAGTTATCCACTTCTCTTCGCTAATGAAATTCCAACCCCAGTCAGCCCATTTTTCATCTAAGCCCATCGCTTTAACTTCATCAAGGGTTTTGCCGTCTTGCTTAAGTGCCTTAACGTAGTTGAACGTTTCAGAGATCATAGCTAAAAATGCGCTGTATTCTTGCTTGTTACTTATGTCGCCATGGCCAGGAATGATAACCGTCTCGTCATCTATTTTAGCAAGCAGCTGTTTTACTGAGTCCATATAGCCTTCAACATTGCCACCTGCGCCTTGGTCAATGTAGGGAAAACGACCATTAAAGAACAAATCCCCTGTGTGCATTACGTTTGGTTGCTCAAACCACACTACGCTATCGCCGTCGGTGTGGCCTACTGCTAAGTGCATCACGTGAAGGGTTTCACCATTGAAGTAAATTTTAATGCCATCTTCATAAGTAATGGTGGGGAGCGCTTCTGGTTTTACTTTTTCATCATCGGCTAAACGCACGCGAACGTTTTCATGGGCTAGAATAGTCGCCCCTTTATGGCTATGGAAAAACGCATTAGAACCCGTGTGATCGCCGTGGTAATGGGTATTGATCACGTACTTTGGTTTATCGCTGCCAAGCTGCCCTAGTTGCGCCGCTATCTTCTCAGCCAGTGGCGCAAATTGGTCATCGATGATTAGCACCCCATCTTCCCCGGCCGACACGCCAATATTGCCCCCTGCACCCGTAAGCATGTGCACAGAGCCTTTAATCGCTGTTGCTTTAACTTCGACATCGGCAAATCTATCTTGCGCAATGGCAGTGTTAAACGGTGAAAGTGCAAATGGGCTCGCGGCAATAAGCGCAGCCAAAATATGGGTTTTAAAACGAGGTACAGTTTTCATTATTATTTCCTTGTTAGAAGCCTGTTTAAATAAGACCTCTTACACTATGACCCAATTTCACAATTAGATCATTTTTTCATCATCAGGGATCTCGCCTACGTATTCAAAACGAGGAAACGTTTGCCCGCCTTTTTCCACCGTTTCGAAAAACATTTCCAGTGGACGCACCCACAGCGCTTTTTCGCCGTAGCACGGACGATAAACCACAAGCTTACTTTCATCTTCTGAATGGGTAGCAATTTCATATACATCATATAAGTTCCCTTTGTAGTGCTTATAGCGACCGGGGGTTTTAAGTTGTTTAGCGTTCATAACGTCCTTCTCGAAAAATTGAGTCAAAAATTAAAGGTCAGTTAGCCTTCGCTTTACATTAAAGGTTAACAATAGCGCGCTGCTAAGTACTTTCAAAAGGCAAAACCAGCTGTTGTGTTGATTGGTCGGCGGCGAGGCCTATGTGAACGCCCACAAGTCGAATACCCCGCCCTGTTGCTCGTTCAAAGGCTTCCTGCATGAGTGTACGAAAATACGCTTCATCAAGGGTTGCACAGCGATGCTCGACCGTGGTTAGCTGAAAGTCATTGAACTTAAGCTTCACGCCCTGCGTGCGAATGCGTACCGGTTTACCCGTTCGCTTTTTGTGATTATCCATTCGCTCTTGAAGCTTTTCAAACAAGTGGGGCAAGAAGTCGATACATTCATCAAGTGTATGTATATCATCACTTAGCGTACGCTCTACCCCTATAGACTTGCGCTCTCGAGATACTGACAACTCACGCTCATCGATGCCATGAGCCCGCTCCCACAGCACACTACCAAATTTACCCAGCTCTTTTTGAATACGCTCAAAAGGATACTGACGAACGTCATTGCAGGTATTAAGGCCCATGCGCTGCAGCTTTTGCATAGTAACTTTGCCAACGCCCGGAATTTTCTTTAGCGGCATGTCGCGTACAAACGCATCGAGTTTGTCGGGAGTTATCACGCAGATGCCGTCGGGTTTGTTTTCGTCACTGGCCACTTTTGCCACAAACTTGCAGGGGGCCACGCCGGCGGAAGCAGTAAGACCTAATTCGCTTTGAATACGCGCGCGTATCTCTTCGGCAATTAACGTAGCGCTGCCACCACAAAACTCACTATTGGTGACATCTAAGTAGGCTTCATCTAATGATAAGGGCTCGATAAGGTCAGTATAGTCTGCAAAGATTTTACGTATTTTTTGTGATTCAGCAGCGTATACGTCCATGCGCCCTTTCACTAAAGTAAGATTAGGGCATAGTTTTACAGCATACGCGGTGGCCATCGCTGAGCGCACACCAAATTTACGGGCGGGATAGTTGCAGGTAGAAATGACCCCTCGACGGTCGGCACTGCCGCCAATCGCAATGGGAATATCGCGCAAAGCTGGGTTGTCGCGCATTTCAACTGCGGCGTCCATGAACTCACGGGTAAAAAAAGTAAGTAAAAATCTAAATATCACAAAAAGCCACTTTTTACAGCAGCTTACATATCAATTCCAACTTACATAAAACACTTACAAAAAATCACCCAATTAGGAAGCCTATATCGAACGTTTTTATCGTTCTTATCGAAATGAAGGGTTGGAGCCCCATTTATTATGATCACTGAATCAGTGAGAAAACTCAGTTAGGCTTAGATTACAAGTTAGAACTAAGAACGGCCTCACGAGTCATTTGATAATCTTCCTCCTAATGAGCTCAAGAGGTAACCAACAGCATTATTCTCTAGTTATAAACTGTCCGATTGACGGTAAGTCCACGAAGCGTCCTATAACTACTGTCCATTTAAATTGATAACCCTCCTAGCTATATCTTTTGCTGTAAATTCACAAAAGCTTATTCAAAGAAACTATGATGGTTTACTCTGTGATTTCTTGACTATTGATGCCTAAATGCCATTTGTAAATAGGAAAAGCGAAAAGAATAATGACTAAATTGGAGTAGTGCACCATTAACCAATCCTAGTTTATCTATCTACAGCATCAGTTGAAATTAGAGCATCAATTTTAAGCCCACTAGGGACTTGGAGAGGGATGACGTCCTCACTACTATGAGATTTATCTTCTAAAAACTTCAAAAATTCGATTATCTCTAAAATTTCATTTGGTTGAATCATCTCTGTATATTTAAATGCATTCCCTATACATAATTTATAGTGAAGACTTTCTCGCTCACATCCATTAAAGTGCTTATAAATTGCTTGCTCAAGACTATCAATCGATCCATCATGCATATATGGCGCTGTCAGAGTTACATTTCTTAATGATGGCGTTCTGAATTTAAGAAAATCTTTTGCGTTACCCGTTACTTCAAATCTACCTTTATCAATACTTTTATCTTTTTTTTGGCTTACTATACCAATTGAATGAAAATCGAAGTCTGAAAAAAGTGAATTTGAGTGACAATTATTACATTTATATTTCTCAAAAAATAACCGCGCGCCTTTAGCCTCTATATCTGATATGACCACATTCCCCCTCAAAAACTCATCCCAAGGTGTTTTACGAGTTGCGAAGGCTATTTCTTGATATCTAGCTAAAGCATTTGCTAAATCACTTGCAGTAAAATTGCTTTTGTTCCGATAAGCAGACTTGAATAGTTTTCTATATTCTAGTTGTACTGAAGACAAGTCTTGATTATCTGAATGCCCAATTAAACGATGCTGAATGAAACTTAAATAAGCTAGATTCCAAATGGACTCATTTACATTTTCGAAGTTTTCGTACAATCTTTTGCAGTAATCTTGCTCTTTGCCAGTTAAATAACATGTATTACTTTTCAACTCAGAGATACTAATTATTGGTATCAATGATTGAGCCGCTAGCGCATTTTCTAGGCCTGAAGGAATGTGCTTGCCTAGTGGAGTTAAAAATTTAATTGGCCCATGAAGGTCAACCTCCACACGCCCATCCCAAAAAAGGTTTTTAACTTCATTGTTATCAAGATTAAATAGCGCTTGTGTATTTCGATCCAGTGGTTCAGTGCCCTCATCAGCTAACCGCAATGCCCCTAGGTTATGACCTCCGGCGCCTATAGCTTTTCGTAGTGAATCAGTAGTGTGGTTATTTACCAAATGACATGTCGAACAAGCAGTGTCTCTATTTGTACTCAATAGCTTTTCAAAAAATAATGCTTTCCCCAAATTATACTGCGCATCTAACAATTTAGGCTCATTCCGTATTGGTACTATTTCATTTTTATCTATGAACTCTAGCAACCATTGATGATCATCTAATTTTGAACTAGCCCTACTCGTATAAAAGATAGCAATTACTAAAACTGCTAAAAGAGTTTTATTCATCTACAGAGTTTTCAAAAATTCTTGTAAGTTTTGAAATTCTTCTTCGTCGAAAATTTCAATGTAAGACAGTAACGGAGACCTACTTGCCAATATACGACCATAGTTATATAACTCATTCTTCGACATGTCTCGCTCTTTAAAAAATGGAATTGGGTTCAAATGAAATAGTACTACCTCATCTAAAGATTGAAATATCCCATTATGACCGTATGGCTTTGTTTTCGATACATCCAACAATGAGGGCGTCTTAAATTTGAATCGGTCTTCGTACTTTAAAGATATTTCAGAGCGTCCAAGGTCTTGCCCATCAACACTAACACCAAACTGACCCTGAGGAGTTGCAATAGAGTGGAACTTAAAATCACTTAAAAGGTCGCCGCTATGACAAGAAGCACATCGACCTTTGCCGTAGAATAGGAAGGCACCTTGTTTCTGAGCAGTACTTAAAGCATTGGTATCTCCCTTGATGTACTTGCTCCAATTATTTTGAATACAGTTTTCTTTATTTATAAGAAAGGAGCTTATTGCATTGCCTATGTCTGATAATTGAATTTTTTGAATTTCAATGCCACTTTCTACAAATTTGGTTCTTAGCTCTTCCCAATCCTTACCTTGTGAATTTGATATTTTCCTATTTAGAAACTTCGATGCGTGATTATAGCGTTCTTCATAATATGAATCATCAATTGAGACCATCTCGTTACGTGTACTTTCGCTCAACAATCCCAAGAACTCGTCTCTAGCCAAAATAGGCAAAACAGCAGCCAAAGCTAGAGCCGAATCAAAACCCTTTGATACATCATCACCGATTATTGATACAAGTCCGCCTTGTTCTTGTTCAACTTTCCCATCCCAAAAATAGGCTTTATAGTCTTTGTGGCCTCTTCCAACAAAGGTAAATGAATTTCTTGGAACAATTATTCCTTTACCATGTTCTAAACGAGCTTCACCTTCACCACTCCCGCCAACACCTATAGATAACGGCAACCCGTCAATCCTATTCAGTTCTTTTATATGGCATGTGGAGCAGGATGTGTCATTGCCACCACTTAATAATTTACTTTCGAAAAGAGCTTCACCTAATACAGCCAGTTCTTTGTTGTTGTTTTGAACAACATTACAATCGAAGCCTTTTAACCCATATATCTCAATAACTTTCTTTAGCTTAAAGTCAATATCAGAAGCATTGGCTCCTAACGAAACTAGTACCAATAAACAAGTTAACAGCTTCATTATCGCTCCCTGAATTTATGGTGTTTTGCTAGTTCTTCCGCTGGTTTCTGATGAATTTCTAAAGCCACTAATCCTAAAGCTGATAATCTATATTCTGAAATTCCATTTGATAACATTAGCTTACGAAGCTTGTCATAGTCATGGCAGTCAAGAAGTTGTAATTCGCTAGACTTTTTTAATGAATCATTTTGTTGTTGCTCTATATACCAATTACTATCCATTGCATGAGCACATTTTAAAGTTAATTTCATATACTCAGACTTGTTCGTGTAGTAAGTATATTCAGGAATTAAATACTCTTTTGATAGATAACCAAGTACAAAAATTATTACGCAGAGCTTAAATATTATATTTAACGCTTTCATTGCACTAAAATTCCCAGAGAATTGAGAACCTCAACATCGAGTTTTTCTTTGGCAGTTTGCCCAACGGATAGTCTATATTTATTGACTGCTTTTCTCGTTTCAAAACCCATCACTCCATCTAACTTCCCGTGATAAAAATCTAATGCTTGAAGAGTTAACTGCACTCTTAGAATGATATTCTTTCTTTTTTCTGCATCCGACATTACCATATTAAAGTTAGATTCCTCAGCAGACGGGATAGTTGATTTAGGTCTTGATGGTTGCCCTAAAGGATCTGATGGAGGGCTAACAGGCGCAGTTCGAGGGGCTGGAGTAGGTGTAGGTCTTGGCTTGTATGTACCACCAGATGAAGAGCGGTGAGAAGAATGACTCGCATGAGATGAATGGCTTCTGTGCCCAGCCAAATAAAGTGGCATTTCGCCACTATTTAGAGGGGCGGTTTCAACATCGTCAATAAACTGAAATTTTGTCTTGTCATCGTCTGACGAAACAATATCGCTACTAGCATTTGCAGTAATAGCAGCAAAACCACTGAATAAGCTAACTAAGTTTTTTATTTTTCTCACAGTATTCTCCCTTTAGGCACTACTTCCATATTTTTTATTGAAGCAAAAAAACCTCCACAATCTGACTTAATAGTACAATACTCACATTCAGCCGGAAACGAATTTTTCCAGTCACTAATTGATTTCTTAGCAAATTTATGGAGCTCTTCGGAGATATGACACAACGGGTAATTAAACAAAGAAATATCAACGCCGAACCTATCCCCAAGCAAACAAGCTGCATGCAACTCGTCACAATACAATTCTGGCTTTAAGTACAAATTTCGCCAGTTTTTTTTAGCCCAACCCGTTTGCTCCAAATTCATGATCGAAACACGAGTTATTGAATTGAAACATGTCAAAGCCATCTCTACTATTGAAGACAGTTCATTGAAATTAGCCTGTGTGGGTATAACCCTTAGTTCTATTGGTATGCCTTTGTTTCCTGCGTTTATCAGTCCCTTTATCGTATCATTCCATGCTCCCTTACTGTTTACCAAATAGTCGTGCGTACGACTAGACGTAGAGTACAAGGGTATTCCAATTTCTATTTTTCGTTTTAACGCTGCTTCTTTGAAGTTTTTTGTGAAGTCAGTATCTTTAAATGCTCTACCGTTCGACAAAATATGTAATGGTGTTTTGTCATTAAATTCATTAAGAATTTTAAAAAAATTGAGTATAGCTTTTTTATCAAGTAAAGGCTCACCACCAGAAATACCAATGACATCGGAAGACCCAAATGAGACTATTGACTGTGCAGCATACGCAAAAAGTACAGTATCATCGACATCTCGTGGGGGCTGTGAGCAAAACAAACAAAGATTATCGCAACGCTCAGTAACTAACAGGGTATTTGCATTCGCACTCCCGCAAAGGACTACTCTCACTTGCCCTCGTCCGTTCAGAAGTGCTACGTCTCCATGATTAGTCCATTTATCCAAGAAAGGATTCCAGATGGTTTTTATTGTTAAATCAGGAGTGTTCGATTCACATATCAATAATTTAGGCAACGGGGTTGCTTCTTTGATGGCATCTCGATATTTCAATATTTGAAAGGGGCCAAATACACTATCGAGCTCCTCCACATAGAATGAATCGGGTCTCGCTACTTCAGCCATTTAACCATCCATCTAATACATTTTTATATTTCTGATCTCGAATGAGTTCAATTATAAAATCAAAAATACTTTTGTGAAGTTCACAAAACCTGGAATAGCTTTTCACTCCAATAGGCTCTCCAAAATCTTGTAAGTGATAAATAGGATCGGAACCACAGCTTCCTTGGTAGACACAATCTGAGCAACCCGGGACATCAAAGTTGAACGAATGGGCAAGAAGTTGAGTTGAGTAATCTAGGTTTAATTCATTATTATTAATATTTCCGATAATTAATTCGTCTGCTCCATATTTTCGATAGACCATTCTTGCTTCATCTGAGCCGAACACATTTCCGGTGTAATCAATTAAAACACTGTTTTTTAGGTAACCTGCGGGAGCCATGAGGTCCACATACGCGGCGGACGGTGAATTAAATAGCCGCTTATAATGAATCAGCAAAAAATGTTCTATTAAAGGCGTACCCGAGAGGTTCTCATTTAGAACCCGCCTGATAAGCTTTTTATAAAAAACCATAAAATCAGTGATCGAAATATCTTTTGCTTGTTTTTCTTCTGCAAAACCATATGAACTAACAGGTCTCACAAACATTCCCATAAGCCCTAGAGCCAAGTGTGTGTCAACTAATTCGTCATAGCCCTCCAGACCATCTCTTGTCACTGTTGTAACAGTTCCGATCTTGTCTCTGCCGAGCTCATGGTGTATCCAATTTATATTCTTCTGAACTAACTCAAAGGAATTTTTCGTTATTAGTTTTCTATGTTTGTTATGCGCTTTTTTGCCTGCGTCTATACTCGTTGAGAAGCCAACATTTTTTCCCCTACACCAATTGATTATCGACTCATCAACTAGCGATAGACTTGTTGCGATAACAATATTAAAGTTTCCTTTTCCCACTTCAATTTCAAACTGTTCATAAAATGTTTGAATAAAGTCAAATGCGAGTAACGGTTCTCCCCCCTGAAACTCAATTTTATAAGGAGGCTTTTCTATTTTCTTTATATAGTTAATAAGTGATGGGATTTGAGAAGGTTGCAAATCAAAGCCACTTAGATCTGCATTAACTCTACTCACTTGGCAATAAGAGCAATGATGATCACAACGCAAAGTCGGTACGATCATAATCAGTCGAGGAGAGGTTAGATCTTTATTAATTCTTTTGCTGAAAGCTGAAGCGGTTAAATGTACTTTACTCTCAAAATCTTCTTCAGAAGTGATAAATAGCTTTTGCTCCAATTCATTGAGTAAATTCTCGTCTGAGCATTGACCGAGTTCAAACACATCTCTCAACGATTGTATGTTATCAAGAACATGGTAAATGTTAGCCAAATTTGAGATAACTATGCTTCGATCTTCTAATTCCCTGAACTTAATTGGTAGACTTTTGTAATTAGTCATTCCTAACTCAAATCCTTTAGTACTTTCCTGATTATTGCTAACTTTAAATCATCAGTCCGCGAGTCAATTTTTTCTCTCAACGAATAATCATTCAGCAACTTGTTCAATTCATACTTATAACTTAAAAAGTCATCTTGGCTACAACTAAGTGTAATCAGCCATTCATTCTCATTTTCTTCCATTGTCCACTGATAATCTGGCTTTAACCAGTAGAGTGCTTTTCTTACTACTATCTCAGAATACAATTGTTTACTTAAAGGCAATATCATTAGTTTGGCTCTACCCATGAATCCAAGCGGTCATTCCAAAAAGTAATTGTCGATGATGATAACGAAGATGAATAATACCAATATGTAAGTGAACCTGCTTTAATAGTGTTTGGCTCCCCTAAAATCCCCCTTACTTGAGAAAAGCTCATTCCTCTTTGCAATTTTCTCCACGTGGCTTTTTCAATGGAAACATTCACTGGTTTTGACTTCACAAGGCTTTCTAATTCTTTGACTCTCTTTTCCAAATTAGCTACATGCTGATTAAGACTTATCACTAAACTTTTTAATTCATCTTCCTCACTAGCGTTGCTCGGAAATGCAAAAATAAAAAAAATAAATAACAAATAACGCTTCATCTTACTCCTCAATTAAATAACAAAAAACATAAGCTTTCGTACTACTCCAACCCCAGTCCAAGCTGTAAACTATGCTCATCGGGTTCTTGTAAACCGATATGAATACCAAGCAGCCTCACAGGCTTTCCCTTCCCCCTGAGCATTGCTTCCGATAGCAGTATGTTCAACAAATCTAAGCTAATTTCACTAGCTTTCTGCTCTTTTGTAGTTAGTTGGAAGTCGTTAAATTTAACCTTTACGCCAAGCTTATTCATAAAACGAGTCTCAAGGTATTTTGATGAGCGACGCTTCAACTCAGGTAATAAATTTTCAACGATTATCGCTTCAAGTTCACTTTGTGAACTAATATCGAAATCAAAAGTTCTCTCAACCCCAACAGATTTCCTTATACGGGTTACTTGGACTTCTCTATCATCTATTCCATGACTACGATTCCATAATACGTGACCATATTTCCCAAAATTACTCACTAACAAGCCTTCATCAGATCGCCTTATATCACCGCAGGTTTCGAATCCAAGTGCCTTAAGCTTTTTAAAAGTTACTTTGCCCACACCGGGAATTTTTTCTAATGGTAGTGTCTCTATAAATTCCCATACCTGATTTGGTGCTATTGTACATTGGCCATTTGGCTTGTTTAGGTCGGAAGCTACTTTAGCGACGAACTTAAGCGGCGCTATCCCTGCTGAGGCAGTTAACCCTGTAGCCTTTCGTATCTCATCCCTGATCTCTTGAGCAATCAAGGTAGCAGAACCTTGATGTAGTGAGGAGTCGGATAAATCTAAATAGGCTTCATCGAGTGACAATGGCTCTATTTTAGTTGTGTATTTTTCAAAGATGCCATGAATGATTTGGCTTGTCTCTTTGTAAACTTCCATTCTTCCGGGAACTACAACCAGATCGGGACACTTTTTGAGAGCTAACCCAGTTGGCATTGCCGAACTAACACCATACTGCCTTGCAATATAATTACAAGTAGAAAGAACCCCTCGACGGTCAGATTTGCCTCCAACAGCAACTGGCTTATTAGCTAACGATGGATTGTCTCTGATTTCAATTGAGACATAGTATGCATCCATATCAATGTGAGCGATTTTCCTCATTAGTACTATGTGAAAACTGTCAATATCGACAATGTATTATTCAGAATATCAATTTTAATCATATTTCAAATGTCTTATTTTTCTTCGATACTTAGGCTGTCTTTATCGACCTGTTTTTTAGTTTCATCAAAGTGTTGACTGGTTAGATAACATATTCATGAGGATTTTTTTCCATCTCAATCTTCAAATTACTTACCATTACTACTTGACTCCATATCCAAAGCACCTTTTCGGACACTGTTGCTATTTTACACCATTGAACTGTACGCTTATACAGTTTAATATTATACCGCTTCTAAAGTAATCGAAAGTAGATGTTGAGAGACAATAAAGTCTGCCTTTGAAGAGTGAGCTTCTTAACTATGTGAAGTATGCTTTTCTATTGACGATATATGCTGGTGCATGCTCCGGCACATCACGAGCACCCATTTCGGCTCAAAGCTATCACTGACTTCAGTCTTAACCAGCCGTCTATTTCAGAGCTGTTCGATCAAAAGTGATGTCTTTCCGAAATCATTGTTCAGATGGTCGAAATCTTCTGCTCTTTCTGACCGAATCAACTGGTAAGCTCAACTTCATCGCTTTTTTGAAGTGATGAGCAGCCATGCGGGGAAAGAGAAGAGATATGAGAAGACTAAAGAAGTTACGCATCTCAAATTCAAAGTAGGCTTGAGCTATCGAGACATCGGCCAATTCTTCAGTCTTGGCCCTTCAATGTGAGTGAAATTCTCGCACGCTCTAGAGCAAGTGAGTAATCGTGGCCGCTGTTGGAAACCTCAAACGATAAAACACTCGAAGCAGTTGTATAACTCTGAGTCAGATTAGCACAAGAGGCCTCTGCCTAATTTTTGCTTATGCAGCAGGAGTTGCAGCGCAAAGGCATGACGAAGCTGCGGGAGGGGTATTACGTCGAAGATTATGCGTTGCTCAAACCTACCGGCGGTTTTATTTGATATTTCGCTCACTGAAACGGCAATAACCGTCCATCTTCCTTATTGCCCATGACCGAGGCAGTTACTTTTCTTTTGCACGCGCGACATCTATACCGATAAACACATCAAAATTTACCTCTCTTATGGGAGCTATATTAACAAACAACTCAGTTCTTTCATTACTCATAACAACCAATAGAAGTACGCTGAAAAATGCACAAGAAGATAAATTAGACGCTTCGAACCATGACCGAGAAGATAGATTAGAGGAAAACATCTACACGGTATTGGAGTTCGCAAAAGTTAAACTGGGCATTGGTTATTTCTTTCATACTTTACTGTGTCTTATATACGGTGGCTTCGCTATAGGCGCCAGTGTTCATTTATTGTTTGCAAAAGAACTCAAAGGCCTATCTTCATATATTCGCTATTGTCTCCATGCTCATTTTAGTGGCTCTCGGGATTTTAGGCTTTAAACATGCGTCCATTGATTTGCAAAAAGTGACCCTATGGTCTGCTTCTTTGTCCTTTTTGGTAGTAATTATATTAACAGGGTACGTGCATACAGTGACCTCCAGACAAAACGAAATGTCATGAAACCTTCTGAACATATTATCGAACTTGTCAAAGAAACACAGTAACTAAAAAAAGAGTTGTAAAGGTTAAAACGTTAGCCTGTTGTTATAAACTTTTTTACTCATCTTAGTGTTTCTGTTATCAACAAATTATCATGGTCAATGACTCAAATGTACGTATTGCGGTCGTTCAGGTGCGAAACATCAAACAATAGGGTCGAGGGAGCTATCGAATCTCAGAAGGACAATGCCTGCCGTCAAACGGAAAAGTATTGCCTCGACGTTAATCAGTTGGATAACTTCAAGAATCTAAAAGCGTCTCTTCGGTTAAACCGCGCGAACAAAGCTAGTTTTGCACAAATAGCCTTATTACAGTTCCGGTAAAGCCGTATTAAGTTATCAGTAGTTTAATGGTGGTAAGTCGGATGAAAGCCTCATAATCATAACCTTTAAGCTATCTGTTATTGAAGAAAAATGCACTTTTCTGAAATGAATACTGTTCAGTTTTGGTCTAAGAATTGCTCTTTATTATCATCAATTAATAGTTCGGCAAAATTATGCTCATATCATCCAGTTACGCAACGTCTCCCATACAAACATATAAGCAGTCTGAAACAAAGCCCCAAAATGTCGTTGATGAAGCGCCTACAAGCCAAGGAGATACAGTCATACTTTCAAAGCCAGCGCTAGATCTGGCTGCGAAGGAAAAAGGCAGAGAGTTTTCGAATAGTTTTGTGATGCAAGTAGCCAATCAAAGCAATCAAAAAGCCGAAGAAATGCTTGCGGCTTTTACATACGGACTTAATAACCCTTTAATCGATATCTCTAGTTTGAATCCGGCTACAGGTAACGGAGCAACATACACTAGAACTGGTCAGCCAGTAACTGATGCAAGTGAAGTTCTCTTTGCTAGCCAGAACGAATCATTGCTTAAACGAAATGAAATTTTGATTGCTCAAGAACGAGAGAAAGGCACCTCGGCAGCTACGATACTTGAAAAAGTAATGCAATCGATTGATCAGCAACCACAAAGCTATAAGGACAAAATAGACTGGTCCAGGTTATCTTCTTAAAATCAAAGACTGCCAATAAATTCCGATATCAACTTATAACAAAAGCAATAAGCAGATATCACATCATTGGACGTCCGCTCTTTGTCTGAACACGACCTTTAGAATTGCCACTAAGCACCTTCGAAAAGAGGCCGTCTGCATCACGTACACAGCAAATCCTGATTTTCATCAGGACGACGGATTTAAGGACTTACACAGGGGCCGTTCAGTACTATACTTTTCTGCAGCGTAATTCGCGCATAGTCACTAGCTTTACAATAAAAAGTAAAAAAGCTCTAGGAAAGCAGTGGTTGAGTAAATTTATAACGAAAAAACTTTTTGTTGAAAGCGACCGAAAGAGTCGATAGATGAGTCATACCAAGAAGAGAGTAAACCTTGAGGGGGCTTCATATCAACTTGAACATTTCGCGGTGATTCGGCGTCTTTTCCACGCTCCGTGCTCTCAGCTAGGGTATGTCTATTCATTTCTGTATTAGAGTCAAACAAGTCTTCATCTTCATTTTTACCTGATGATTTTATCACTGCATAATGTGGTACTTCTTCAGTGATTCGGTTTGAATACTCGAGCAAACGAGGATGTGCGGGAACAATTAGGTAACCAGTCTCGACAGGTGCATATTGGCTTCTTAAAACACGCCCTAACACCTGCCTGAAATAAAGTTCTGTAGTGACCAGTGATAAATAACAACAAACTCTTAAACGAGGTATATTGGTTCCTTCGCTAATCATGCCAATTGATATAATCCATTTTTGACAACTCCTTTTAAATTGCCTGATGAGGCTTTCTGGATCATCTTCCTGATATGTTACAACTTCACTGGATTCGCCTAACTCAGCCAATAGCAATTGAATTTGTCCTGCATGAGATACTGATGCAGCGACAATTAATCCTCCAGCATCTGGGGAAACCTGACGTTCTTTATTTAATTGTATTATTCCATGCTTTAATACCTCGCGGATTATCTCATTGTGGACAATAATTTCGAAATACGATAATCCGCTTTTTAGAAGAAAGTCTGCAATAGACGTAAAAGAACGCTTATTTTTATTTTCAATAACATTTATGAGCTCATTGTCGAGTAGAGTGATATGCGGTGAGCGGCACACGCCATCCTTAATAGCTTGAGTTAGGTCATATCTATAATCGACCAATAATCTATTATCCTTGCTCACATAATTGGCCAAAACAATAGGAATAGCGTCACTTCTCCATGGCGTACCCGTTAACGCCATCGTGTAGCGTGCTTTGCCTTGTATATTCATTAGGACTTGTTCTCCCCATGCATTTGCGTTTTGAGTATCGTCACCGGCACAATGATGAATTTCATCAAGAATCACAAATACATTGAAGGTTTCGAGCAATGTCCAAAACTGAGTATCTAGATACCTCATACTTTGATAAGTGAGTGATGAGCCACTTGCACCAAGTCCACCACAGAAACGTCTCCCAGTTATAGCTTCAAGTTCAACCTTAAAGTCATTTGCGACCACAGTTGATGGCGAGAAACACAATACCAAATCGACCTTGCCTGTTTTTATAAGAATATTTGCGAGTGCAGATGCCATAACGGTTTTACCCGCCCCAGGTGTTGCTAGACACAAAAAGTGAGAGTATGAAGCTTCAAATTTTTCTAAGGCAGCTTCGATAGCTTCTCGCTGCCAATTTCTTAATTCAGTCATAAACGCGCTTCATACTGAGCCAGTAGGCGTTCGAAGCCTTTTACCTTTCCTAGCATCACTTTTGTTTGCTCTCGCGTTTGTTGATATTGGGACTTGATATCGTCTGCTAATTCAGGCATTTCGTTTACCCATTCAGTATAAGCTTCGGTTTCACCAATATTTGTCAACATTTCAGCCTTGTATGACCTTATTTTTTCTTTCAGTTTACTTATGATGTGCTCATAACTTTTACTTTCTAATGGGGGGTGTTCTTGCGCTTTATTAGTAGTTTTCCCATAGTCTGACCAACTGAAAACTATGGCTTTTTGATTGTTTGTCGTTAATGTTTTGATGACTCCTTGCCTTTCGAGTGCTTTGAGGTGGCGATAAACAAACTGTGTGGCGTTTTTCTTTTTGTCAAACAACGTTGCGTGAATCTGTAAAAGATGTCTCGTGACATCTGTAACTGTAAATGTTTCCAATGATGTTGAGCGAATAAAACTCTGTATATCAATGTCATACTGCTTCTTTGGCATTGAGGTATGTCTCTTATATAAATGCTCGTCTCGAATTTCGCGACAGTCTACTTCGTCTCTATCATCGAGACAATGAAAACATCAGTTTATTCACCTCACTACGACAAACTTAGGCTGTGGTTAAAAGCACATCGTGAGGAACAATCTCTTTCTTTACGAGATGTCTCGGAAAAATGGGGCAAGCATCATTCCATCTTAGGAAAGATTGAACAAGCAAGACGAAAAATAGAGCTCGTGGAATTTATTGAGTTGTGCCAAATTCTTGAGGTGGACCCGCTAGAGGGGATTTCAGTTATAATGAAGTCGATGAATACGAATCACAAAACTTCGAGGTCATGAACGTTCCTGCTACCAATCAACATTTCACAGCTCGGTAGCTATGATTTCTTAACCTTCAGCTCATAAGTATGCTAACGTTTGATAGAAGTTCTATGTTCATATCCGCCGTGCAGATATGCAGTCTCTTATTAAAGAATTAAGTGCTTAGATGACTATTTGGAAAAGGGCTGGTTACCGGTTGATAAAGAACACGTATTAGACCACTTATTTCATCGATAGATTACCCATTAGAGATAGTGTCGCTTCATTTCGAAAGGTGTTCTGAAATCAGTTTTCTCTGTTGAATTAATCGTTCAATAATTTTAATGCTATGAGGTTCAAGCGAACTAACTAGTATATTTGGGGGCTGATTAGTCTCAACGAGTAGCTGTCGACCATTGTTGTGTGCTCTTGGTGCATTTACTTCTGCTACCTATTTATCTTCAAACCCCAAGGTTGAGTCTAAAAATGTTCATCAGAGGATATAGTGTCGTTTGCTAATAACGCCTCTTCGATTGCTAACAGCAATGATGATTCACTATTCATACTTCCATTTGCTCTAATATGGTTGAGAATACGAAGGGCCGTTATTTTAGATTTAGTAGGTAGCATCGAACGCTCTCTACTTGGCTCGTTGAAGTCCCTATTCTTAATTAAGTCATCAGACTCTTTTTTTAACCGCTGAGCTTCTTCTTTAGTACTTGCAACAACATCAAAAATATTATCGAATTCAAGGCTAGTTTCTGTTTCAGGCTGTCCTTCTCTTTCTCTTACCTGTTCCAATAACTCAGCACCCTCTTCGAGGTTCTCGGAAGCGTGCTCGTCATAATCACAATCTACGGAGCCAAACTCAAGGCCAACTGGACCTCCGAGCGCCCCGTGCAGCTTTCTTTTTTTGCACCACGCGATAGCCATCCTATCCATGATATCTGCCGGAATATCGACAGACAATTGAGGAAAAAGCATCATCACTAGTGTGCCCTTGGGTAACATTAAAAGAATTAGGAAAGTCGATAATAAGTTGTGCCGGATTTGCATTGTCACTTGGGTTGATATCGCTGCCTTCAGCAGGATATTCCTGATGTAAGCTATGGTCATCGCCACTAAAAATCCAGTCGGTTCTAACCATCATAAATCCTATTCAAAATTACGATTGGCAAGCAATCGTAGTGTGCATTCAGTCTTGGCAGGTTTAAGTATATATGAACGCGTAATGTCGGTAAACGGCGGACGATACGCTAGTTATATATCCTTTTCAAAGGTGATACTAACCGCTATCCTTGGCATTATTTGGGAGTTTTTAAAGCTTACAAGTAATTATGAATAGAAAAACACTTATACTCTTTTTGCTAAGTTTCTCCATATTGTCATGCGGATTACCAAATGATGCTCATGCTCAAGTTAAGAAAAGCACATCGGGCATCTGTCATGACTTATCGAGTGTATCCTATAATCGAACCAAAAACTTCGAAGCGTTTAGTACTATTGAAACCTGCCTTGAAAGCGGTGGTCGATTACCCAAATCAAAATCGGCATATCAACAAGCGGAAAAAGAAGCATTAAGTGAAGGTAGAGTTTTTACCACTGACTATGAAAGAGCCGATTGGCCGCATTGGATTGACGATGACAGTGACTGCCAGAATACACGCCATGAAATGTTGATATTAACATCTAACACTCCTGTTGAGTTTAAAACCGATAGAGGTTGCCAAGTCGCCGTCGGTGAATGGTATGACCCTTATTCGGGAGAAACATTTACCGATTCTACTGCGCTTGACCTTGACCACATTGTTCCACTCAAATTTGCTCACGGTCATGGTGGCGATAAATGGTCCCGAGATAAAAGGCAGACATTTGCAAACGATCCTCAAAATCTCCTACTTGTTAAAGCATCACTTAATCGACAAAAAGGCGCTAAAGGCTTAGATGAGTGGTTACCACCAAATCATACTTACCGATGCGAATACGTAGAGCGGTTTATGCACGTCATTGACAAATATGGTCTCCTACTGATTCCTATTGAGAAAAGAGTCATTAACAGAATGCAGAAAGCCTGTACCGGTAATTAGCCCACAAGAAATAACGGAAGAGTCAATGCAAAGAAATAGAACAACTGTGCACTAGTCCAGTTACTTGTTCGAAGAAAGTGAGTTAAATTTTTCCGTATTGCTATCTTAAATAGGCTTTATTACATGAAATGTTCATACGCCAATGAAGTGAAGGCTATTGTCGCCGACACCTACCTCGCTTATACATGCGATATCGATGGTGCAGAAGCGTTTTCACGCTTTGTTTTGAAGGCAAAGCCCCTTCTTGATGTTCGCAGAGACCCGAGGTTTTCAGCGTTTACAGACGAAGAATTGATTGATGAAATGGTTTTGCTAGAGAAAGATATACTTAAATTTTTAGAGGATATGCGTGTAAATGCTCCCACTTACAGAGTGTAAGCGAGTAAACCGGTGTTTAGTAAGTTAAATAGCTTTATTTAAATCAAAAGCGCAGACGTACCTGAAGGGGCTTTTATGGATACTTTGTGCAATGGTGATCTGCCGCGTACGTGAATCAGACATTTCATGTTCTTTCTCATGAAAGCACAGAGTGTGATTTTTCAGTAGTAACAAGCGTCACTATGAATTCGCAGTAGAAAGCTGCTCGATAAAATACCCCCCCCACTTTACAATATACCAGGGTGGGTATACTATTCTCCTGTAAACCCATTACGGAGAATAATAATGGCCCGAAAACTTAAATCCAGTTCTTTGGCTGACTTTTCAACTAAATTAGTGAGATTTCATAAGTTACCTAATGGCACGGAAATTAGGTTGTACCGAAAAAAAACGGAAAGAAGAGTCAGGTCTGATTTTACTGTAAAAAGAAAGGGCATTAACTCGAAGAATATTGAGGTGTTCGAAGATTCGTGGAATGTAAGAGACTTTCTGGATGAAGCAAGAGCACTCCTATCAACTGACGTAGAAGCTCGGGGTCTTGAGATGCAGCTGTTCGCGCCTGATGGTTCAAGAATCTATGGAAACACTTTGTTAGGTAACGTTAGAAAGTTAGAGCCAAAAATAGAAGAAGATAGCGGAAAACCACTGAATTTGTTTCTTATGTTGCTTGAAAATAGTGGCCTCGAGGATATTTCTTTACGTCAAGCTGGTAACCTATATCGTCAGATTAACGAAATCATTGACAGCTCGTTAGAATTTTCACTGTTGGAAAATGAAAGCAAAATTCTATCTGAAAGCTTATAAAATGTAGTGGTATAAAATGTAGTGGTGTGATTACCAAGGGATACTGACGGTATAAGTACCAAGCGATTTTGACGTAATCACACTATCAATGTTGCTGCTCTTCGGCAAGCTTTGCCAATCGTAACGCAGTAGTGTTCATGTTTTCCCTTAGCCAAATATTGCGAACGCCGCTAGCGTGTATATCGACGTTTCTTTCAGATTTGAGCAGCCGTGACACCTTGGATTGTCCTAGATGTGGGTTAGCCAGAGAGAATTCGATGACGATAAATCGTATCGCGGGAGACGCCACTAAGCCGAGATGCTTCTGCCACATTTCCAAGCCTGTCAGCCAAAGCTAATACCTCTAGTTTCTTCTGGATCTCATTGTCTTCCGAGGACACCTTTTCAGGCTCAGTGACTTCTGTTACCTGTAGCTGTCGTCCAGCGAAGTAAGCTTCAAACCGCTTATATTTACCAGTACGAATTTCAATTTTCTGGTTTGCAATTGAGTGCTTAAGCGGTGAGTCGATGAAGTAGAGTTTTCCGCCGTAACTAAACGTATGGTCGTTGCGTATTTTCCGGTAGACCTTGGTGATGCAGATATCATCAAGATTGGTGTAGCGGGATACAGGCACATATTCGGTGTCTGACGTTTTTGATTTTACAACCAAGTTTTTACGCCAGAACTGAGGGATGAAGACGTGTTGGAGGTAGCTATTTGCGCCCGTCATATCAGTAATATTGTTAAGTCGTAACTCCGGTATTAACCTGTCTTGCAGGGTATCGAAGGCGCGTTCAATCCTGCCTTTACCCTGAGGAGAACTGGCGAAGATGATTTCAATCCCCAACTCCTCACAGGCCCGTTGCATCTGGGAGAAGTTGCAGCGTTTGGGGCCACCGAATATTCCGGCACGATCAACATACAGAGTTTTAAATACACCGTATTTTTCAACGACTGAGCGCATGACTTTCATACACCCTTCAGTCGTTTCTGACGGAAAAAACTCAGCATGAATATCGCTATTAGCATCATCAATCATGGCGATTAAACACGATTTCTTATCGCCGAACCAGCGATGTGTGCTGCCGTCCATTTGTAGCATTAATCCAGGTGCTTCCATTCGCTCTCTACGTTTGTGAACACGGCTGCGCCTGCGCTTCGCCCGTTTTACATGATGGATATCATGTGCCCACTTACGCAGTGTCTCGCGCTTAACAAGAATGTGTTCGTGAGTCTCAAGTATCTCGGCGAGGTGCAACAAGTTCAGGTCATAGTATTTCTCGCGGATTAGCGACTGAACGTGCTGCTTAAGCCTATCAGGCGTTTTATTAACTGGCTGGTTGCCCGTATTTCCGTGAACAACAAACTGTAACCCTTGGCTTCGGTAACGCTGCAAATACCGTTCAACAGTACGTCTGGATTTATTGAGGAGCTTAGTGGCATTGGCTATCGTAATTTTACGCTCAGCCACTTTCGCGATGACATCAACTGTCAATTGAGCTTTGGAATTCAACACAATCATCCTTAGCGTTCCTCAAATGCACAAACAAAACATTCAAAGAACACGGTTAAAGATAACCGTCAATTTCCCTTGGTAATTAGCGACTACGACAGAATCGCGTGGTAATTAAAGTACGACAAAATCGCTTGGTGTTCACAGTATAAAATGTAGTGGCTCATATCTATTCTGACACTTTTATTTGCTGGTTGAGATACCATCTGACAGGCAGCTCAAAACAAGAAGCGGATATTCAACGCTTAAATAAGGGGCGCGCCTTAGCGTGTCCCAGCAGGCGCAGCCTGCGAACTTGATTTACCTGTTACATACTTCCTATACGCAAATATTAAGGAAATAACTACGACCACGCCCCAAATGGTTGATACAGAAAAATGATACCAAGCCCAAGACCAGCCACCCTCAGAAACTCTGAAAACAAGCTCAGATACCAAAAGAATGCCCGGAACGATAATGCTTATTGGCGCTGTAGTAAAAATAATGTTTTTACTTATATCTGAGGCGCTGGTTTTAGGTGTTATTGCGTTGAGCCTATCCCAACCAATATTTCCCCATGCTACACCGGCTACAAGATAAGAGGTTTCTAATAAAGATTTGACCAACAAGTTATCAGTAAGCGGCCCTTCTAGTAGTAGTTGCAGATAGTAATATGCTAACCACAGAACGAAGAAACCTCCAACAAAGTGCAACATAATGAATAACCATTTAAGTGCTTTTTTTGATCTTTGCCCTGTAAATATTGGTTTGGTCCAGATATTCAAATTACTCTCCAGTTTGTATGTAACTTTTCAATAACGGGCGCAGGCACGTAGGGCATAATGGCGAAGACGCTCTGCGTGTAAGTGTCCAATCGAACGAAGTGAATGAGTTAATTAAGTTGATAATCATTGAGCCTTCTTGTCCCTTGCTCGATTTAAGTAAATGTTGTTAAAAGGCTTATTAGAGCAGAATTATTGCTCACAATCCAAGTTTAGCTTTGAGATCGCTTGGCATTCTTTCAATAGATAAGTCCAGAACCGCCTTGGTAGTGAGGGCTTTGAGGGTGTTGTATTTCCTCTCTAGACTTTGATGACTCATGACCACCATTTCTTTCTTTTTTCTTCTTAGCCCAGTTTTTTTTCGTCGTTGCTGCTTCTTTTGCTCAGCTTGATGCAAAGTAAGAAGTTCAATATTAGCTGCGTCAAAAAAGTCACTGATATCAGTACTAAATGAAGACATATTAAATATACTTTGTGCAGACACTCCGACTTTTTCCGCAATATTTGACTTTTTCAGTTGATAGAATTTAGGTGTCTTCGAAGTCTCAATTCTCCCAAAGTCTCTTATCATTTTTTCGGCCTGTGCTTTTGATACGATAATTGCTTGATAAGCTTTGTAAGTAGTATGCTCCTCATCATCGACCAGCCAAGAGAGTTTAGTGCTGGGTTCTGGTTCAGAATTGTCATCTAACGAATTGAGAAAATCATCAGTCAGCAATTCATTAAGAGGTTTATTATCCATTATTGATGTCCTCTGCTGCTATTTTGTATCTAATCGAACTAATAGCTCCATCTATTGCTGAAAGTATTTTATCAACATTTTCCCTGTTCCTTTTATTCCTGAGCTCAATTATCCGTCTCCGACTCGACGTCAAAGCGGGAAGGTGAGATTCAAGTAAGAAACCGATTCCGTTAGGTTGCATTGCCTCGATTACCATTGGCTGGATAGTTTGCCAAATGCCTCGGATATTTCCCTCTGTAATCCATGAATTTATGCAATCAAGACAAAACTCCAGCTTCGCGTCTTGTGGATTTAATCTACCTCCTATAGCGCATTTGGCACGCCCCTCTCCTCCGTCACGGGGAATGCACATCGCAAAGCGGCTAGATTGAAGATATATAACTCTCCCAGCAATTTTATCCCGCAAAGCAAGCAACTCTTCATCCGCTTTAACTTGTGTCAGCTGAGCAGCTCTCTTGACAAACCGAGAGAATCCTCCTAAATGCTTTTCCCCATATTCTCCTGATTCAATGATTAGAAGCTCTACAACAGAGTTTAGATAACGTTGCGTTGCGGATGCCATCAGACCTCTAGCATCTTTTTCTCTAAGATATGACATGAAATACGAGTTGTCCAAGTGGCAAAACTGATGACGAATGACAGCACCTACATCACCCTGATAGCGAGTTAGCACGGCCTCTGCCCAAATGTGCCGGAAGGAATGAGCCGATGGATAGCGCACACCCTCTAGCAGCTCAGAGTTTATATCTCGAATTGTTTTCACATCTCCTAAGTTAATAGAGCCTGACTGTAGTAGTGACTTCGTTTCATTTGATAGAAACATGTCGAAGATTGCTTTGTAGCCTTCATGCTGGATAGGAATTCCTTGAATGTATTCGACTAAAGATTGTTTTAGATTCCTCTGAGATTGAGAACCGCCAAAGGATGTAAGTGACAAACGAAGCCAATCATGGCGTACCTTCTTGGCTGATGACAATAACTGTCTATATCGAGCGCTACCAAAACAGTATTTAACAGATAAGTCCTCAATTTCGTTTTTCTCTCGTAATGATAGCGCACCTACTTGTTCTGTTAGTTCATCTAAACGAATAACCTCGTTGAAGGGCTTATAGTCATTAATGAATCCTGACCAATTTGCTTTAACTCTACTTTCTATGAAAAGTTCAGAGTAAGATGTATCTGCTTTCTTTTTTGTCTCAGTCAAAGAATAAAGGCAGGGTTCATCGTTTTCATGACAAAATAATTTATTAAGCTGTGCTGCCACTTGATAACATTGTGATGTAACTTCCCTATTTATTTTGGTAGTGCCATTAGTTTTAGGAACGAACCACTTTAACTTAAATCGAAAAGGGACATGAGCACTATCGAGGATGTCTAAGTTTGCTTCCGGAGATATTGCGCTCAATGGGAAACCGTACTCAGATTTTCTATACCCAGTCCAAGCAACGAAAAGCGCTGTCATGGCGTGAAGCTGTGTATTAAGAAGTTTTCTAAACTCTTTATAGGCCTTAGACGTTGCCATCAGCTTTACTGCCCACTGCTGAATGTCGATTAGGAATTTCTTATCAGTAAGTCTTTGTTTATTCAATTTTAATCGCATTTTGTCATAAACATCATCGGCACAAACCGAATTCAACAATCGGCTATCAATAAATGATTTATCCAAGGACGATAGATAACTATTCCAGATGTCATCTGCTGATTTGTTTCCGTTCAACCCCAAGTACTTTTTCAACATTAAAACTCGAATGACCTCAACAGCATCAAATCTATTACTTAGACCGAGATCGATCACAAGCGATCTAATATTTTCTTCTCTCAATGAGAGTGTTGATTCGAAGTGTTGGTTGTACTCGGCTATGAGTGCTTCTTCAGTCATTGCTTTAAAAGCTAAATGATTAATACCATTCGTTGAAATACGACTTTTGCCCGACTCCTCACCAAGAATGGCTCTGAAGATAACGTTGGTGAGACGGCCTCTCAATGATTGGTTTTCGATAATATCCTTATTCAGTGTACTGAGCATTGTACTAATTGCTTTTTTACAAATTAAGGTATAGAAGAAATTAGTTTGATAAACATGATTTAAGTAATCTACATAATACTGACCTAGCTCTAATCCTAAAAAGTTGAAACTGCCTGACTTTTTAAACTCGTTCAATGTTACGCTATACTGTGATTGGCACACCTTATCAAGACTGTTCTCAATTTTCTTCTGTGTAAGCTTTTGATCAATCACCCCCTTAACTCCAAAAGCCAGTAGTTGATTTCTTAATTTGGGTAATGCTACGGGCCTTATTTTACCCAAGTACGACGGAGTCGAAATCCTATTAGAGAAACCATTTTTATCGACTGTTCGTGCCATAAAGGAAGTCCAGAACCGTTCAAGCAAGGATGCGTCCAAAACTATTTCATCGTTTTCCTTAAGAAAAGCGAAGATATGCATCAACATTTGATAGGTTGTTTGTACTGCTTGGTAGCTTCGGTGTGTCAAAACTACCGAGCAAAGAAGCTTTGCGTATTCTTTTGAATTTAATTCTGACTCATTTCCGTTATTATGAATTGTTGCGGATGAATCCAAGCTGAAAATAGATAAGTCAAATACTGAAAAATCAATTTTTGTAATTTTATTTTTACCTGAAAAATACCAAACATCCGTGTAGTAATCTCCACGCTCACTTATAAAGAAATGGTTGGCCAACAACTTCTGGTTTTGCTCCTCCCTTAGGGAATCAACCTCATTTTTCAAAATTGCTAACGCCATACTTGCTCCTTTTTAAAGTGAGTGAAAAACGCTCATCACTACTCCACTATTAACCATTTTGGTAAATTGTTCTCTACCAACTTGTTGAGAGTTTTTTATCTAACTTTCCCAGAGTGACCTCTATCCACTCTACCGTGGGCATTACCGTCTCGAACAGAAATCTAGGGTTTGATGAAAGCAATTTTTTATAATGCTTCTTAAACTCATGGATATAATTGAGCATTTTGAAAGCAGATAATGGATTATCTAAAACATAAATTGGAGAAAGTTGTTCACCATCTATACTGTTAGAAAAAGCGAGTATGCCGACCTCATTGACTCTACCTTGCGCTTGACCGGTTACAAAACGTAGTCTTGAATTCATCTCCTCACATTTAGAAGAAATGTTCTCAGTAACTGTCATAAACTCACAATTGAAAGCCTTGACTTTAACGCTCTCATTATTTTCAAAGTCCAAAGTAAAAACGTTTTGAATTAGATCGAACATAACCTCGCGAGTAATCCTACCCGCATTATTAATCCAAGCTTCGTTGTCCTCAGTTAGATAACTTAATTTCTCTGTTTGGTTCGTATGAGAGTTTCGATTGACTAGATAATGATAGGTATAAGGATCACTAAAGGCGTGAACTGCGCTATTTTTTATCGCCTGCAGGCCAAATAGTCCGTTTCGACACGGTGATTCCGATTTACTGACCAATTTAATCCTAGCCTGGATAGTTTCTTTTTTCGGATTCTCAGTTATATTCTCGGGATGAGAACCGTTCTTTATCAACGCACAATACGCTGAGGGAATTATTAACGGGATATTTTTGTTTTTATGCGAGATTCTTATCGCAGCAATCATGCTCTCACAATTGAGCAAAAGTCTCACACTGCCCGTAATTGAACGAATTCCTCTTCTAATATTTTGATCAGCTGGAGTGTAAAGTTTCCTCCCTGATGGCATTACACTCAGATAAGTCAGCAATGCTTGCCCTTCGACTTCTTTTGCAGAAAGGGCACGAGTTGTATGGAAAACTCTCGAGCGGCCTTTGAAATACTCGCATTCTATTTGAGTATCTCGTCCGCCTATTTGGATTTTTCTAAAGGATTTAGGGGTCAATTTTTGAATATCGTAAGGTTGAACTGTCAAGCTAGCCATTAGCCATCCAAACATCATATTTTCGACACCACTAACAAACTTAGTCTCACCACGTAATAAAGAGTACAGTATTTCAAAAGAAAACAGACATCCCTTGTTATTGGCAGTTATATGCGCTCTAAAAAAGTCATTATTAAACCTTTGCTTTGAATAGACTTTTTTCAAAAGTAAAGCATCACAACTATCTTGAGAGGCTAATGTCTTTAATAGCAAAAAATAAGACTTTTCACTTGCAGCAATTGATAGAGCAAGTGCTTCTAAAGTTCCTAATGATATATTCGAGCTTGAAGTGTTCTTATGGTAGGCACTAACCGTGTAATAAAGAATATTTCCCATGTACTCTTGTTTTTTTGACTTTGTAAAAGATTTAGGTTCAACCTCCATCCATTTAGATAATCTTGGGCAAAGTTCTTGAATCAAAGCTCTTAATTCAGACTTGTAGTTGTTCAGTTCCAAAATAACAGTCGCAGAAGTCAAGCTAAGAGAGTTTATCGTTAATTTTGGAGAAGCTAGCGCGGAATATAACTCTGTTCCAATACCAATATCGTCACGTCTTAACCAATCTAATGCACCAAAATAGCTAGCAAGCGTTTTCTGCGATTTATTTAAGTTTGGACTAACTTTTGTTTTTCTTAGCTCCCTTATGAAGTCATAGTCATTTGCACTTACCTCTTCTCGGAAACCTGTCGAGTCTATCGCGTAATTCAGAATTGTCATTAACAAATGTAATGGGCTATTACCACCATGATTATTCAGCTCATTCATTCGATCAGTCTCATAATGCTTCAATATCTCATACCGGTTTTTAACTCGGATTACATTTAACCATTCAATGAAAAAACTGGCTGCTCTCGCAAAAGCTTCTTTGCTGCTTATTGGGGCTTCTTTATCGCAAAATACATAGTTGTAAGATGCTATTATCGCCTTGTAAAGTACAACCTTATCGGGCTGAGCCCAGTCTGTCATAGTGATAGTACGTTCGGCAGTATTATTACTTTTAGGGACGAAGAGGGACCTTGCATTAAACGGTTGCGCTATTGGAATTATTCGCTCACTTCGCTTGATTTCGTTCGAAAGTAACTTCTCAAGTTTACAGCTTGTAAGAGGTTGCTCAAGGTTGTAACGCCTACCATTATTCATCAATTACTGCCCTCAAGAATGCTTCTCTCTCAGCACATGCGTGAATATAGTTTTTTGTCGTTTGGTTGGCATGTCTACCGTTAACTCTATGACCAAGGCGTCGAGCGGTTTCAATATAAACTCTCGACTCAGTTGTAATGGTTTCGTAATTTTTTTTTGCGTTTTCACATAAATTATAAAAGACGTCTGTCCCGAACGAATGTCTTAAGTGATGATAAACGCTCGCCTCATCAATGGATTGGTAACCTAAGAAAGCATCTGGGCTATTGCATATAGTGTTTTTTAGTTTCCTAAGTGTTTTATAAAAAGTAGCACTTCCGTAGCCCTTCCTAATAACCTCTCCTTTTGTGTGATTGCTCGAATTAGAAACAAGTAAGTGATTCGACTCCGACTCTGGACGTTCTATGTTGTAATAACGCTCCATTAATTGAAGCAAGGTGCGAGGGATATATAGAATTCTTGCAGAACCGTATTTTGCATCGAAGGAAGGAAGGTGGTAATCAAACTCTTCTTTGTAAGGCAACTCGTGCAGCTTCTTAAACAAGCTCAGTAATCCTTCCCTCACTTTACCGTCAGCTTGGAAGTCATCTAGATACAACCCTCGGTTTTCGGAGGTTCGACAACCTAGTTCCCCCCCATTTCTGAGTACGATCTCCTCAAGTAAATTATCCGTATGCTGATATAGCGCCTCCCTTGTTGATGGTAGAAGATACTTTACGACTGTATTAGGTTTATTGTTGGACCTAGCCAATGCTCGGTATTCGGCAAAAATGAATATTTTTTTTAAATTTACATCAAAGAAGCAAGCTAACCAGTTGTAATAATTGCGAAGGGACTTGAGAGCTTTATATACAACGACTTCGCTTTTTTGCAGCTTCACAATCAAGTATTCATTGATGTATTCATTTATTAAATCTGCAGGAAGTGCAATATGCCAATCAATAGTGACCAAAGGATGGCTGTATTCCTCCACCCATTCTAAGAAAAGACCTAACTGTTGACCCTGTTCGTACTGGGCACTCTCACCAACTTCCACTTCTTTTAGTAGAAACTCGAAAGCACCCGTTTGCTCCACTCGTCTTCTTTCTTGAATTACTGAAAACCCGGTTATGTGCATATATCTACAATATAAACAGGGGAGAAGAATAGGCACATCGTCATCAGAAAGAAAAATCCAATGTCTGTTATACAACTTGTCACAAAAACGTTGCATACAGTTGATTCCATAATTTGTCAGCTAATTATTCAAATGTAGAAGACATTAATATACTTACAAGTTTTATTCTGACGTAACACCTTCTAGTTTAAAAACAATCCATGTCGACGTGGATAATTTTTCGCATTGTCCGCCTTCATTCTTTAGCTTTAAACGTAAAACTGTACAAAAAGACAGTATATTACTAATAACGTTGAATTACACTAGTTCGTTATGGATTCTAAATAGAATTGATGGCTCGCACGCATAGTTCACGGCTGTGTTAAAAAAACAAAAAAAGCGCTGTCGATTAGCATCTAACAGCGCTTTTAGATTTTAAGCCAACGAAAGGCGAAGCATTACAAAATTTGGTTCTGCTTCCACTCGTTTAGCTTTTTCTGGCGGGCTTCTTCTTTTTCCATGCGTGACTTTTTACGATCACACGGTTCTGGGCAATCACAGGCTTTCTCAATACCTAGTGCACCTAAGCCACCGCAACTTCCAGAAATAGATTTTTTCTGAACTAGGTAGCCAACGGCCATGGCCAAAACCATAGTAAGAAAGAAACCGAAAGCGAGAATAAATGTAGACATCGCTACCCCCTAATTATGAACTGTGACCAGTTTATCAAATTCTGGCGACGCATACTCCTCAAATCCGTCATCGGTGCGACGAATGAGGAATACGGCAAGCTGTTCTTGCTCGGCGATCGCTATCGCTTGCTCCCACCCCATAACATTGAACGCGGTAGCTAGACCGTCTGATGTCATAGATGAAGGGTGGACAACGGTTACCGATACCAAATTATGCGAAATAGGTTTACCGGTAGTTGGGTCTATTAGGTGCGAATAACGAACCCCGTCTTCTTCGTAATAGTTACGATAGTCGCCCGACGTAGCAACCGCGTTTTCACCTATTGAGACAACTTTTTGAACTGCGCGTTCAGTAGTAACCGGCTTTTCAATAGCGATAAGCCACTCGCTGCCGTCGCCACGTTCACCTTTCACGCGCATTTCACCGCCTATTTCTACAAGGTAGTTTTCAATACCGTGCTTTTCAAGGATCTCTGCCACTTCATCTACACCAAAACCTTTGGCTATGGTCGATAAATCGACGTAGAGCATGGGGTGGCTTTTTTTGAGACCGGTTGGCGTGGTCGACAGTTTCTGATAACCCACATAGTCTCTAATTTCGTCGATCTCCCCTTGGCTTGGTACTTTCTCGGGGCGTTTTGTTGGGCCAAACCCCCACAAGTTCACCAAAGGGCCCACCGTTACATCAAGCACACCGCCGCTTAAGCTAGCTAAACGCAACGCTTCATTAACCACGGTCAAAGTGTCTGGCGATACGGCAAAGTTATCGGTATAGCGATACTGATTGAACCTTGAAAGTTCTGATGTAGGGTCATACGTTGACATCATCTTGTTTACTTCAACAAGACGTGCGTCTATTTCAGCCTGTAACCCTTCTACCGGCTCCTTACCTACAAGGTATTTAACGTTGTAGGTTGTACCCATTGTTTGGCCCTGAAGATGTACTACAGGCGCTTTTTTATCACTACAGCTTGCAAGTACTAATATGCCTATTGCAAAAAAAGCGAGAAAAATTCGAATTGCGAAACGAATCACGATGTTGTCCTTAGCTAATTTGCACATTTTTCACTAACAATGTGCATTAAGCGTTTTGCTTCAACAAAAAAGGGGCTTGCGCCCCTTTTATTATGCTTAACTTTTTAAGCGATTAGCTTAGCCACCGAAGTCATCTAGCATGATGTTTTCGTCCTCAACACCTAGCTCTTTAAGCATGTTGATTACAGCCGCGTTCATCATAGGTGGTCCACACATGTAGAACTCACAGTCTTCTGGTGCAGGGTGATCTTTCAAGTAGTTCTCAAGAAGTACTTGGTGAATGAACCCTGTGTAACCTTCCCAGTTGTCCTCTGGCTGAGGATCTGATAGTGCTACGTGCCACTCAAAGTTATCATTTTCTGCTGCTAGCTCGTCGAAGTCTTCGGTATAGAACATTTCACGAAGTGAACGTGCACCGTACCAGAAGCTCATCTTACGCTTAGACTTAAGGCGACGAAGCTGATCGAAAATGTGTGAACGCATTGGGGCCATACCCGCACCACCACCTACGAATACCATTTCGTTTTCAGTTTCCTTCGCGAAGAACTCACCGAATGGACCAGAGATAGTCGCTTTGTCACCTTCTTTCAGGCTCCAAATGTACGATGACATTTTACCAGCAGGAAGGCTTAGGTTATTAGGTGGCGGCGTAGCGATACGCACGTTCAACATAATAATGCCTTCTTCTTCTGGGTAGTTCGCCATTGAGTACGCACGAATGGTTTCTTCGTCTACTTTAGACTCAATGTCAAAGAAGCCAAAGCGCTCCCAGTCACCGCGATATTCTTCAGGAATATCGAACTCTTTGTACTTAACATGGTGAGCTGGCGCTTCAATCTGAATGTAACCACCTGCACGGAAAGGTACGCTTTCGCCGTTAGGAATTTTAAGCTTAAGCTCTTTGATGAAGGTAGCTTTGTTATCGTTAGAGATAACTTCACAATCCCACTTCTTAACACCAAATACCGACTCTTCTAGCTCGATTTCCATGTCTTGCTTAATCGCAACCTGACATGAAAGACGGCAACCTTCACGCGCTTCACCTTTAGTGATGTGGTCTAGTTCAGTTGGAAGGATTTCACCACCACCTGAGTGTACATCTACACGACACTGGCCACATGAACCACCGCCACCACACGCAGAAGATACGAAGTATCCTGCATCAGCTAGAGCACCAAGTAGCTTGCCACCCGGTGCAGTTTTGATTGCTTTGTCTGGGTCACCATTAATAGTGATAGTGACATCACCACTTGGTACCAATTTAGACTTGGCAAACATGATAATAAATACCAGCGCTAGAACGATGGCAATGAACATGCCGACGCCTAGATATATTTCTACATTATTCATTTATATGCTCCCGAGCTTTCTTACAGCTGAATACCAGTGAATGACTGGAAGCCTAGTGCCATTAGACCCGCGATCATGAATACAGAACCAAGACCGCGAACACCATCTGGCATATCAGCATATTTAAGCTTTTCACGTACTGCCGCAAGCAACACAATTGCAATTGCCCAGCCAATACCACTTCCTACGCCGTAAACAACGCTTTCGGTCAGGTTATATTCACGCTGTACTGCAAACGCTACACCACCGAAGATTGCACAGTTAACGGTAATAAGCGGAAGGAAGATACCTAGTGCGTTATAAAGCGCTGGGAAGAACTTATCTAAGCTCATCTCTAGGATCTGTACCAATGCCGCGATAACACCGATAAAGGTTAGGAAGTTAAGGAAGCTTAAGTCAGCTTCTGGGAAACCTGCCCACGCTAATGCGCCTGGAGCAAGAATGTTTACATAAATAATTTGGTTAACCGGAACCGAGATACCTAGTACCACGATTACCGCTACGCCAAGACCCATAGCAGTTTTAACTTTCTTAGATACCGCAAGGAAGGTACACATACCTAAGAATAGTGATAACGCCATGTTCTCAACAAAGATTGAGCGAACAAATAACGACAAATAATGTTCCATGACTTACTCCTTAGGCTCTACTTGCTCAGGACGGATAGTACGGATAACCCAAATCATACCGCCGATTAAGAAGAATGAGCTGAATGGTAAAATTAACAAACCATTACCTTGGTACCAGCCACCGTTTTGAACCAGTGGAAGGATTTCGAAACCTAAAATAGTACCGAAACCAAATAGCTCTTTAATTGTACCAATAACAATCAGGATGAAAGAGTAGCCTAAGCCGTTACCAATACCATCAAGGAAGCTCATTAGAGGTGGGCTCTTCATGGCGTAGGCTTCAGCACGACCCATTACGATACAGTTAGTAATAATAAGACCAACGAATACCGACAGCTGCTTCGATATTTCATACGAATATGCTTTTAGGATTTGGTCAACAACGATTACCAACGACGCAATAATGGTCATCTGGATAATAATTCGAACGCTAGATGGAATCTGGTTACGAATTAGTGAAATAAACAAGTTTGAGAACGCTACAACGCTTGTAAGCGCTAGCGACATTACCAATGCTGTTTCCAGCTTAGTGGTAATTGCCAGTGCTGAACAGATACCCAATACCTGTAGGGCGATCGGGTTGTTGTCCAGGATTGGCCCAAAGAGGGCCTTTTTCATTTCTTTAGTATCTGCCATGAGACTTCCCTTATGAACGCCATGCTTGGTTCTTCAGGAACTGGCCGAAGCCTTGCTCGCCTACCCAGTAACGAATGGTGTTTTCAACACCGTTACTAGTTAGGGTTGCACCTGAAAGCGCATCGATAGTGTGAGGATTGCTAGGGTTAGCATTTTTCACTACGCGAATAGCAACTTCGCCATTCTCGTACAGTTCTTTGCCGTCCCATTTTTCCTGCCAAGCAGGGTTTTGCACTTCACCACCTAGTCCTGGCGTTTCTTTTTGCTGATAGTAAATAAGCTCGCGAACCGTTTGGCCGTCTGCATCTATCGCTAAGAATCCGTACATAAGATCCCAAAGACCGCTACCGTGTACAGGTAAGATGATACGAGATACATCACCTGCTTCGTCACGAACTAAGTAAACACTCGCCACGTTAGGGCGACGTTGAAAACCAACATTGCTGTTAGTTACCTTTGTGCTGTACTCAGTTTGCTTAGCAGCTTTATACATATCGTAATCTGGAGCAGGCGCCTCAACAAATGTGCCTTCTTCAAGATTTACGTAACGCTGCTCTACTCGCTCACTGTACGTGCTTTCGATAGCGTTGTTGCTCATGCCCATTTCGTAAAGGCCTGCAGCATTAAGAATGTTGCTCTTTTTATCAAGAGCCGCGTTTGTTTGCTGTAAAGAGCGAAGGCCAACAGCCGCACCAGAAACAACAATTGAACAAACCAAACATACGGCAACTACTACACCGATAGTTTTGCCTAAAGATTCTTTCTTAGCCGACACGTGCTACCCTCCGCTTGATGTTGCTTTGTGCGACGAAATAGTCGAACAGTGGCGCCCACAAGTTAGCAAATAGAATTGCTAGCATTACACCTTCAGGGAAGGCTGGGTTAAGGACGCGGATTAGTACCGTCATGAAACCAATGAAGATACCGTAAGCCCACTTACCTTGGTTTGTGAACGACGCAGAAACTGGGTCTGTCGCCATAAAGAACATACCAAAAGCAAGACCACCAACAACAAAGTGCCAATGTGCAGGCATTGCAAACATAGGGTTAGTATCGCTGCCAATTAGGTTTAGTAGAGTTGCGAAGAAGGCAACACCTATCGCTACACCAGCAACAATGCGCCAGCTTGCTATACGCATGTACATGATGAACAAGCCACCAAGAATAATAGCAAGAGTAGATACTTCACCCGCAGAGCCCGCGATAGTACCGATAAAGCTATCCATCCACTGAGTCATATCAGCGTAGTCTAGGTTACCCCAAGCTGCTTGGCTAAGAGACGTTGCACCCGAATAACCGTCTGCTGCTACCCATACTTGGTCACCTGAGATTTGTGCAGGATAAGCAAAGTAAAGGAATGCACGACCAGACAGAGCTGGGTTAAGGAAGTTACGACCTGTACCACCGAATACTTCTTTAGCGATAACAACACCGAAGGTAATACCTAGTGCTACTTGCCATAGAGGGATAGTGGCTGGAAGTGTAAGTGCAAACAGCACTGATGTTACGAAGAAACCTTCGTTTACTTCGTGCTTACGCACAGAAGCGAACAGTACTTCCCAGAAACCACCAACAGCAAACGTTACTGCATAAATAGGTAGCCAGAAACATGCACCGTAGAAGAACAGGCCTAATATGCCAGCGTTTGTCAAATCACCGCCTAGTGCAGTGAAAAGACCCGCCTGCCATGTGTCAGGCAGTGTTCCTGCGCCAGCAGCAATAGCTTCTTGCGCTTGAAAACCAATGTTGTACATACCGAAGAACATAGCTGGGAATGTTGCCATCCATACCATGATCATGATGCGTTTAAGGTCAATGCTGTCACGCACGTGCGTGTTCGCTTTGTTTACCTTACCTGGCGTATAAAAAATGGTAGCCGCAGCTTCGTAAAGCGCATACCACTTTTCATGCTTACCACCCGGCTCGAAATCCGGCTCAATTTTTTCTAAATACGCTTTTAAACCCATGACTTAACCCTCTTTCTCTATCGTGGTCAAACAGTCGCGTAAGATAGGAGCGTAGTTGTATTTGCCTGGGCATACATAAGTACACAATGCCAAATCTTCTTCGTCCAACTCTAAGCAACCCAACGTCTGAGCACCGTCAGTATCACCAGAAATCAGGTCCCTAAGCAGAAGCGTAGGAATGATATCTAGGGGCATAACGCGTTCGTAATTACCAATTGGAACCATAGAACGTTCTGAACCATTGGTAGTTGTTGTCATATCAAATTTCTTGCTACCACTTAGATGACCTAAGTAAGCGCGTGTCACTGAGTGTTGGTTTGAACCAGGTAGGATCCAACCGAACAATTTCTTCTCGTGACCTTCTTTTAATAGTGAAACTTGGGTGTGGAAACGACCTAAGAAACCGTGTACGCCCATTGCAGTGGTACCGTTAAGTACAGAACCAGAAACAACACGTACTTCACCGTCTACTTGCTCGCTAGCAGTAAGCTCGGTCAAGTCTGCGCCCATTACGGTGCGCACTAGGCGTGGGTTAGTTGCTGCAGGACCTGCAAGTGAAATAACACGACGGTTATCTAGCTCGCCAGAGGTCAGCAATGCACCAATTGCCATAACGTCTTGGTAGTTGATGTGCCAAACCGTTTTGTTCATGCCAGCAGAATCAAGGAAGTGGATGTGAGTACCCGGTAGGCCCGCAGGGTGAGGACCGCCAAATTCTTCAACATCAACTGCCGCATCGCCAGTAGCAACAGATGCACCTGCCGCTTTACAAACGTAAGTCTTGCCACCGCTCAATTGCGTTAATGCTTTAAGACCATTTACGAAATCGTCTTGGCGCTCAGCAATAATCACTGCAGGATCTGCGGCTAGTGGATTGGTATCCATTGCTGTAACGAAAATTGAACTTGGAACAGAGTCTAGCTTAGGAGATTTGCTAAATGGACGTGTACGGAACGCTGTCCACATGCCTGACTCTACAAGGATTGACTGAAGTTGCTCGCGTGTTGCGCTCGCGATCTGGTCAGCTGCAATTTTATCAAATGTCACAGCATCGCTGCCGTTCACTTTGATAACTACAGACTGAAGAACACGTTTTGCACCACGGTTAACCTCTACCACTTCACCCGCTGCTGGGGCAGTGAATTTAACGCCAGGGTTCTTTTTGTCTTCGAAAAGAACCTGACCTTTCTTCACTACATCGCCAACTTGGACGTGCATGGTAGGGCGCATACCCACATATTCTTCTCCCAGAATGGCAACGCGCGTTGCAGCAGATGCATCAGCAATCTCCTGCTTTGGCGCTCCCTCAATTGGGAGGTCGAGACCTTTCTTGATTTTTATCATATGTAATCGCACTACTCTAATAGAAATACCCTTTTGCATGACCGCAGAAAACCTGCCTGTCAGCATGCAAAAGCGCACTATTAACAGGTGTAGAACACCTTTTCGTTGTTGATTGATGGAACTCGCTGCAATTGCTACGGTCAGCCTGTTATGAAGCCGTAACGCATAATTCCTTTTGCGGACGCTTAATTCGCCCTTTCTTTATAGACCACCAGCAGAAATTTACACTTATTATTGTTTTTGTGTAGCTGCAATCGCTACTGCTGTTTTGGTAGAGGCAGAAAAGACCCCTACTTAATTTCGGGATTTTAGCATTAACCCATGCGTTTGTGCCACGCTATTTCTAGATAAAGGCAAATTTTTCTACAATTTAATGTAAACCTTTGGTCTTATTCATTTACATTTTGCAAATCCATATGCCTTATCAACTTGTAATCAGGAACAGAAAAGCCGTCAAATCAGACGGCTTTTGCGCATATAAGCATTAGGTTAATTAATGGTAAGTTTAGGTTTTACCAATTAACCATTGGGTCAACTTCACTGTCGTAATCAACACTTGAAATGTCAAAACCGAACAGTTTTAAGAACTCATGGTTGTAACCTTTGTAGTCACTTAAGTCATGAAAGTTCTCTTGTGTCACTTGATCCCATAGCGCCTTAATTTTTGCCTGTGTTGCATCGTTAGTTTCTTTTCCATCCATGCGATAGCGATTTGCTTCATCTAACGTTGGTGTATTGCCGAACAAGCACTGTGTAAACAAGCCATAAATCTGTTCAATACACCCTTCATGCGTCCCTTCCTCTTTCATCACTTTGTAAATAAGTGAAATATACAGAGGCATTACAGGAATAGCCGAGCTTGCTTGCGTTACCAAAGCTTTTAATGAACTCACGTTCGCCTGTACATACAGGTCGCTGTTTTTACCAATAATGGCTGCGGCAGCGCGATCCAGGTCTTCCTTCGCTTTACCAATCGTCGCTTGACCATAAATAGGCCATGTTAGTTCTTTACCGATATAGGTATATGCGGTGGTTTTACAGCCTTCAGCAAGCACATCGGCTTCACGTAAAAAGTCCATCCAACGCTCCCAGTCTTCCCCACCCATAACTTTAATGGTGTTAAGGATCTCTTCGTCGTTGGCTGGCTCTAGCGATACCTCATGTACTTTGTCTTTATCAGTATCATAAGTTTTTGTGGTGTACGCCTGCCCTACAGGCTTAAGCGTAGATTTATACGTTACACCTGTTTCAGGGTCGGTTCTACGCGGGGATGCAAGGCTATAAATGACCAAATCAACCTTGCCCATTTCAGCCTTAATCTTTTCGATGGTTTCATTTTTGATTTCATCAGAAAAAGCATCGCCATTAATAGTTTCTGCATACAAGCCCTTTGCTTTGGCTTTTTCATGGAATGCAGCGGTGTTGTACCAACCCGCAGTACCTGTTTTGCGTTCTGTTGGTGCTTTTTCAAAGCACACACCCAGCGTTTTAGCGCCATAGCCAAACGCAGAAGTAATGCGTGATGCTAAGCCGTATCCCGTTGAGCAACCAATAACCAAAACATTTTTAGGGCCTTCGCCTAAGTCGCCTTTTGCTTCTACATAAGCAATTTGCTCGTCAACCGCCGTTGCACAGCCAACAGGGTGCGCGTTTGTACAAATGAAGCCTCTCACTTTAGGCTTGATAACCATAATAATTTTCCTTATTTGAGCGTGGGGCTATTGTAATGCCGAAGCCACTGATAACAACTCGGAGCAGATGGAAGCCTGCCGATCTTTGATACAATTTTGTCAGCATATCGCATACATGCATTCTCACCAACAGAACATAGTAGCATCACATATTTATATTTGAAAAAGCGAAACACAAACAACCTCAGATTATGAGTGAACTGTTTGTTTACAAACTAAGCCTCAGAAAAGTAAAAGAAATAGGCTAGAAGATAGAAAGGAGTAAAAGATTTAACAAAGAGGAATACAGGTATTCACAGGAGTACCATTGGGCACTCCTGTGAAGAAATCATTAACCTAGAACGTCAAGAAGTTCTACGTCAAAGATCAGGGTGCTGTAAGGTGCAATAGCTGCGCCAGCGCCTTGCTCACCGTAAGCTAGGTCGTGTGGTACGTATAGACGATACTTTGAACCTGCTTTCATAAGTTGAAGTGCTTCAGTCCAACCTTTGATTACGCCGCCTACTGGGAATTCAGCTGGCTGACCACGCTCGTAAGAACTATCAAACGTAGTACCGTTTATAAGCGTACCGTGGTAGTGAACACGTACTGTGCTAGAAGCATCTGGTGTCTCGCCGTCACCTTCAGTAACAACTTCGTATTGAAGACCAGATTCAGTTACGGTTACTTCGTCACGCTTCGCGTTTTCTTCAAGGTACTTTGTGCCTTCTTCAATAACCGCTTTGCTTGCTTCTTCTTTAGCAGCTTGCATACGCTTGTGAATTTCGCCAAACGCATCACGTAGAGTGTCATTATCAACCTGAGGTGCTTGACCTGCGAAGGCGTCTTTAAGGCCAGCTACAACAGCGTCAATCGCTAGTCCGTCAAACGGATTCGATTGTAGTTGTTGACCCATTTGAAAACCAATGCCGTAACTTGCTTGGGTTTCTACTGTATTGAATGTATCAGTCACAAGAACTCCTGAAATTAAATTACAAATGCAGTACAAATTTCAAACAAAACGCATGACGCGAGAATGTTTCTGCATTTTCCGGTGCAAGAGTGTATCACACCACAAAATATCTTGCTTTGAGCAATGTTAACTAGGGTGCAAAAGTATCAAAATGTTGTAAATTATAACCGAAAGTGGTTAGACAAGTCGCAAAGGACACAGTATGGTTAGCCCATATATTTAGGAGGATAGCATGCAAACACACTACGATGCTGAACTGAAAGATACCGTTCGATACCTTGGTAAAACCCTTGGTGAAACAATCAAAAATCAATTAGGTCAGGAGTGGCTAGACCGGATTGAAAAGATTCGAAAAGGCGGCCGAGCTTCTTATCAGGGAGACGCTACTTGTAGCGAAGAACTGAAAGAAACTTTCAAAACAATGTCTGACAGCGATTTGCTTACTGTTGGTCGTGCCTTCGCACAATTCTTGAACCTAGGTAATATTGCCGAGCAAGAATACAACGCGGCAATGAATGTTGATGCATCTATTGATGCCCTTTTCAAACACCTAGATAAAGCAGAACTAACTGCTGACAAAGTACAAGACGCCGTTGCAAAACTAAACATCGATCTTGTATTAACCGCGCACCCTACTGAGGTTACGCGCCGTACACTTATTCACAAACATAAAGAATTGGCGAACTGCCTGCAGGCTATTCACCAAGAGTCGCTTAATGATGTTGAGCGTAAGAAAATTGAAACCCGCATTGCTGACCTTATTGCACAGGCTTGGCACACTGAAGAAATTCGTTCAGTACGTCCAACCCCAGTTGATGAGGCACGCTGGGGCTTCTCTGTTATTGAAAACTCATTATGGGAAGCAGTGCCAGACTTTATGCGCGAGCTTGATGGTCGCCTAAATGAAGATTACGAAATATCACTGCCTCTAGATGCGTCTCCCGTTCAGTTTAGCTCTTGGATGGGCGGCGACAGAGACGGCAACCCATTTGTAACGTCAAAAGTGACTGAGCAAGTATTATTACTTGCTAGAAAACGTGCGGCCAAGCTTTTCGCGATAGATCTTGATCGCTTGCAAGTTGAGCTTTCAATGTACGACTGCAACGACGCGTTACGCGAAAAAGTCGGCGACGCCAACGAGCCATACCGCGCCCTTCTTCGTCCACTTGTTGACAAGTTCATCGCAACCCGCGATGGCATTAGCGACTACTTAGCAGATAAAAACCCAGATACTTCAAACTGGGTTGAAAGTGATGATGAGTTAATTGAACCACTGATGCTTTGCTACGAGTCTCTGTTAGACTGCGGAATGCATGTTGTAGCAAACGGTCTGCTGCTAGACACTATCCGTCGTGCACGTGTATTTGGCATTCACCTTCTGCGCCTTGACGTGCGTCAGGACTCTGAGCGTCATGCAGACGTTTTCAGCGAACTAACACGCTATCTTGGTCTTGGTGATTATGCTCAGTGGAGCGAAGCCGACAAGCAAGCGTTCTTATTACGTGAGCTTGGTTCAAAACGCCCGCTATTCCCTGCTCAATGGGATGCGTCTGAAGAAGTAAAAGAAGTGCTGGATACCTGTAAGGTAATTGCAAAGCACAGCAAACACGGCTTTGGTATCTATATTATCTCTATGGCGAGTGAGCCATCAGACGTCATGGCCGTACAGCTTCTACTTCAAGAAAGTGGTGTAGATTGGCCAATGCCAGTGGCGCCATTATTCGAAACGCTAGACGATTTGAACAACTCGCCTGACGTAATGCGCAAACTTCTGTCTATCGACTGGTATCGCGGTTACGTAAAAGGTCGTCAGTTCGTCATGATTGGTTACTCAGACTCAGCTAAAGACGCAGGTGCACTTGCTGCGGGCTGGGCTCAATACCAATCACAAGAAGCCTTAGTTGCCATTGCTGATGAGTTTGACGTAAGCCTGACGCTATTCCACGGCCGTGGCGGTACAATTGGTCGCGGTGGATTACCTGCACATGCTGCTATTTACTCACAACCTCCTGGCTCACTAGACGGCGGCTTCCGCGTAACTGAACAAGGCGAAACTATTCGCTATAAATTCGGTATGCCTAAGCTGGCTAAACGCAGCCTAGGTATTTACGCCAGCGCCATAATTGAAGCCATGTTATTCCCGCCTCCGGCACCAAAAGAAGAATGGCGAGAGCTAATAACTGCAATGGCAGCCCAAGGTCGCGATAACTATCGTGCAACCGTGCGTCACGATAAAGAGTTCGTACCTTACTTCCGTGTTGCAACGCCAGAGCAAGAGTTAGGCAAACTACCGCTAGGTAGCCGCCCAGCGAAGCGTAAGCCACAAGGTGGCATAGAGAGCCTACGTGCGATTCCATGGATATTTGCCTGGGCACAAACCCGTTTGGTACTGCCAAGCTGGTTAGGCGTTATGCGCGCTATCGATAGCGTGAAGACACCGGAAAATGAAAAAGTGGTTAACGAGATGTTCAGCGAATGGCCGTTCTATCGTTCACGTCTTTCAATGCTGGACATGGTGTTCCATAAAGCCGATCCGCGTATCAGTGAAGCTTATGATGAGCGCTTGGTACCCAAAGAGCTCAAACATTTTGGTGAAGCGCTGCGCAGCGAGCTAAAACAAAGTATCTCCTCGCTGTTGGCTATCACTGGCAACGACGACATAATGAAGAACGACCCGCAGGGTAAAGAGTCTATGGAGATCCGCGCAGGATACCTTCAGCCCCTTCATTACCTGCAAATTGAGCTTCTAGATCGTATCCGTAAAGCCGGTGACGATGCACAGAACACCAGCCTAGAGCGCGCCATGATGGTTACCATTGCCGGTATTGCTATCGGGATGCGTAACACGGGTTAAAACTTGTATTAGCGAAGCGCTTGAATTGGCGCACATAGTTTTATCATGTTGGTCGCCACTCGCTTCGCTAAGTAATAAAACGAAAAAAGCCCGCGTCATCATGAAGCGGGCTTTTTGTTACTTAAGTGTTTTTACTTACACTAAAGATAAGCACTAACAGGTAAGGTCGAAGCGGTCTGCGTTCATCACCTTTGTCCACGCGGCAACAAAGTCCTTAACAAACTTCTCTTTGCTGTCATCTTGCGCGTATAGCTCAGCATATGCGCGCAATACAGAGTTTGAACCAAACACTAGGTCAAAACGCGTAGCGGTAAACACTTCATCACCGGACGCTCTGTCGACAATAGCGTAGCTATTTTTCCCTGTCGGCTTCCATGTGTATTTCAAGTCAGTAAGATTTACGAAGAAATCTGTGCTCAATGCGCCTACGTTATCGGTAAATACACCGTGCTTACTTTCGCCGTAGTTAGTGCCAAGCATACGCATGCCGCCTACGAGTACCGTCATTTCTTTCGCTGTTAAACCGAGTAACTGGGTTTTATCTAGCATTAGCTCTTCAGGTTTAACCACGTAGTCTTTTTGAAGATAGTTTCTGTAGCCGTCAGCAATGGGCTCTAGTGGCTCAAAAGATTCAGCATCGGTCATGATGGGGTTGTAGCGCTTTGTTGGATCTTCAATATCAATAGGCTTCTCTTCCTCTTTAATATTGATAGGTTCCCACTGCTTGGCACCGGCTGGCGACTTTTTCAATACCTGCACCTTCTGGATCTGGCCCTAATGCTTCGGCACTGCCATTACCGTGACATTTACCTACCGTGTGACCACCGGCGGCTAATGCAACAGTTTCTTCATCATTCATTGCCATACGCGCAAAGGTTTCACGTACATGGGAAGCGGTTTTAAGGGGGTCAGGCTTGCCATTAACCCCCTCAGGGTTTACGTAAACAAGGCCCATACTTTCATAGGCAATAGTGCCTGCTAGGACAAATAAATCAGCACAGCTCAGTTTGTTGCCATACTTCTTTTTAATTGGCCAAAGCAAACGGCGAGCTTTATCTAAGTTAACGTTGTCTGGCCACGAGTTTAGAGGCGCAAAACGCTGGTTACCTGTTGAAGCGTTACCTCTGCCACCGCAAACGGGCAGTAATCAACAACCAGAGCATTCGCTTAGCAATATTCTTCCCTCCAATCACTCAAATAGTTTTAATCATGAAAAAAAAACCGTTATCTTATTTATCGACATAACAATTTCATAAAGGACTAAACATGCATTTGCTACCGGCCTTAGCAGGTTTATTGTTGGGGATTTCGACATTAAGTTTACAAGCGAAACCGCTATCACTGTCACCCGGATTGTGGGAAGGAATTAGTGAAGATGAAATGCAGTATAAACTTCTCCAAATAAACGATAGCGGCGAACATTTTCTTTATGAAATCCACATACCTTCAGGCCTGAGGTACGCCAAACGCTCAGCCTTTAGTGATGAGGATATATCCTGTAAAGAGAACCGATGTACGATCAGTACCGTTATCGAAGAAGACGTAACCCGTTCGCTTACTCTGTCCCCTTACCTAGACACCAGCTTTACCGCGCTTGAATCAAACTACAATGACAATAAAGGCTTACTTTCCACTAGTTACCGACTCATAAAACAAGAATCTAGCTCAACGCCTCGCAAGTTTTTAGAGAAATACGGTACTTTGCTAAACAATGCGGAACGCGCAAACGACGAGACGCCGTACGGTTTATGGGTGGGCATTTTACATTATTTAGATAAACCAGAATTGGCTCTTCTTCAGTTGTATGAAGATAGACAAGGGTCGCTCACGGTTTTTAGAAAAGGGGAAGACGAGTGAATTGGCTGTTAGCACACAGATCTCACCGGAAAATATCTCGCTTCAACACCCTATTGTTGAAATAACCACTTCCCACACGACTTTTGCCACCCATCTTTTCCTTATGTCTGAAGGCAATAGCGTATTAAAAGGTTACGCTTACGCTGTACATAAAGGTGTAACTTTAGATGCCGGTGAAATCAGGCTTTTCGATATCACGAAATATCTTTCACTTAACTAATACACAAAGGTCGTAACAGAACCTTTAATCGCTGGGGTGATAAGAGCTGATAATAAAGTGGAAACTTGATGTGAAGTCTGAGAAAGTAATTAAAATGTAGGCTCTCCACCGCAGAGAAGCGGTGGCGAAGCCTACAGGGAAGTATTCACGGCGTGCCTACGTTCAAAGGCCCGCCAATGATACTCACCGATTAGCCGTTTACGAAGTCTACGCCTAGCTTGATGTCACCACGCAGGCCTTCAAGCATGTCGTTTTTCGCTTTTTCTTCAAACGCGCTTAGCTCGCCGTATGGCAAGATTTCTTCAACACCGTTTGCACCTAGGCGAACTGGGTGTGCAAAGAATGCTGCGTCGTCGCTGTCGTCAGTTTGTACATAAGTGTACTCAACCACATTCTCACCTTGCATTGCTGCAACTAGAGATAAACAGAAACGTGCTGCTGCTTGACCCATTGAAAGGGTTGCAGAACCGCCGCCCGCTTTTGCTTCAACCACTTCAGTACCAGCATTCTGGATACGAGTGGTTAGGCTAGATACTTCTTCGTCTGTGAACTCTACGCCTTCAACTTGTGAAAGAAGAGGAAGGATTGTAGTACCAGAGTGACCACCGATTACCGGTACGTGCACTGAAGATACGTCAACATCTTTAAGTTCAGCAACAAACGTTTCAGCGCGGATAACGTCAAGTGTCGTTACACCGAAAAGCTTATTCTTGTCGTAAACGCCTTTTGCTTTTAGCGTTTCAGCTGCAATCGCAACAGTAGTGTTAACTGGGTTAGTGATGATACCAACACACGCGTTCGGGCAGTTATCAGCTACACCTTCGATTAGGTTTTTAACAATGCCGGCGTTGATGTTGAACAGATCAGAACGATCCATACCTGGCTTACGAGGCATACCCGCTGGAATTAGAACAACGTCTGCTCCAGTTAGTGCATCAGCTAGGTCATCTTTACCGTGACCGGTTACTTTTACCGCAGTGGGGATGTGGCTCAAATCAACGGCAACACCAGGAACAACTGGCGCTACGTCGTAAAGCGCTAAATCTGAACCTGCTGGCAATTGTGTTTTCAACAACAAAGACAGCGCCTGACCAATACCACCGGCAGCACCTAACACGGCTACTTTCATACCATTTCTCCTATGGGATTACTTCACGTATTTAAACGGAACGTCACACTAATGCAACGCGGGGGAAAACTCAATCACCGGATCGTCTTATTAACGTTATTTATGGCGATTTTATCTCGATATTCATTATCATGAATGATTATGCAAAGAAATTGCGCAAAGTCTACCTGTACGGCACAATATGGGCATAACAAATAAAATTCACCACACATAAACCCTCAGAAAAGAAAAGAGCGCTAATGGCAAACGCAAAACAAGAGCAACTCATCAAGGCTTTTAAAGAGATTCTTAAAGCGGAAAGTTATGGTTCACAAGGCGAAATTGTTGACGCATTAAAAGCACAAGGCTTTGACAATATCAGTCAGTCTAAAATTTCAAGAATGTTAAGTAAATTTGGAGCTGTAAGAACGCGCAACGCGCGCGGTGATATGGTTTACTGCCTTCCCCCTGAGTTAGGTATGCCTACGGCTAAAAGCCCCCTCAAACAGCTTGTATTAGACATTGTGCACAACAACGTGATGGTCATCATAAGAACTAGCCCAGGTGCAGCTCAACTTATCGCCCGCTTACTTGACTCGCTAAGCAAAAAAGATGGCGTGTTAGGTACTATCGCTGGTGATGATACCATTTTCATCGCTCCCGCTGATGTCACTAAAATTGAAGAATTAAGACAGCGCGTAGAAGATTTATTTGAGAATGTCTAGCCAGGGCGCTAAAAGCTAGGCAAACGAAAACAAGAAACCGCATACATGATGCGGTTTCCAACTACATTATAATTAAAACGTTCTTAAGATAGAAGTTTGATCAATGCATCGGCTGCAGGACGTGACGATGGCGGATTTTGCCCCGTCACCAACAATCCATCTGTACAGACTTTAACAGCAAAATCATCCGCGCTTTCATACTTACCGCCCTTTTTGACTAGCTCGTCTTCAACCAGATAAGGGACTACGTCAGTAAGCTCCATCGCAGCTTCTTCGCTATTTGAGAAGCCAGTAACCTGCTTGCCATCAACCAAATATTTGCCATCTGGCGTCTTAACATCTTTTAGCACGATGGGCGCGTGGCACACAGCCCCAACGGGTTTATTGGCTGCGATAGTGTCTTCAATCAATTTAATGGAATGCGCATTATCTGATAAGTCCCATAGCGGACCATGACCGCCCGGGTAGAAGACAGCGTCAAACTCATCTGCACGTACATCTTCAAGCGGAATAGTCGACGCTATAGCGCTTCGAGCCAGCTCGTCTTTTGTGTATCGAATCGAATCGTCCGTCATTGCGTCGTCAGCAAGACTATTGGGGTCAATCGGTACCTGGCCGCCCATCGGTGACGCTAAGGTGATTGTATATCCCTCATCTTTAAATGCGTAGTATGGCGCAGCGAACTCTTCTAGCCACATGCCGGTTTTCTCGCCGGTGTCACCCATAATTTCGTGAGACGTCATTACCATTAGCATACGTTTTGACATAAGCCCTCCTTGCGAGCATCTAAAAATTTATCATGTGTTTGTTCGTTCAATGGAGAGACTTAGATCATAAGCAAAGACTATGCGCGCTCAGTAACAGGTGTGTGAGATAAATCGCAGGCATAAAAAAGTGCCACTTCCTGTTAAGGAGAGTGGCACCTAACACTACAACTTGTAGTTAGTGTTTACTACTTCTTAAAAGCGGTAGTTAACACCTACGCGGATTTCCCAAAGTGAAGGACCGCGAGATACGCTCTGCTCTGGTCTTGAGAACGCGCTGTACTCGTATTGACCTGCGTCATTGAAGTCCGCAGCAATAACTTCATCACCGCCGAAGCTACCTTGACGGAAGTCACCCCATTGGTCGTTGATTAAGTTGGTCAAGTTTTCGATTACGAAGAACGCGCTTGCTGTATGACCTTCATAGAAGCCAGGTAGCTCTTGAGAGACACGTAGGTCAGCTTTAAACCACCAATCAGCAGTTTCACTGTTACGCTCAAGGATCTCGCCGCGCTCAAAGCCGTTATCTTCAACCCAACGGTTGAACTGTCTTTGAGCTTCTTCCGCAGTTTGAAGTACATCACCATCACGGTTTGTCTGATCAACAAACACTACGTTCGGATCGTTTACTTCAGGAATGTAAATAAGCTGACGAGCAAATACACCATCCCAAGGGAACGCTGAGTTGTTGCTGTGAACGTAAGAGAAAGGCTTACCTTCGTTAGCCGTTGCAAACAAGTTGAAACGTGTTGCATAACCGTCAAAGAACTCTGCAGTATAACCTAGTGAGAAGTTAAAGCGGTTGCCAACAGCGTAGTCAGACGTTGCCGCAGACGGGTTGTTAGGATCGCTTGTTGCAAAGTTAGCGTAGTTTGAGAACGCTACTGCGCTTGTCATTGGGTTAGCATCTTCTGCGTCAACATAAGCGTATGAAGCGCCCATATCGAAGCCATTATCCCACTCTTTGCTTACGCCGATTGAAAGAACAAGTGAACTACCGTCATCACCTGAATCAACATTACCTAGAATGAAGTCCTGCGTTTCATTACGACCTGAGTCAATATTGGTGTAGATTGGGCGACCATCGAAACGGTTTTCACCGTTGTAAACAATGTTCGCATCTCTAACTATTGCTGAATCTTGGCGATCGGTATAGATCATGTCAGCGTTAATTAGGTAGTCATTTTCAGTTACATAGGTGAAACCTAACGCGTATTTCCACTCAGAAGGAATCTCAAAGTCTGGGTCAGTTGCGTTAGTGTTACCGTCACCATCCGTTAGGCTAGTGTTCGCTACTACGTCAAATAGCTCTTGTGGTACGTCGTAAATCGGACGACCTTGACCAGTTAGCTCTAGGTCAAACAATGAAGTAGTGCCACTTACGAAGCCATTGATTTGACGTTCACGAGTACCAATGTTCGTTACACCGTCGTTAGAGTATGCATTTGAGATCCAAACGTTAGGGTTACCACCAGAGTAAAGACCTAAACCACCGCGTAGTTCTAAGCTTTCGTTAACTGTGTAGGTAAAGCCGAAACGTGGCTGAAGAAGGTCAATACCATCTACGTTTGCAGTGTTGGCAAAACCATAACGCTCAGTGAAGTTTTCGTTCAAACGAGGCGTATCGTCAGAGCCGTATGTATCATAACGAAGACCAGCCATGATTTTGAGGTCGTCAGTTAGGTAGAACTCGTCTTGTACGTAATAGGTAGTTACGTCGAATGCAAAAGAAGCACCAGCATCCGCTGGGTTGTTTGTACCCGCAGAGTTGTTGTAGTAGATACGATCAACAAGACCAGCTTCGAAGTCAGCGATGCTGTCGAAACGGTATTCACCTACAGTTTGCTGCATAAACAGGTTAAATACGTCAGTTTCTTCGTATTCAACACCAGCCGTAATTTCGTGGTCACCCCAGAAATAAGTACCCGCTAGTTTAAAGTTAAATACTTCATAGTTAAGGTCGTTAGACTGACGAGAGTCATCTGGACCGATGTAGATAGTTCCACCGTTATCAGTTCTGATTTGCGCTTCAGCGAAGCCAGAAGCTGCGTCTAGTGACTGTTGACGGTTATCTAGGTCAGTGTGGCCAATACGAAGCTCTGTTGAAAAGTCATCAGTCCAGTTTGAGTATAGTGAACCTACAACAGTAGTTAGTTCAGCGCCTCGCTCGTAGAAGTGATTACTTAAAGAAAGTCTTGAAGAACCGCCGTCAGATTGGCTTACGCTAAAACCGTCGTTCCAGTTATATACTAATGAAGCACGGTGGTCTGCGTTAATGTTCCAGTCTAGTTTAATAAGAATTTTTTCGTCTTCAACTGGCGCAGAACCCGGTGTACCGCCTACATCATAGCCATACACGTCTTGCGCAATTTGTGAAACCTGACTGATGTCGTCTTGAGTTACACGACTACCCAGCGCGTTGTAATCATAAAGCTGAACACCTTCAAGCTTTTCGTAAGCTGCGAAAAGGAACAGGCTATCTTTAATTAGTGGAAGACCAACGTTGAAACCGTAACGTTTTTCTGTGTAGTTACCGTTGTCACGCTCTACACTGTCAACTTCGTCGCCGCGGTAAGAATCAGACGTAAAGTCGTAGAAAACACCACCGTGAACTTCGTTAGTACCTGATTTAGTTACTGCGTTGATGTTACACGCAGTGAAACCACCGTACTCAACGTCAAACGGAGCAAGCTCAACGGCTACCTGTTGGATAGCGTCGTAAGAGAAAGGCATACGCTCGGTTGGGAAGCCGTTGCTGTTAAGACCGAAGTTGTCATTCATGCGAATACCATCTAGGGTCAAGCTGTTGTTACGCGGGCTTGCACCACCACAGCTAATCGAGTCGTTGAAGCTTTCATCAACGAAAACACGAGGGTCAACACGCACGATATCACCGATGCTACGGTTAATAGCTGGTGTATTTTCTAGCGCCTCTAAGTTGAATACAGTCTGTGGGCCTGTTGCACCAAACGCTGTCGCTGTTAATGCGCTACCGCTTACAGAGATAACTTCAATATCACTTGCGTCTTCTAGCGTAAGGTTAACGCCGAATGGGTTACCTAGCTCTAGGAATACGCTATCGATAGTGGTGTCTTGGTATTCGTCAGAGTCAACTACGACTCTGTAAGGACCGCCAACGCGAAGGCCACGAAGGTTGAACGTACCGTTAGCGCCAACAACCACTTCACGGGCTGTGCCAGTAGGTTCGTGAATAACAGTAACAGATGTTCCCGCAGCAGGTGCACCTGTAGGGGTAAGGATGCGGCCTTCCATTGCAGATGACGTTTCTTGCGCCATTGCAGTGGTCGACAAACCGATTGACAGCGCAACCGCAGCCGCAATGCGACTGAATTTAGCTGATGAGCTCATGTGTGTGTTTCCCTTTTTGTTTAAAATTCTTTTTTACTCGGCCTAGTGTAGTGCAAAAAGTACTACATAAAACCTATGACTTTCACTGAACCCGACAAATTGTCGTAAAGGTTCGTGTCAAATTTATTACAATTTTACATTTTTATTTAACAGCAATCGCCCGAGGCTAGTGAGTTTGCAAAAAATTACTTGACCACATGGTCAAGTTAATTTACTTGTTATTATTATTGTCAATTTGCGACGAATAGCTGAACCTATTCTTGCCACATATGCGACTAATAAACAGCGTTTAATAAAAATCAGGTTTACCTATAAAAATTAACCATTTTTCATATAGTTAACACCTTAAAATAAATTTACCTATTGCAATAAATAACCTTAACTGATGAAATCACTATATAAATCGTTAATTCATTTGGTCGTTTTTTTGACGAATTTCAGAATTGTTGCTTCCGGAAAATGGATAATTTTTATGTTAGCCGCCATCTTGTGCGGTTCGATAAACTATTTTCAAAATTCCGTTTCTTTTAGTGACATCGCCCCTCAAACTGGTCAATATTTAACCTGCAAAACCGAACTTGTAGGAAATAATGACGTTTTTTCAGTCTATGTTACCGATGGACGCATTGCCGAAATGGCAAGGCAACGGTTGTGTAATGATGAAACGATAAAACGGCAATACGGTGAAGTGAAAGTAACCATCGGCCAAAGTGATTATGATACGTTCCGATACATTAACCATGGCGTCGTCGATTTAGCGCTCGTTAAAAGTAATGTGGTAAACGCCTTCGGCGCAGACCAAATATATGGTTTAACTAAAATTGCTTCCCACCCAGATTACTCTGCGTTCTTTATAGCGTTAAGAGAACGCCCTCAGTTATCCAAAGAATACCTATTGGGAAAGCGAATTGGGTTACTTGACTACCCTAGCAGTCGTTCAGGACACATTGTTCCTAAAACAGTTATGCAGAACTTGGGGTTAAGCGATAACAATGTAAATATCGTCTACTACAGTTCGCACCAAGAGTTAAGACGGGCCCTGCTTGCGGGTGAGATTGATATTATTTCTTCGTATTGGGCACAAGAAGACAAAGATAGCTTTTCTAGAAACTATGCCACTCCCCTTCAAGAGAGCGTAAGCGGTATGCAGTGGTTCTTAAAAATGCAAACTCAGAACACCGACTTATTCTGCGCGATGCAAAGCGTTGTGCACGAAATAGCCATGGCCCATCCTCGCCCCTATTACAAAACTATTACATTGGAAGAGGGGTGTAATTAATGGGTAATAAACAGCTCCACTTTAAGTCCAAGCCATTTATCGGATTAAATTTGGTTGTTCTAATAGCACTTCTCCAATGCATTGCGCTGACAGCTCAGCTATTGTCTTATCAAGCTTCCATTCATCGAGCGCTAGACAAGGTAGAGCGCAGAATTAGTCTAGACAGTGCGTTTTTAGATGTAGGAAATAACACGTTAAATACGCCGGTTAATCAATTTGCAATCTTTCGCTATCTTGGCAGATTAAACGCTACACTCAAAGATGAAGGATACCCTGTCCTCGTAAGAGAGGTACAAGGGGTGGTTACAACGAAAGAAGACTTTAGCCAGTATCCAAAACTTGTCACCACAAACTTTAAAAACGCCGAGCAAGAAATCACGGTAGAAATGCGAGGCAAAAGCCTTTTAAGTGCACTATCGTTCAGTTGGGCTGCACTAGCATTATCAATGCTTCTTACCCCTTTCTTCGCGGTATCAAACCGAACTAAAAAGCGTCGCGCAATAGTAGAAGAGATAATTCCACCTACGCCTAAATTAGTCATCAACCTCAAAGAAAAGACAATTTCCAATGGTATCGATGACAAAGCCGTTACACTACAAAATAAACCGTTATGTTTTTACACCGCACTGGTTAAATATTGCATCGAGCACCCTGGCGAGCCGCTTCCCCCCCATAAAGACGTGCCAACTGAATTGCTCGCCTTAGCGAATAAAAGCTTCGGTCGACTGATAGAACTGGGTCATACCAAGCGTAAACGCCCAGATTTCAACGCGAACCTTGATAAAACGCTCAGTGAAGTACGCGCGGCGCTTGATGAGGTTTTCGTTGGCTATTCTAAAGAAAAAGAAACGTATTACCCACCTAGGGCACAGGGCGAAGGGTCGCGTTCGAAACAACACTCTTACGCGTTACCATCTATAAGAGAAGAGGATATTGAAATCATTGGAAATTAACTAAAAACTGACCACTTGGAGAACTTTTTGTTATTTTTTGCTAATTAAGTAAACAGCCTGCAATACCTTGAAAATACGATAAAGTTCTAGCAAAGACCGATCCAAAATCTGATAACTTGCGAATATGGCATTGATTCGCGAGGCCTAAACGCGTATCTTTGCACCAACAAAACCAGCTTTAAAGTACTATGCAATCGCCACTTATTATTGCCATTTCTGGGGCTTCGGGCTCTGGGAAGTCTCTTTTTACAAAAAATTTGTTCAACGGCTTCAGTGCCCAAGGACGTCCCGTTCAAGTGCTGCGCGAAGATCACTACTATCGTGCGCAAGATCATCTTCCCATGGAGCAGCGTGAGAAGAACAATTATGATCACCCCAGCGCCTTTGAACATGAGCTTTTAAAAGCGCACTTACAAGCATTGCGTGACGGTCAACCTATCGACTACCCACATTATTGCTATAAAACGCACACACGTTTACCTGAAACGGAGCGTTTAAACCCCGCACCGGTAATAATACTTGAAGGTATCATGTTGCTAGCCCGTACCGACTTACTACCCTTGTACGACGTTAAAATTTTCATCGATACCCCACTAGATATTTGTTTAATGCGCAGAATGATGCGTGACCTCAAAGAACGTGGTCGCAGTATTGAATCTGTGGCAAAACAGTACGAAGAGACTGTTAAGCCAATGTATCATCAATTTATCGAACCTAGCCGCTTCACTGCCGACGTAGTAGTGACGCAAGGTGGCAAAAACCAAATTGCATTAGATGTGATTAAATCACACATTCAGCAAGCGCTTCTTTAAGGGAACATTACTATGGTAAGTTTACTGGGCATAGCCGTCCTTCTGGGTATTGCTTTCGCGTTATCCTCCGCCAAACGCAGTATTAATCTGCGCACTGTAGGCGGCGCATTTGCTATTCAAGCATCGGTTGGCGCCTTTGTCCTGTACTCGGAACCTGGTAAAGAAGTCTTGTTAAGCGCGACAAAATTTGTCGCCAATATTATTGCCTACAGCCAAGAAGGGATTAATTTTCTATTTGGCCCTATTGGCGACAAATCGATAGCGTTTATTTTCGCCTTTAACGTGCTTCCTGTTATCGTGTTTTTCTCAGCCCTAATTGCGGTCTTATACCACCTTAAGGTAATGGGCATTGTTATTAAGGTGATTGGTGGCTTTCTACAAAAAGCGCTAGGCACAAGTCGTCCTGAGTCTATGTCGTCAGCGGCCAATATTTTTGTCGGCCAAACTGAGGCGCCGTTAGTCGTTCGCCCATTCATCCCACACATGACCCGTTCTGAGCTTTTCGCCATTATGGTGGGGGGCCTTGCTTCCATTGCAGGCTCTGTAATGGCAGGTTACGCCGGAATGGGTGTAGAGCTTAAATATTTACTTGCAGCCAGCTTTATGGCGGCACCGGGTGGCTTATTGATGGCAAAGATCATTTTGCCTGAAACAACCAAACCCAACGAAGATTTACATGACGTAGACGCGGAAGATACCGGCTACGCCAATGTATTTGATGCAGCCGCCAGCGGCGCTGCATCAGGCATGCAGCTTGCGTTAAACGTAGGTGCAATGCTACTTGCTTTCATAGCACTTATTGCCATGTTCAACGGTCTTATAGGCTGGACAGCAGGGTTATTTGGCTATGAAAACGTAACGTTTGAAGGGATCCTGGGTTATGTGCTTCAACCTCTTGCATGGGCAATCGGCGTTCCATGGGAAGAAGCGCAACTTGCAGGCAGCTTTATTGGACAGAAGATGGTGGTTAACGAGTTCGTTGCCTATCTCAACTTCTTAGAAAGCCAAGAACAGCTGTCTGAAGCATCTCAGGCCATTATCACCTTTGCACTTTGTGGTTTTGCAAACTTCTCTTCTATCGCCATTTTGATGGGTGGAATTGGTGCTATGGCACCAACACGCAGAAAAGAAATTGCGAGACTGGGGTTAAAAGCTGTTATTGCTGCAACGTTATCAAACTTAATGAGCGCCGCGCTAGCGGGCTTTTACCTCTCTCTTGGTTAAATTTCATTAAATCAGACCAGTTGGTCAAGAAAATACTAGACTAACTGGTCAGGTTTATGTAAATTACGCGCAAATTCATCGCGGGGTTGATTTGTATCAATTTCTGCGACTTTTTTCTGTAGCCCGTCTACCTTTATAATGCCGCAGTCAATATATACGGGATAAAGTTATGCAATTAGTTGCTGTAGATTACCAAGCGGACAACGCTCAAGAAGAATTCGTGAAGTCACTTCGCGAAACCGGGTTCGGTGTTTTAAAAAACCACCCTATCCAGCAGTCATTGGTTCAAGGTATTTACGATAATTGGCAGGCCTTCTTCGACAGTGAACAGAAGAATGATTACCTGTACAACAAAGGTAAACAAGACGGATTTTTCCCTCAGAGTGTTTCTGAGGTAGCCAAAGGCTTTACGAAAAAAGATATTAAAGAGTATTACCATTTCTATCCGTGGGGTCAGTGCCCAGACACACTACGCCCTCAGATTTCTCAATACTATGAGGAAGCAAATGGCTTAGCGAAAGAGTTACTAGGCTGGATAGAAAAACACTCTCCTTCAGAGGTGAGCGGTAAGTACAGTCAACCGCTAGGCGACATGATCAAAGACTCAGATCAAACCTTGCTACGTATACTGCACTACCCACCACTTAAAGGTGATGAAGAAGTTGACGCAATCCGCGCTGCTGCACACGAAGATATTAATTTAATTACTATCTTACCTGCAGCCAATGAGCCTGGACTGCAAGTACAAGCTAAAGACGGTAGTTGGTTAGAGGTTCCTTGTGACTTCGGGAATTTGATTGTGAATATCGGCGATATGCTTCAAGAAGCATCAGGCGGATATTTCCCATCAACTACGCATAGGGTTGTAAACCCAGATGGCGCTGACATGACGAAATCTCGTATTTCATTGCCACTATTCTTACACCCTAGACCAGATGTTGTTCTTTCAGAACGTCATACTGCGGGGTCATACCTGCAAGAGCGCCTTCGTGAGCTGGGCGTTATATAAATTAAGTTCCTTTTGTAGTGTTATTCTTTGCCGCAGCTAGTCTGCGGCTTTTTTTTGCCCTCGCATTAGCGACTAGCCAACGACGCTAATTTAGACGAATAACGCTGCTTTTCTTGCTCGTTCGGTGAATGCTTAACTGCGTGCTTAAGATAACGCGTTGCTTTACTCACATCACCTAGCTCATGAAATGCTTTTGCCATTCCAAACAATAGTTCATGACGTGCGTTATCAAGCCTAAGCCCTCGCTCGTAATGGGTTATTGCCACATCGGCTTTTCCAGCCTCGAAGGCCTGCTCACCTAAGATATAGTGATAAAACGGGTTATTTTTACGTTTAGCCTCTACCATTTGAGTTATCTTTAGGGCCGCATCATCTTTATTTTGATAGGTATAAAGAATCGATAAGTTTTCCCATGCCGTTAAGTTTTCATCGTCCAGTGCTAACGCATGCTTATAGGCCAACTCAGCTTGCTCGTACTCATCAACCATTCGGTACAAAACGCCCAAATTTACCCAGGTCTGCTGTAACGCAGGGGAGATTTTGGCTGCGGCTCTAAAATAGCTGTAGGCTCGGGTATAACTGTTCGCCACTAAAGCGTCAGCGCCCTTATTGTTGTAAAACATAGCTATAACCTTGTCTCTCGATACTGCCTTTCTTGGGAAGTAATTGCGTAACATTTGAGGGTCGAAATCTACATCTGCCCACGTTCCGCCAACCGAGGCTACAGGGCTTTCATTAGGTAGTGAAATACGCAAATTAATATGCCCGTTAAGCAAGCTAAATCCTTCACGGCGAGTCCAATACTCTGGGATATCTACTTCATAAAAAGTGGCGGTAAGCCCAACGTGTTCAGCTAACGCCAGAGTCATAATAGACAATGAAAGGCAATTGGCAGCGCGGTTATTAAACGTGGTATTTGCTGTAGTATTGGCACTGTTTCGATAAAGCATCCCGCGGTCAGAATGATCGAAAATGGCCTTTACTAACCCTTTCACATTTTTTTGTAAAATGCTTTTTTCATGCACGGCTTTTTCTGCAAATTGCTGTGCGTCTTCATCTAAGTAAAAAATCTCTTCGGGCGGCTCGACGGGAAACAAACTAAAAGAGGGAAAGAGGCTATCGTTTAATAATATTGGTGTAGCATCTGCCTGATTGTTATTAGTAGACGTGCACCCACCAACTACAAAACAAAACAGTATTGTTACAAGAATTCGAGCATTCATAATAGGCACCTTTTTATTTACTCGATAGCCTAAATTATAGCACTCGCAACAAATTTCACATTTTATTTACAACCCCAAATGTTAGCCCCTCACCGCAAAAGAACGTATTTGTTGGCTTTTAAAACCGCGTAAACAAGTCGAAGCGCTGAAAATTTGGTGCTTCGCTTCATCTTTTATTGCGAACTCTTCTAATGCGCGTGGCGTAGGTATTAACGCTAACTTTTTTGAGCATTAATGTGCTCGCATTTCAAAAATATCAAATCTGCTGAAAAGGAGTTCGTATGTTCGCTGTCTATACCTATAGCATTGCCGGCCTGTTACTGATTATTTTTACTGTGTTTGTTCAAAACATCGTGGCCGCCATTGCACACAGAAGACAATCCCAGTATATCCCGGGTAAAGTTAGTGATGAGTTAAGTCATGATAGTTTTGTATTTAGAAGCCACCGAACCTTTCATAATTCGTTAGAGAACGTACACCAATTTACGCTTCCTGCCATTCTATGCATGTTTTTAGGCGCACCAACAACGCTATTAGCGTTACTAATATGGATATATGCATTATGCCGAATAATGCATATGGGGCTATACTACGCAATAGCTACGGAAAAAAACCCTAGCCCCAGAAGCTATTTCTACATGATTGGCGTGCTTTGTACAGTTGGCGTGTTTGGACTTGCGATTTTCCAATTATTTATGTAGGAACGCTGCAACTATGTAAATAATGTGAACCAAATGGTTCAATATTCAACTTATGATTAATCTACAATTGCTTCGTTGAGGAGTAATGTGTGTTATGGAAGTCATCACCCGCACTGAGGAGCGAGCGTGTATATTGAGCAAGTTGGCGAGCGTACTTTAAAAGATTGTAAAGTGCTTATCGTTGACGACCAAGCCAGCAGCAGACTTGTACTGGAAACATTACTTGAGGACACGGTTCCCTGTACTTCTGTGAGTTCAGGACAGGAGGCTATTGAGTACTGTAAGTTTCACACGCCTGATTTAATCTTAATGGACGTGTCAATGCCTGAACTCGATGGGCATCAAACCACCGCGCTTCTAAGGAGTAAGCCTTTATGCGCTCACATCCCTATCATTTTTGTTACTTCATCGAGTACCGATGAAGAAGAGACTCGGTGCTGGGACTCTGGATGCGTTGATTTTGTGGTGAAACCTGTAAATGCATGTACTCTACGGAACCGAGTGAAATCACATATTAATCATAAGCTGAGGAACGACCTGCTCGAAAAGCTCATTTATGTAGACAAACTAACTGGTGCGTACAATCGGCACTACCTTGATGACTACCTTCCTCGGCTAGTAAAAGATGAGCTTCGAACCTCTACTCCCCTTGCCTTAGTCATATTCGACATCGATCATTTCAAACTCTTTAATGATATGTATGGCCATTTAGACGGCGATAGTTGTTTATGGAAGGTCAGCAAGACCATTAATGATGCGCTGCTACGCCCCATGGATAAGCTGGTAAGAATTGGCGGCGAAGAGTTTCTGGTCATATTGCCTAACACTGATGTGGAAGGGGCAACAGCAGTGACCGAGCGTCTGCTGAAAATTGTTTACGATTTAAATATTCCACACTCTGCATCTGGATACGGGCGCATTACACTAAGCGCAGGGCTCGCCATTAAACATGATGATGCTAGCAAAACAATCGACCATGTCATGCTGGAAGCCGATAAGAATTTATATGCGGCAAAAACATCTGGAAGAAACCAATTGAAAGCGCCTTCGGTAGTGATAAAAAGCATTTCTGAAAATCACCACGCCCATCTTCCAATCAAAAGTCAAAGCGAGTAGCTCAGCCTAATTGATATTGACCCACAGCCTTGGTATGAAGCAATGCCTTTAATGAGTCTTCGCCGGTAACCCCTAATTCGTTTAGTTGGGCAAAAAATAACTGTAACGTGGCTAACGCATCGTCTAATGCATTGTGGGCGGGAAAGGCGGGTAAGTCTAAGCGCTGCCGACACACCGTAAGCGTAGCGCTATTATTAGGAAGAACCTGATGTTGTTTGTTTAACTGATATAGCGCCAGTTGTAGGGTATCAATGTAAATCACCTCTACTGTTTGTAAATTATTCTGCTTGAACGCCCGGTCAAGTGCCATTAGGTCAAGTTTAGCGTTATGAAATATCAGAATATTACGCTTTAGTAGTGGCAGTAAGTGACGCAGTGCTTCGTCAAGCTCCTCTCCTCTCTCTAATATGTCTTGCGTTAAACCATGAATGACCGGGCTTTGCCCTAGGTCGGCACGTGTATTAATTACATGATATCCGCTTGATGCAAGAGAAATTCGCATCCCCTTACCTTCCACATAACCCAATGAGGTTATTTGTGTTTTAGACGGCTGCAGGGAGGTAAGTTCTAAATCGATAGCGGCAAATGAAGTCTTACCTACATAGCGTTCTCGAAGCTTTGCTTTAAACCTGTTTTTATCGAAAAACACTGAGGCGCACGCTTGTATAAACTGCTTTATCATCGCATTTAGCCTACGCCGCCAGAAAACTTCATTACCATTGCCTGATTGGTTCTATCTATGGCTTTAAATGCAGCTTTAAGCTGATGTTTTTCTATGGACGATAGACTCGATATCGACACTCTATTGTCGGTCACTTTATTTTCCAACTGATGACGCCAGCGCAATCTGTTTAAGAAAAGCCAAATGTCGCGCAAATTAGTGGCATCTCGTTTTGACAGTTGAGAGCGAGATGATAATGCGTCTAAACGAGCAAGGGTATTAGGTAGTGTGATCCCGTCCGCCAATGCATAAATACGGGCTATATTATTAATTAACGCTACCGCTCGGGTTTTAAGGTCAATGACATCCTTTTCTTTTTGTTTGTCGTTTTTCGCTTTTTCATAAATAAACTTCTGAAACATCGATAACGGAACAGAAATCTCATTACTGTGTCTTGCCAGAGCGGCCAAAAACATGTTTTGTTTCATAAGAGGAGCGCGCTGTTTTTGTAGCTGCTTAAACAAGCTGACGTCACCTGCGGCGCAGCGCACGTCAAGAAAGATATTAAAGTGCATGATGGCGTCTTTTGTCGGTGCCTTTACCCAGTGCCGTGCCTCCTCTATGGCCTCGTCTAGTGACAGCCGAAGCGCGGGATTACTGGCCATTATGTTGCCATCGCACAACTTTATGCCGCACTTTGCTAGGCCATTGCAAACATATTCCGACATCTTGGAAAAGTAGTCAGCCTGCGCTTTAGTCGGGGCCTTTGCCAATAACAAGCCGTTGTCTTGATCCGAACCCATTGTTTGATCTTCTCTTGCCTGAGAACCATACACAAGCCAAGCAAACATCATAGGGGCTTTACCGTTGGCTTGTTGAAAAAAGCCAATCAACTTTCTTGTCATAATGTCGGTGGCCTGAGACAAAATTTTTCCGGCGATATCATAATCCCCCGCTTTTTTTGCGTGAGCAGCAAAGTAGTGAGGTAGCTGCCAGGACAGCCGAGTCAATTCATACAAGTTTTCAGCTTTACTAAGCTCGCCAATAATGAAGAGAACGTTGCCCCTTTGATGGCGAATAATATCACTCGCCGTTACCATACCTAAGGGCACCAGTGACTGATGATCGATAACGGGCAGGTGATGGATATTTTTTTCTGTCATTAGTGCTAGCGCATCAAACAAAGTCCTATTTCCAGTTATTTGCGCAGGGCTTTGCGTCATAATTTCACTTACCGGCAAATGGGTATCTAACGAAGCCGCAACCACCCGGGATCTCAAGTCGCGATCGGTAACAATGCCGGTAAGCTTGTCATTCTGTGTTACCAACAATGACGACACTTTTTGCGTTGTCATTAGCTGTGCCGCCGCTGAAATCGACGTATCTGCATTTACCGATACAGGCGCTTTTTCAATAACATCACACAGCCCTTTATATAGCCACATTGAATTAGTATCAGAAATAGCATGACTCTGCAGGGCGTTGTCTCTTAACCCATTAAAGAATTGTCGTATCGCCGGCTGCTCAAATAAGGGCGAAACAGCCGATGCATCGAAACGATAAACGAGCCCAGGGCTGTCTACACTGATACTTAACGGGAAGGAGCGCTGCTCCATGATCCCCGCATAGCCAAAGTAGTCGCCTTCACTTAAATGACGCAAAGGCGCATCTGAATCTTGAATAGAGAACTGCCCACCTCGTATAAGAAAAAGTGCGTTATTTTCTTGGTAAAGGTCGCTAACATTCTCGGAAGTAACGTAAATAAGCTCGGTGTGCTTAACTAGCTCCAATTTCTGTTCTTTATCAAGCACATCGAAAGGCGCAGACGTATTTAAGAAGTCTTCCACTTGTTTAGCCATTGCCGTCATAGCCGTCGTCCAATTTTTAAGACAAAAAAGAAAAAACCAACCTACTCACTTTCGCCAGTAGATTGGTTTTATTTGCTAAAGCCTATCTGAAGGCATTATCCGTTTAGTGAGCTGACGCTTCGCCCGCACCTTTCGGGTAACGAATGCTTTCAACCAGCTCTTGGATTTCTTCAGGTGCTTCATCGGTTGCTTTAAACACTAGGAACGCCACAATGAAGTTCACCAGCATACCTACCGTGCCAATGCCCTCTGGCGAAATACCGAACCACCAGTTATCAGGCGTATTTGCTGCTGGGTTTACAAACTTGAAGTAAATGATGTAAGCCGCAGTAAAGGCAATACCTGAAATCATGCCTGCAATGGCCCCTTTATCATTCATGCGTTTGCTGAATATACCCATGATGATAGCGGGGAAGAAACTCGACGCAGCCAAGCCGAAGGCAAAGGCGACCACCTGAGCCACAAAGCCGGGCGGATTAATACCGAAGTAGCCCGCGATAACAATTGCCACCCCCGCAGCTAACCTCGCATACATAAGCTCGGCTTTATCGGTAATATTTGGCATGAAGTTTCGCTTCAACAAATCGTGAGATACAGAGGTGGAAATTACCAACAGCAAGCCTGCCGATGTAGAAAGGGCTGCTGCCACTCCCCCCGCTGCAACCAACGCAATTACCCATGCTGGTAGGTTGGCAATTTCAGGGTTTGCCAATACCATGATGTCGCGGTCAACTTTCATTTCGTTGCGCTCATCACCCGAATAGAACATCTTGCCATCGCCGTTTTTATCTTCAAAGGCGATTAGCCCAGTCTGTTCCCAGTTTTTAATCCAAGACGGCGCTTCTGCGTAGCTGGTTCCTGTCATTTCAGGGCCATTAATGGTTTCAATCATATTGACCCGAGCGAATGCCGCTAGCGAAGGAGCAGTGGTATACAAGATAGCAATGAACGCCAATGCATAACCTGCTGATTTACGTGCATCATGAACTTTAGGCACAGTGAAGAAACGAACGATAACGTGTGGAAGACCCGCTGTACCCACCATAAGTGCAAAGGTAATAAAGAATACGTCTATGGTACTTTTGGTACCGGATGTGTATTCATTAAACCCAAGTTCGACGGATAAATTATCGAGCTTTTGCAGCATATGGACGCCGGAGCCGTCAGCGAGTGTGGCACCGAACCCTGTTTGCGGCAGGATGTGGCCTGTCACCATCATAGAGATAAATACCGCTGGTACAATGTAAGCGAATATCATTACGCAGTATTGTGCTACCTGAGTATAGGTAATGCCTTTCATGCCGCCCAACACGGTGTAAAAGAACACGATAACCATACCGATAACCACACCAGATACGATGTCTACTTCTAAGAAACGGCTAAATACCACACCGACCCCACGCATTTGGCCTGCCACGTATGTGAAACAAACAAAGATTGCGCAGAATACAGCCACCGTACGTGCCGTTTGAGAGTAGTAACGATCACCGATGAAATCAGGCACCGTAAATTTGCCGAACTTACGTAAATAAGGTGCTAAACAGAGTGCTAACAATACATAACCGCCGGTCCAGCCCATAAGGTAGACGGCGCCGTCATAGCCCATAAATGAGATAAGCCCAGCCATAGAGATGAAAGACGCTGCCGACATCCAATCTGCTGCGGTAGCCATACCGTTCATCACAGGTGGCACGCCGCCACCAGCAACGTAAAAGTCGTTAGTAGACCCAGCGCGAGCCCAAATTGCAATTGCAATGTAAAGCGCAAAAGAAGCGCCAACAATAATAAATGTTAAAGTTTGAACGTCCATGCTTTACTCCTCATCTACGCCGTAGCGTTTATCCATGGCGTTCATCTTTGCCATATAGACAAAGATCAATGCAACAAATACGTAAATTGCGCCCTGTTGTGCAAACCAGAAGCCTAATTTAAAGCCAAAGAACTGAATTTCATTTAAGATATCGACAAACAGTATGCCGGCACCAAATGATACGATGAACCAAACGACTAAAAGCTTGGCAAGGAGTGATAAATTCTCCTTCCAATACGCTTTTTTGTCCTCTTCGTTTCTAAATGCCATTGTTTCACCCTCATGTCAGGTTAACTAGTTGTTATGATTTTACAATTCCCTAACGCTCGGCTTTGTTAACGTTATTGCTGTGATTCGGTCTTTATCAATTGAAAGAACAAAGCAGCAAAAGTCAAGCATCTAGGAGGTCGGCTATTACTCTAGTCCTGCATCATGAAATTCAAAATGAGACCATGGTCGTAGGTAGACCATGGTCGAAATGGTTATAATAGCAACAGCATTGTTAAATCTTCGTTAAAAGGAATGTTATGGTCTTTGGTTGGGTAACGCTTGCAGTTCTGTATCTCTTCTTGCTATTTTCATTAGCGAGTTGGGGCGAAAAGAATTCACCTACTGCCCGCGCACTCACCTCTCACCCGGCTATTTATTCACTCGCGCTCGCTATTTACTGTACGGCTTGGACGTTCTTTGGAATGGTAGGCCAAGCAAGCCGAGATACATGGATTTACCTACCCATTATGCTTGGTCCCATTTTGGTTTATGTATTGGGGTATAAGTTTATTTACAAGCTGACCCTGGTGAGTAAAAAGCAACACATTACCACCATCTCAGACTTTATTGCTTCACGTTATGGGAAGCGCCAAACCGTTGCGTTAGTAGTAACACTTATTGCTTTATTGGCCACCATTCCCTATATCGCACTTCAGTTGAAGGCCGTTGGGGCGACTTTCCAGTTGTTAACGCAACAACCAAACAGCAACGGCATTATTATTGCCGCCACCGGCTTCATTGCCGCTTTTGCTATTTACTTTGGCACACGCCAAACCGATGTCACTGAATACCGCCGGGGCTTGATGTTAGCCATAGCATTCGAATCGACCATCAAATTACTGGCTTTGGTGCTAGTGGCTGCGGTTGGGTATAGTGCATGGAAACGAACCCAGTCAGGGCCGTTTTTTGAAAGTTTTACTAATGAAATCGCCCTCTCTCAGTTTGGCTCGTTCAGCTTTATTGCACAAACGATCATGGCTGCCGCTGCAATAGTGTGTTTACCCCGCCAGTTCCACGTTGCCATTATCGACAATTTAAGCCTTGGGCATTTGCGCACTGCGCGTTGGCTCTTTCCCTTATACCTTACTGTTATTTCCGCCGTGATCCCGATAATTGCTATCGCGGGCAAAGCGATCTTCGCCAACCAAGGCATAGAGCCCGACTCTTACGTGTTATCACTGGCCGTATTTTCCGAGTCGGTACTGCTTCAGGTTATTGTATTTGTGGGCGGGTTGTCCGCGGCAACGGCGATGATCATTGTCGCTACGCTAACCCTTAGCACTATGTTAACTAACGATGTTATTTTACCTCGCATATTAGCGTTTACGGGCAACACAGATGACAAAAAGGACGTATCGAGAAAGATTCGTTTAATTCGCCGTATTGTTATAGCGTTTATTCTACTTATGGCGTTTTTATACCACCAGCAAATGACCAGCAGCCGCTCTCTTCACTCTATCGGCTTAATTGCCTTCTCGCTGGTTATTCAGCTAATGCCTGCCATTGTGGGCGGGCTGTATTGGAAGCGGGCTCATGCACACGGGGTATATGCAGGCCTAATGGTAGGCCTAGTTATTTGGGTGCTGTGGCTAGTGCTTCCCATTGTGAGCGAGCAAGTATCGCAAATGGAGCAAAACGAGTTAATCAGCCAAGGCGCCATGATTAGCTTGGCGGCAAATAGCTTTGTGTACATTTTATTTTCTCACTTCGCGCCCCAGCGTCTTATCGATCGCATTCAAGCCGAAGCCTTCGTATCTCCCGCTATATCCAGCAGTAACACAGTAAAAACCCAGGCAACGAACGTAACAGTATCAGACCTTATTACTTTACTTTCTACCTTCATGGGATCTGGTCGGTGTGAGCAGTTGCTAGACCAATACCAGCACCTTAATAACTGTCAATTGAAGCATGACGACACGCCTAATGAATCCTTTTTATCCTTCTGCGAGCGTGCATTAGGTGGTGTTATTGGCGCATCGAGCGCAAAAGTGCTGCTAGACAGCGCGTTACGTGGTAAAAAAATGGACTTCACTGAGGTTATCAACTTCTTTGATGACACCACGCAGGCAATGCAATTTAATATGACCGCGCTTTTAACGTCGCTTGAAAACATGGATCAAGGAATCAGCGTTGTCGACAAGCATTTAAACTTAGTAGCGTGGAACAAGCGCTACGCTAATCTCTACCCTTACCCCGACAACTTACTCGCGGTGGGTACTCCAATAGAAAAGCTCATTCGATACAATGCCGCTCAGGGTGAATTTGGTACAGATAACGTAGATAGCGAAGTTGAAAAACGTCTCTCACATTTGCGCTCGGGCATGCCTCACCGCTTTACCCGCCAGCGCAAAGATGGCCGAGTCATTGAAATGGTCGGCAACCCGCTACCTGGTGGCGGCTTCGTAACAAGTTTCAACGACATAACAGGGCATGTGGAAATTCAGCAGGCTCTAGAAGAGTCGAATATAGATCTTGAAGCGCGAATTAAAAAGCGTACTGAAGAAGTGCATTCAATTAACGCCGAGTTACGTCTTGAAATTGAACGTCGTTCTGAAGCAGAAAAAGAGCTGATAAGAGCAAGAAAAGCGGCCGAAGATGCTAACGCCAGTAAAACCCGGTTCTTGGCGCTCGCCAGTCACGACGTTCTGCAGCCTTTGAACGCGGCAAAGCTTTATGTCAGTGCGCTAGAAGAGCAAGAGCTACCCGAATCGTCCCACGCCATTATTCAGAAACTTGGACACAGCGTTACGTCGAGCGAAACACTGATTGGTACACTGTTAGATATTGCACGTTTAGATCAGGGCGAGATGAAACCGGATATTGAATCTATTGATATTACGGCACTACTTTCCCCGCTGATAGACGAAATGGCCATGCGAGCCAAAGAAAAAGGCTTGGGCTTTAAAGCCATTGTGCGTCCCTGCTGGGTTAGAGCGGACAAAACCTACTTGTACCGAATTACTCAAAATTTGCTATCAAATGCTGTGAAATATACCGAAAAGGGACGGGTTCTATTTATTGTAAAACCAATAAAAAACACCGTTCATTTTAAAATTCTCGATACGGGCATAGGTATATCTGCCGATAAAAAAGACAGTATCTTCGGCGACTTTTTCCGTGCAAACGAGAGTAAAGAGCACGGTTTGGGGCTGGGCTTAGGGGTAGTAAGGCGCCTAAGCCTTCAACTAAACAGCGATATCCAAGTCATGTCACAAATAGGTAAAGGCAGTTGTTTTACGTTTACGCTCGAGAAAGCCGAACCCAAACGGGTATCGAGTATTGTATCGAAACCTCGCGGCACCACCTTCACGGGTATGGACGTTCTGTGTGTGGACGATCAAAAAGAAAACCTTGATGCCATGAAAACCCTTTTGCAAAAGTGGGGGATTAACGTTGCCCTTGCCAACAACTGGGATGATGCACTAACCCTGTGTAAGACAATTCAGCCGCAAATTCTGTTAATGGATTATCAGCTTAGCCACGACAGCGAGAAAAACGGATTAGCGCTGATAGAGGAAATTAGGCACAGGCTTAACATTGTGGTGCCAGCCGCTTTGATAACCGCAACCCCCGATGAGAGCTTGGTCACACAATGTAAAGCGCAGGGCGTAAACTTTTTGGCAAAGCCACTTAAACCCGCCAAACTCCGTGCCCTTCTTCAAAGTATGACGCGCTATATTAGGGAAGCAAAAAACGTTTAGCTTTAATTGTGGGCACCTTTAGTTACGAATTAGAGAAACTCTTCGTGAGCTTTACTATCTTCTGTTTTCACAACAGCGGTTTCACTCGAAGATTTTGCCACTATCTTACCCATTGAGCCCCATTTTTGTTTAGGGTTCAGCAACACTGGGCGAGTAAGAATTAAATTATTCGGGTACATCAGTGTTTCACGCTCTGCTGTAACCAGGCGTGTACTAAATGGGCCCACGTCAGCAATAATTCCTTCAATATAGTTATCCCCGTCAAGCACGCGAACATAGTTCCCTCTGCGATAAGCCACATTCGTCAACAAAATAAAATAAGCGGTGATGTTACTAATGAGTGACCAGCTGGCAAAAAGCGCGACACCTGTTACCGTAATAATGGACGTGGACAGCACCAACAAGCCTGAAAAATCAATTCCCCACGCAAGCAAAAGGAGCGCTAGAGAAACAGTGGCAACGATAACCCGCGCGGCAAACAAGCCTTTAAGGGCACTATGGGACTTAAGCTTAGACTTTTCGATATTGCTTTCTAGCTTTGGCAATAATTTGCGAGACATGCCCAAATAAAACAACAGCACCACGCCACTCCACACGGCATTTGACTGGTATTGCGTCAACCACGTCAAAAACCCATGCCACCATTCATTCATCACAGTAAACCCTTAATTTTTATAGCGCTATTTATGTCAAACGCGCGAAGATTGCCGACAGAAGACGCCGACGCGTCTTCATGCTAACGTGAATAACTCACGAGTTCATGCATTAAAAGCAATCGACACAACAAGAATTATTCGTAAGACAGTGTTAAATACTTCTATTAGTATGCGCGCAAAATGACGTACCTAGTGATGCCTGTCGCATTATATTGTTCTCGCTTGCTCACAGCGTGCCCGTTGAGGGCAAAGAATGAGGGCAAAGTGAAAGTGATAATACACCATCAATAAAAACGACACCTCGCATCGACAGAGTGTGATATTCACGCTTTAATAACACTAGCCGGGTCAAAAAAACGACAACTTTTAAACTACAGGTTTTTATAATGCGCATTGCAATTCTTTCAAGAAACCCTCGCCTTTACTCTACTTCACGCTTAGTTGAAGCCGGTCAGGCTCGAGGGCATGACGTTGATGTTATCGACACCATGCACTGTTACATGGATATCACCAGTGCGCGTCCATCTGTACGCTACCACGGTAAAAAACTTCCCTATTACGATGCGGTTATCCCTCGTATTGGAGCGTCGGTGAGTTTTTACGGTACGTCGGTAGTGCGCCAGTTTGAGATGATGGGGACGTATAGCCTTAATGAGTCGGTCGCGATTAGCCGCTCTCGCGATAAGCTGCGTTCCCTACAACTTTTATCACGCAAAGGCATTGGCATGCCTAGAACGGGGTTTGCTCACCACCCAGATAAAATTGACGATGTTATTAAAACTGTAGGCGGCGCACCGGTGGTGATTAAGCTTCTAGAAGGTACCCAAGGTATCGGTGTGGTGTTGGCAGATACACAGAAAGCGGCAGAGTCGATTATCGAAGCATTCATGGGGTTAAACGCCAGTATTCTAGTGCAAGAGTTTATTAAAGAGGCAGGCGGCAGTGACATTCGCTGCTTTGTAGTGGGCGGCAAAGTGGTTGCGGCGATGAAGCGCCAAGCGGCACCGGGAGAATTTCGCTCTAACCTTCACCGCGGTGGGCAAGCAAGCTTAGTGCGCTTAAGTCCCGCTGAGCGAAAAACGGCAGTCGATGCGGCGAAAACAATGGGTCTAAATTGCTGTGGTGTAGACATTCTGCGCTCAAACAATGGCCCGGTTGTCATGGAGGTCAACTCGTCGCCAGGATTAGAAGGTATAGAAAAAGCCACCACGAAAGATGTGGCCAGCATGATCATTGAATTTATTGAAAAAATGTGCAGAGCCGCATAAAACCAAAACCCGAGGAAAGGGCTAACCCTTTTTTTACCTTTGCTTTGCAATAACCTACTTATAGGAAAACGTGAGTGGTAAACGATGTGCTAACAATTGGGGGGGAGAGCATTGCCCCTGGCGAAACAAAAAAGATTGAGCTAGAAATGCCGCCGCTTTATACGGCTACTAACATGAGCATTCCGGTGTATGTAAGACGTGGAAAGCGACCGGGCCCTACTATGTTTGTAAGTGCAGCCATTCATGGCGATGAACTAAACGGGATAGAAATCGTGGGGCGTTTAATTCGTTCAAAAGCGATTGAGCGCATTAGGGGTACATTAATTGCGGTACCTATGGTTAACGTATATGGCGTACTCAATCAGTCTCGCTATTTACCAGACCGACGGGATTTAAACCGCAGTTTTCCAGGAAGCAAAAAAGGTTCTTTGGCCGGCCGTTTAGCGAACTTATTTTTTAAAGAAGTCGTAAGCAAGTGTGATGTAGGAATAGACCTTCACACTGGTGCAATACACCGCAGTAACCTTCCCCAGATTCGCGCCGATTTAGACGATGCAGCCGTGCTGGAAATGGCCAAAGCATTTGGTGTTCCTGTGTTACTCAATGCAGAATTACGGGACGGATCATTGCGAGAAGCGGCCAGCGCAAACGGTGTTAAAATCTTACTTTACGAGGCCGGGCAAGCACTGCGCTACGATGAGTTCTCTATACGAGCAGGTGTAAAAGGCATTATTAACACCATGCGTCATTTAGGCATGCTCAATAAAAGCCGCAGTAAGGGTCATAGCATTGAACGTTTTATCGCCAGACAGAGCGGCTGGGTTCGTGCCCCGGAAAGCGGGTTTGTTACGCACTTAGCACAACTTGGCGATCATGTGGAAAAGGGTGACAAGCTGGCTATCATTGCAGACCCGTTTGGCAACTATCTAGATAGTATTGTAAGTCCTGCAGAAGGGGTCGTCATTGGTAAACAAAATATTCCACTCACTCAAGAAGGTGAAGCGATTTATCACATTGCATACTTCTCTGAGCCTGATACCGTTGCAGAACACGTAGAGTTATTGCAAGACAATTTATTGCCACAAGAACAAGACCCTGGTTTATAAAATTGGTATAACAATAAATGAACAATAAAAAAATCGTTGGTGCGGTAGAGCTGTGTGACCTACCCAAACTTGCTATTACTGACCTGAATGTGCGCGTGGATACGGGCGCAGCCACGTCTTCGTTACATGTAGACAATATCGAAGAATTTGAGCAAAACGGTGAGCTTTGGATTACCTTCGATATCCATCCAGATATTCACAACGTTGAGCGAGTGGTGCGCAGAGAAGCGCGAGTGGAAGGAAAGAAACGAGTCAAAAGCTCTACGGCTACACGGGAAAAGCGCTATGTGATAATTACGCCTATAATAATGGATGGGTACCAGTGGGATATACAGTTAACCCTTACTGACCGCTCTGAAATGACGTATCTTATGTTACTTGGACGCGAAGCAATGAGCGGGCATTTTATTGTCGACCCAGAGCACGATTTTTTGCTTACGGGAAGAGACTAATTATCACCACGCGTTGAAAGGCCAGACGATAGGTGGTGGGCTTCACCGGAATAAATAAAGTGAACTTTATGGACATGTGGACTAAACAACTAGGGTGGGTCGCGTTACTACTAAGTACTGTGACGTCTTTCACTATTAGTGCTCAAGAAGTCGTGGCGAGTAAGGTTCAAAGTGAGCTACCCCACACTGTTATTCGGCTGCCAAATGTTCATCCCGGCAGAGATGCCGTGTACGCGTATGCAAAAACACTTTTAGCAGAGTCGTTACGTGTTACAAAGGCCCAATATGGCACATTTGAGCTTTTAGTCAGCGACCAAGAAACAGCGCAAGAGCGTCAATTGCGAAGCCTTGAACACAATATGCTAGACGTAACCTGGAGTGTGACCTCTAAAGAACGGGAACGTCAGTTTTTGCCTATCCGTATCCCTATTATGGCCGGGCTTTTTGGTAAACGAGCTCTATTTGTAAAGGCAGGTGACACTCGATTAAAAGGCGTGGAAACCCTTCAGGATTTACAAGCTTTCAGAGCCGTCTTGGGCTATGACTGGCCCGATACAAAAATTTTTCGCGCCAACGATATCCCAGTATTAGAAACCACATACCGCGCCTCTTTCCGTATTGTATCGGAAGGCTTTGCAGACATGTTTCCTCGTAGCGTAATGGAAATTCATGAAGAGGCCCAAGATGATACCCTTTCACGTGATCTCGTCATAGATCAAAACCTTATCATTGCTTACCCAAGCCCCATATTTTTCTTCGTAAGTAGCGATAACCAAGCGTTGGCTAACCGTATTACCGAAGGTTTACTGACTTTGTTTGAAACGGGTAAATTTCAGGCGCTATTAGTGGCAAATGCTAATTTTAAGCAGGGCATGTCGCTTATTGAAGAGCGAACCGTGATAGGCATTGAAAACCCATTTTTGAGTGAACAAAGCCGTTTGGCGCTAGAGAAGTTTCTTCCCGAGTTTTCTGCGTCAAAGCCTTTAGAAGATTTTGAGGCTACTGAGATGGCGGTTCCAGTTCAAGTTGAGAAGCAATAAGCACCGCCTGCGTGCGATTATTTATTCCTAGCTTTTTGAAGATAGCCGTAACGTGGGCTTTCACGGTAGCCTCAGCAATATCTAAGTTAAAGCCAATTTGCTTATTCAACAACCCATCTCGCATGTAACACAATACTTTGTATTGCGATGGGGTAAGCGATGCTACCTTATCTGCTAACTCAGAAAACGCTTCGTTCACTTCATCAACATTTTCACTTAAGTTTTCAGGTAACCATACGTCGCCATCTAAAATCGCTTCTACGGCATTAGCAATGTCTTGTGCACTGGCAGTTTTAGGGATAAAGCCAAGTGCGCCAACACTAATTATTTTCGAGATGAGAGTGGTATCTTCGGTTCCCGACACGACTGCAACGGGAAGTTCAGGAAAGAGTTTACGAATGTGCAATAAGCCGAACAAATCATTGCTGCCCGGCATATGTAAATCGAGTAACAGCAAATCGATATCCTCGTTATTAAGAATATCGACTGTGGTGGTTAAGTCGCCAGCCTCTTTAAGCGTTAAGGCTGGCAATGACAACGATAACGCGCCTCTTAGTGCATCGCGATACAGCGGATGATCATCAGCGATTAGAAGGGTTATCATTGTCTATATCCTTAGTTTTACTTATTTAGACGTTCCTCTATCAGTGTATCAACAACCGACGGATCCGCCAATGTAGAAGTGTCACCTAATTGCTCGTGCTCGTTAGCCGCGATTTTTCTAAGAATGCGGCGCATAATTTTACCCGAGCGGGTTTTGGGTAAACCGTGTGACCACTGAATCATATCGGGCGTGGCTATTGGACTAAGCTCTTGGCGTACCCACGCTTTAAGCTCTTTGGTTAGCGCTTCGTCTGCTTCAACCCCTTCATTTGGTGTCACGTAAACGTAAATGCCCTGCCCTTTAATATCGTGAGGAAAACCTACTACCGCAGCTTCCGCCACTTTAGGATGAGCAACCAGCGCACTTTCAATTTCTGCGGTGCCTAGGCGGTGACCTGACACGTTTAACACGTCATCTACGCGGCCAGTGATCCAATAGAAACCATCTTCATCACAGCGGGCACCGTCACCGGTAAAGTACACCCCTTTGTATGCACTAAAATACGTATTGATAAAACGCTGATGGTCGCCGTATACCGTGCGCGCTTGGCTTGGCCAACTGTCTTTAATCACTAAGTTACCTTCGGCCGCTCCCTCTAACTCTTTGCCATCTGCATCAAACAACGCAGGCTGAATACCAAAGAAAGGACGACTGGCTGAGCCTGGTTTTAATTCCGTCGCACCGGGTAGTGGTAAAATCATGTGACCACCGGTTTCGGTTTGCCACCACGTATCGATAATGGGGCAGCGGCCTTGGCCAATCACGCGGTGATACCATTCCCACGCTTCAGGGTTAATCGGCTCACCCACGGTGCCAAGTAAACGCAGTGATGATAAATCACAACCTTCAGCGGGCGCATCGCCATGAGCCATTAGCGCACGAATAGCCGTAGGCGCTGTGTAAAGGCTATTTACTTTGTACTTCTCTACCACTTGAGCAATACGCTTAACATCTGGGTACGTCGGAACCCCCTCAAAGAAGACTTGCGAAGCGGCGTTAACCATAGGGCCGTAAACCATATAGCTGTGGCCTGTAATCCAACCCACATCAGCCGTACACCAGTAAACATCATCGTCTTTATAGTCGAACGCATATTTAAAGGTCATGGCAGAATACAACAGGTAACCCCCTGTGGTATGCACCACGCCTTTGGGCGTTCCCGTTGAACCTGACGTATAAAGAATAAATAACGGGTCTTCCGCGTTCATTACCTCTGGCTCACACTGGGCAGACATGCCGTCTACGGCATCTTGCCACCACACATCATGCTTTTCGTTCCAATCAACGTCACCACCAGTAAGTTTATGGACCAGTACGTGAGTAATCGACGGGCATGCATCGCCTGCCAGCGCTTTATCTACATTCGCTTTTAAGGGAATGCTTCTTCCAGCACGGCGTCCTTCATCAGCCGTAATAACGACTTTAGCACTGCTGTCGTTAATGCGATCGGCAATGGCGTTTGGCGAGAAGCCGCCAAAGATCACCGAGTGAACAGCCCCTATTCGGGCACAGGCGAGCATAGCGTAAGCCGCCTCTGGCACCATTGGCATATAGATAGCCACACGGTCACCTTTTTCTACGCCCATGCCCTTCAGTGCATTCGCTAACTTACATACTTCGTAGTGCACTTCTTGGTAGGTAATATCTTGACTCTCTTCGGGAGAGTCACCTTCCCAATGAAAGGCAACCTTAGTGGCATTATTAGCAAGATGGCGGTCGATACAGTTATAGCTGGCGTTTAGCTCACCGTCTTCAAACCATTTGATAGACACGTCGTTTTCACCAAAATGCGTGTTTTTAATTTTGGTTGGCTTTTGGTACCACTCAAGAATAGACGCATGTTCGCCCCAAAACGCTTCGGGTTGTTCTATAGATTGCTTGTACATTTCGTCATATTGCGACGCATTAAGATGTGTAGACTGAAGGATATTCTCAGGTACAGGATAAGTTTTGCCGGCGGTCATAAAGATTGCCTCCAATATCAATAATGTAAAATTCTTGTTGTATGGTGAAACACTCTAGCCATTCACTCACAAAGCAAAATGAGACTTTGGTCTTAACAACCTCCTACTTAGGTTCTCGTAACGAAGAATTAGTGTAAAAATACTGCGACTATAGTCTTATGCGACCATAGGCTTATTTAATTTTGAAATAATACGTACACAATCAGCAATGTTAACGTTGAATTTACATTTATTTAACCACATTTTGGAACAGACACGATGAAAGCTAAAATAAAAAATACGGCTACCGCGGTAGCATTGTGCCTAGCGGCATCTAGCGGCGCGGCGCAAGCAGCAACAATCGGCGACACAAGTGTGAAATTCACAGGCTATATCAAAGTCGATGCGATGGTAAGCGACTACTCTGACGGCACCATTGCCTCGGGAAGCGTAGGCCGCGACTTTTACATCCCTTCACTAACTCCGGTTGGTGGCGTTGACGAAGACCCACAGTTTGATGCCCACATTAGAACATCACGATTCCGCTTTGCAACATCAACGCCTACGGCTGAAGGCGATACCATAAACGGTGTATTCGAACTCGACTTCGTTGTAACTAGCGGCGGTGATGAACGTATCAGTAACTCGTACACGCCTCGCGTACGTCATGCTTACCTGACGTATAAAAATTGGTTGGTTGGTCAAACATGGACGACGTTCATGGACGTCTACTCCCTACCTGAGTCACTGGACTTCATTGGTACTACTGACGGTATTACTTTTGGCCGACAAGTGATGGTGAGATACACCAACGGCGGGCTGCAGATTGCGTTAGAAAATCCTGAGTCGACTATCACCCCCTTTGGCGGTGGCGGCCGTATCACAAGTGACGATAGCAGCGTGCCTGATTTAGTAGCAGCTTACACGTCCAAACAAGATTGGGGTTATGTAAAAGTAGCAGGCTTACTTCGCCAGCTTTCCTACGATAACGCCGCAGGGATTGATGCAGATGAAACTAGCTTCGGCGTATCAGTTACCGGTAAATACAACTTGGCAAATGGCGATGACATCCGCTTCACGTTCAATTCAGGTAAAGGTCTAGGACGATATTCAGCCCTTAACGCTGCCAATGGCGCTGTACTCACAGAAAGTGGCGACCTTGAAGCAATCGACTCTACCGGTTACGGCATTGCGTATCGCCACAAGTGGAGCGATAAAGCGCGCAGCAGCATCATGTTTTCAGCATTTGAGGCTGATAATGACGCAACGCTTACGGGGATGGCAGTAACCGAAAGCACATACAGTACACGCGTTAACTACTTGTACTCGCCAACAAAAGCACTGACCGTGGGCGCAGAGTACGCATTTGCTCATCGCGAAGTTGAAGCAGGTTTAGAAGGTGATATGAATCGCTTCCAAGTTTCAGCGAAGTATGCGTTTTAATCCAGCCTTTCAATAAACCCTATGAAAACGGCGCCTGCGCCGTTTTCATCATTCCCTCGACGACTACATCGTAGTAAAAATAATCCCCAATGGCATGATAAAGAACAAGCCACCTATGTAGGCTGCTCCATACATTTTACGCTCTGCTGCTATCACAGATAATTGATAGGAAAGGTTAAGCGGAATGTTACGCAATAGCGGAAAGCCGTAAATAAGCGTTACGCCCAGTACATTGTAAATCAGATGAACAAAAGCAATTTGTAATGCAAACCCACTATTTACTCCCACTACGCCTAGTGCCGCGATTAGCGCAGTAATGCAGGTACCAATATTGGCACCTAAGGTGAACGGGTAGATGTCTTTTGCCTTTAGAATACCGCTGCCAACCAAAGGCACCATGAGCGATGTGGTTGTTGATGACGATTGCACTAACACAGTCATTACCGCACCTGATGCAATGCCGGAAAGTGGCCCTTTACCAATGCTAGTATGCAATAGCGCTTTAGCCTTCCCCACCATGAGCGATTTCATAATTTTGCCCATATAGGTGATAGAAAACATAATAAGCCCAATACCCAAAATAATCTTAGCCACGCCAGGGTAAATAGAAGGCAAAAATGAGAATACGTGGGTAGCAAGGTCGGTAACAGGTTGGGTTGCCACTTTTATTGGGTTAACACCATCAACCCCAATGGCTTGTCCGGTATGAAAAATTGCGACCATTTGAGCACTTAAATATTCCAAAATGCCAAATGCCATTTCTAAGGGTAAAAATATCAGCACTGATAGCACGTTAAAAAAATCGTGTATGGTGGCGGCGTTAAAGGCCCGTTGAAATTCTTCTTTTCTTGCTACGTGGCCTAGGCTCACCAGGGTGTTAGTAATACTTGTACCAATATTAGCTCCCATCATCATGGGTATCGCAATAGTAATAGGTAAACCACCGGCTACCATGCCCACAATAATAGACGTGACCGTACTAGAAGATTGAATAAGTGCAGTGGATACCATGCCAATAATTAACCCCATCACAGGGTTAGAAGCGAAGCTAAAAAGCGCTTTGGCATGATCGCCAGTGGCAAATTTGAACCCGCTGCCAATCATACTAACAGCAAGTAACATAACGTAAACTAGGAGCACTAAGAGTAACCACTGACGCCAATTATGTGTTTTTTGAAGGGCGTCGTTCTGGGCTAGCTGTGGGTCGGTCATTGACATAATACGCACGGTTTAATACATGAAAAGGCCATAGTATGACGTGCGTATTACACAAAAATGACGGGAGTACGCATGCCTCCCGCCAGTTCTAATGGGCTATGAGGGGCTTAGAAGCCCATAGGATATTGCCTTAGCACACTGTGAACGTCATCTAAGGTTTCTTGAGAAAGCGATAAGTCGAACGCATCAATATTCTCTTTTAGCTGGGGCATCGTTGTTGCGCCGATAATAGTAGAAGTGACGCCAGGGACCTGCTGACACCAGGCTAACGCAAGTTGAGACGGCGTAATTCCGGCCTTTTTGGCAATCTGCATGTACTCAACGGTGGCAGCCTGCGCCGGCGGCTTATCTCTAAATAGTCCCATTCGCTGTGCTAATGTCCACCGGCTTCCTTCAGGACGCGCCCCCTTTTGATATTTACCGCTTAACATTCCCGTTGCTAAAGGCGACCAGGGCAAATAAGCAATATTCTCTAGTTCACACATTTCTATCAGATACGGCCAATCTTTTGCGTGAAGTAGACTAAATTCATTTTGAATGGAAACAGGAAGTGGGATATCCATTTCATTACATAGCATCAAAAATGTGTGAATTCCCCATGGCGTATCATCCGACAACCCCCAATGCCTTATTTTTCCTTCATCAAGGGCGCGCTTAATTCCGGTTAGTATATCTCGCATACCATCAAGTTCTTGCTCCCTATTGGTCTTCGTAGGGTTCGCCCCATCAGGCCAGTGCTTACCAAAGTGAGGGGTGACTCGATTAGGCCAATGAAGTTGATAAACATCGATATAATCGGTATTCAGACGTTCTAATGAATACGTTAACGCATTGGCGATTGCATCGGCGGTAATAGGCCCTGCATTTCGAATATACTTTAAACCGCTACCTGCAATTTTAGTCATCAGTACAATATCAGCGCGCTTTGACGGGTTGCGCGAGAGCCAATTCCCGATCACGCGCTCGGTATCGCCGTACGTATCAACATTGGGCGGCACTGGGTACATTTCTGCGGTATCGATAAAATTAACACCTTTATCAAGGGCATATGCTAGTTGCTCATCTGCGTCTTGCTGAGTGTTTTGAATACCCCATGTCATTGTACCTAAACACACGTCAGACACTTGTAAATCGCTAGTTCCTAAGCGGTTAAACTTCATTTTGCTTCTACCTTTTAATGCAATAATGAGTTGACCGCTTACATTAGAAAACCTTCGTTTAAGAACTGCGGGCTTTTTTAGTGGCCAACTCGGCTTCTACACTGGCTAGTCGTGCCTCGATATCTCTCTTTGACTCAACCATTTCATTTGCCAGTTCAGCAAGTGATTTCAACTCTGCAAACCCTAACTTTCTTGTATCAATCATCTGATACTGGCGCTTACAGCGATAAAAGAATGTTAGAAAGTTAACAAAAGCGCGATGAAATGTCGCAAAACTCTTGATCAAAACAAGAATTAATACGACAGACGTAAGCGCTGCTATACTAAGACTGTAAATACGCACCTGCCCTTCTTGTTGTTCAATAACAGGTTGAAGTGCGGCATCCACACCTTTTAATTGCGTTTCAACATTATGCGCGCTTTGTCTAAATTCATTTCTTAAACCTTCGTTATGAGTGACACCTAATGTAATAACGCCGTCAACAAGCCCTATCAGCGCTTCGCGATACTGCACTATAGTGCCACGTACCGCAGGGTCATTTTGGTATTTAGCAGAAAATTGTGCACTCATATCTTTTATTTGCTTAGCGTAATAGCCTTCTCGGGTGATTTGAAAGTTGCGCGTGGCTAACTGCATAGTAGTGAGCTGTTCGATTGCTTGAGCTTTTTGCGCAAGCGGCCCCTCAGCCAAAGCATTCTCTAGCGCTAAGATACGGCCTCTCAACCCGTCGTTTTGTGTTAAACCAATGCGCTCTTGAACAAGTACCACCTGCTGAAATGCACCACTGTATGCCTCAATTGATGTAGAGAGGCTTTCAACATCAGCCACGGGCAATTTATATTCATTGAACAAGGGAATAAGCGTAGTTAAACGCCCTTTGAAAAGATAAGACTGTTCAAGAAAGTCATCGAAATAAGACGTATCGTGACGTAATAGAAAGTCTTTTTCATGCCTTCGCATTTGAAGTAAATCCTGCCCCATTCTTAGTAGAACATCTCGCTGCTGATTTAAGCTAATTAACTGCTGCGTAAAGTAGTGTTGGCTTACCACCAACACCCCCATACCTATCACGCATATCAGGGTCATTAACACTAGCCTAGATTTAATTGAATCGAATTTCATGACTCACTCCTCTGGGGAGAAAAACGAACACCAGGAATATAAACAAAAACTAATAAAACGCAAAAAACACATTAAAATACGTCACAAATATAGATGTTTAATACGCGTTTTATCATTAAACCTTTGTAGCATTTTTGAACGTTCTGCTGTTACTTTAGATATTGTCACCAAAAGAGGAAGCTGCAAAAAAATAAAAAATGCAGCAAATAACGATCTCATAGTGAACCCACTTCTATATTCTTATGGGCTTAGTATTGAACTAGCTGCATAGAATACAAATAGGGCGTTCCCCCCTAGTTATATTCTATGCTATTTAATACGGTTGATTTCATCGAGGTTCTCACAGCTGTACTCCTACATGAAGGTTGGTACCAGGTTTAGGGGCTTTCACTTCTACGCATACTTGGTCGCCGTAATAGTTGTCAGCGTAATTGCACTGCGTACGAATAGGTTGATTAATAGTGGAGGAAACACGGTGGCTATTCGCCATTGTTAGCCTTTTTAATAGTGTGCTCATTTAGCTCTCCTTGTTAAGTTGAAAGCATTATTATTGATTGAGTAAAACTATTAAAACGAGATAAGTTGATTCAGTCGATAGATTTTAAAGATTGTAAAGATGCTAGTTAATCGAATTTATTTATGAGCGAAAGAAATGTGGGCGTAAGCGTTGGGAGGGGTTACGCGTAGGAAAGCGTTGAGCTAATGTAAAGTACTATAAGGAGCAGCGTTTATTTATAACGCTGCTCCTACACCTTCTAGAGAAAAAACTTAAGCATCTAGCCATGGGCCAGTAATCGCCAACGTTTTAGTAGGTGAGTAAATATTGACGAAAAGTGTTTTGCCGTTAGGCGAAAAGCACGCACCAGCAAGCTCAGTTTGCGCATGTAATTTAGCAAAGTTGTACACTTCTCCGCTTGGCGTAACACCGCGCAAATGGTTATCGACAATGTCGGTGTACTGGTCTTCACACACCAATAAATGCCCGTTTGGACACACCGTTAAATTATCGCCAAAGTTGTACAGGTTCTTGTCTTCACTTTCTAAAAACAGCTGAAGCTTGTCTTGTTTTCCATCTGCAGATGGAACAAGCTTCATCACCTGACCTAGCTGCTTTTGCCCGCCATTGGTACAGCAGAAATAAAGCTCATCTTCGCCCCAATGTATGCCTTCACCGCGAGCGAAAAGCGCTGCACCTTTATCATGCCCTTGCACGCGTAAATCATCACTAGGGCTTTCTGGGTTGTCTAACGCGACCCACTCGACATCGAACCATGTAGCTACTGGCATATCGTTGTCATTCCAGTTACGTGTATCGAACTGAAGCTTATTTTTTACGACTAAGGCTTCTAACTGGCCGCCAGCCGCCAAGTTGCCGTACTCTTTAGGTACAAAGCGATAAAGCAAGCTATCGCCTCTATCTTCGGTTAGATAAACAATGCCGGTTTTAGGATCTACACACGCGGCTTCGTGGTTAAAGCGCCCCATTGCTTTCAGCGGCTTAGCTTCTATCAGTGAGTCGGCACTTGCAGGTACTTCAAATATATAGCCGTGATCTTTGTTTACCACATCGCCATTAGGGCCGTAAGGACGGTCTACCGATTCTTCACACGTAAGCCATGTGCCCCAGGGCGTAATGCCACCAGAACAGTTTCTTACCGTTCCAGCAAGGCTAATGAACTCTCGCTCTACCGTTTGCGTGGTAAGGTTGTACACCATCGTTGTAGTGCCACCCGGCAAAGCAACCCCGTTATGGTAATTGTCGTAAGCCAGCGAGCTAGTATGCTTTTGGATAGACGGTGGCTGAGCACTTAAATGTTTGGGGTGCAATTCGTGGTTACGAATAAGCGCTACTTTGTCGCTGGTATCGTCTATAGGTAGACACCCCATACCATCCGCTCTATCAGGTACGTGCATGCCATCTGACATCGCATTGCCAAGACTAGATATTACCTTGTAGCTAAAGCCTTTAGGTAAATCGAGGAGCTTTTGGGGGTCAGCAACAAGCGCGCCATAACCTTCACTAATTGGCATTGACGCCAAATTCATTTTCTTACCAAAAGCACTGGTCGCTAGGCCACCAAATGCCAATGATCCTACTAAAAACTCGCGTCGTGTAATCATGAAAATCTCTTACTGCGCTAAATTTAAATATTATCGTTAGATATTGTTACACTATAACAACATGGACTAATCAAACTAGCAAGAGTGCCATTCATGAAAGCGATAAACAGCGAGTAAAACACGCTTAAGACTGGATAATACTGTAAACGGTGATCGCAAATATTTTCTTAAACCTAAGGAAGTGTTGGGTTTTGCTTAAGCTCTGCCCAATAGGCTTCCGGCTCTGGACGTGAAAAGTAATAGCCTTGAAATCTTTCACAGCCTTTACCTTTCAGATAGTTTAACTGCTCTACAGTCTCCACACCTTCTGCAATGCAGGTCACATTAAGCGCTTTTGCCATTTCGATGATTGCATCAACAATCTGCGTCGCTTTTCCATCAAAATCTTTACCTATGTCATCCACAAAATATTTATCTATTTTAAGTTCACTAATAGGAAGTACTTTCAGGTATGCGAGGCTGGAATAGCCCGTACCGAAATCATCAATTGAAAAACGAAAGCCGAATTTCGCCAGTTCAAGCATAGTTTCCTTAACCAGCTCAATATCTACGACTAAAGCGGTTTCTGTTAATTCCAGCATTAACCTATGAGGTGGAATGCCGAATTGATTTACGCGAGAAAGTAGCGAATTTATAAAGTCTGGCATAACAATTTGTCTAGCACTGATGTTGATCGCAATAGTGGTATTTAAGCCGGCCTTTACAAAGTTACTCATCACGTTCAGCGTTTTTCGTAAAACAATGTCGCCTATTTCGCAGATAGCATAGCTCTCTTCGGCGATAGGAATAAATTCGCCAGGGCTTACCGGACCTAACTCTTTCGAGTACCACCGCACTAGAGCCTCGAAAGAAGAGACAGTTCCATCATGGGTAACTTGGGGTTGAAGCACTATTGATAATTCATCGCTTTCTATTGCTTGTTCAAGCTTAGATTTTATATCTAAGTAACGGTCGAATTCTTTAAACCCATCCTCTGATATATGACAAAGACCAAAAGGCGCCGACTTTTTTGCCCTTTTAACAGCCTGTTCGATTACATTGATGATTGACTCAAAACTTTGACCTTGCGGGTTAAAGATAGCACTGCCGAGTGACGCAGTAAGAGACCATTTCACTGAATTTATGACAATATCGAAATGACGTGGACTAAGGAGTGCACTTTCCACTAAGCTCGCATCGAATTTATGGAGATCTTCTTTTCTATAGGTTTTCTTCGACAACACGACAAAACTATCGCCACCGTACTTAAATATCTCATAATCATGACCGATGACGAAGAGCAACTGCTCGGCGACTTTTCTTATGGCATAGTTTCCGTTACCAAAGCCGAACCGCGTGTTAATTTGCGCCATATTATCGATATCTAGCAACAAAATGTGTATATATTCTTGATTCATTGATGCGCGCAGCATCAAATCTTTAAAACGTTGATGAAACCACTGTTGATTTCGAAGGTGTGTAACAGGGTCAGTATAAGCGAGGTTATAAATTGTATCCTGCGCTTCTATGCGTTCACTAATATCTCTAATAACACCTATAAAGCCCTTCTCACCCAGATCGCTACTTTCAGACAATGACAGCTCCATCTGAAAGATATCGCCATTCTTTCGCTTAGCAGGAAGCTGCCGGCCTACTCCTATAATTTTGCCTACCCCAGTCTCCATATAGTTACGCATATAAAAAGCATGGTTAGAGGCGTAAGGCTCTGGCATTAATACCTCTACGGATTGAGCGAGTAACTCGCCTCGGGTGTAACCAAACATTTTAAGCGCAACGTCGTTACAATGTGTGATTGTGCCCCTGGTGTCGATACTAAATACAGCATCATTGATATTATTCAAAATGCTTTGAATTTTCTTAGCCCGGTCTGCACTGAGAATTAGCGCTGTTTTATATTCGGTAATATCTTCGAATGCACCAAAAAGACGCTTAACCGCGCCGTTTTTGTAAAGCTCAGCCTTCCCAGAAGCTCTTACCCATCTAACAGAACTGGACGAATCGATAATTTGGCACTGAATGTCATAGGGGCACTGCTTATAGCGTAAATTTTCGAAGGCGAATGTAAGCTCGGCAAGATAATCAGGCGCAATAAAATCGAGTGCTTTTTGTATGTTTATCTCACTATCAATTGGCAAATCGTGAATTCGATAGGTCTCCGGTGACCATATCAACTTTTCAGTTTCGGGGTAGAATTCCCAAGACCCCGTGTGCGACATACGACTTATTTCATCAATAAGCGACAAGTTATGGGCAGTTTTTGTCGCAAAAAAGTCTTTTTGAAACTGCGTAGAAAACAGCTTGGCCTGAAGTGAAAAAACTTGTAGCCACTCAGAGATGTCTTTTTTCGGCGTTTTAAACACAGCGACGAGTACGCCAATATCACGAAGTTTTTCGTTAAAAAGCCCGGCGCCTAAATACCCTTCGGCGTTAAGCGCCTTAAGGGTTTGATCTTCGGAAAAATGGACACAAACGTCTGACTCATAACCACACGGCCCTGTTATTAAGACGCTTTCACAAGGAGAGCCTTTCAGCTCATATTCCATTTGTGGAATCGATGAGTTATGCGATAACCCTATCAACACAGAAATACTATGTGCTTTTTTGACACCTAAAAAAAGATAGTCAGCCTGCAGTAACTCGTTGAACTCTATTAAGTCTTGCTCATAGGCACTGCGATTTTCCAAGATAATCGCACTGAACTCCGATTCGTTTAAAACTGACTCGAATGACATTGCTTTATAAAACCTTAATGTAAGACTAAACCGAAGCTTGCCACTTCGCACTAATGAAAGAAAGACATGACAATGATAAATTTCAGATTTATCAATACCTAAGCTTAGCTAAACTTTCGATTAAAGCTACCCACTAGCCTTATCCATGTTAAACAACTGCTCGCTAAATCCCGCCATAGAATGAATGCGGTGCAGAAGCCGCTAACACAAAAGATAGGATGGCTTTACGGCGTGTTAATCCCCTTCTTTCCAAACTTCTTGCCATCCCAATTAAGGAGAGAGTGAAGCCCCATCAAAAACTGATCGCAGTAGGGACGCTGATTGATGCCGCCAAAGATGGATTTACGGTGCGTTTCTGCCTCTCCGTACAGGCTCAATAGATGCAAAAGGGGGGCTTGTTCACTCTAGAACTCTCAGCTGCATGGAAGCAGCTGCGAAGCCCCCATGGATGGGTTTACGGCGTTTCTCGGAGGGCATACACTCGCGCACTTTCCAAAAGGCATAAAAAAGCGCACCTAAGTGCGCTTTTTTTGGCTTATGTTGCTAAGTCTAGATTAGTCTAGGATCTTAGATACAACACCAGCACCTACTGTACGACCACCTTCACGGA
>NZ_CACSIG010000043.1:0-2448 GCF_902705815.1 Alteromonas infernus
AGGTAAGATTTAAATTTTTCTGAATTATTCATTTCCAATCCTTAGAAGCACCTACTTTCCAATAACGGGCGCAGACATGTGGGGCATAATGGCGCAGCCGCCCCGCGTGTATGCGTCCCAGCGAACGTAGTGAGTGCGTTTATTGGCTTGTTAGGTGCGCTCACGCCAAGACCCCATTTAGCAGCATACTAGGCATAAAAAAGTAAAAAGCCAATAAGCCCGAACTTGTAAATAGAAGTGCGACGGCACAAAAAGAAGCTTGAACGAAGAAGACGGAAGGTTTAGCAGATGCACTATGCCTAAAAGCAACTATTGAGGTTTGTAAACATTCTTTAATTGCTTGGTATTTTGTTGAGAACCAAGAAATAAGGGGAGCTAGGCCAGCAAAAACTAGAGCAAATGCGACTTCCACACCGCCTAGTTGAACTAAGAAGGCTATCTCTGGCAAAACTGCCGCCGCAATAACCATTGCGATACCGATAACTGCGCGTTGTAGATTAGTTAATTCATTCCATGATTTCATAATTTTTCCTTTTAGCACCTAACTTTTCAATAACGGGCGCAGACATGTGGGGCATAATGGCGAAGCCGCCCCGCGTGTATGCGTCCCAGCGAGCGAAGTGAGTGCGTTGATTGAGTTGTTATATGACAATGCTAAAATAACCTAAGACCAATAACCGCGGCACTTTAATTGAGGACTTTCTTTCTAAAAAAAAGAGTATAGCTAACCATTAGCCAGTCATAGTTTACAGAAACAAGTTCCCAGCCTTTAACACCCATATTACCACAGAGTTCTTCTAATTCTGTGAGCTTTGTGGAGCGCAGCTTGAATACTCCACCTACAGTTTTTACTTCGTATTTAAAACTATCCATATTTGAAAGCGACTCTTGTCATATAACTTTTAAATAAGGGGCGCAGGCATGTGGGGCATAATGGCGAAGCCGCCCCGCGTGTATGCGTCCCAGCGAACGCAGTGAGTGACTTAATTTTTTTGTTAGCTGCCACTTAAACCTACTGATTTCAGATAAACATACAAATATGGAATTAGTATTATCAAGATAACAACTACTGTACCAATGTAAAAAAAACTGAGCCTCTTTTTCTGCTTGGTCAAAATCATAGGTTTGCTCAATACTTTCTAATTCGGATGGATCAACTCCATCTTCTATCGCTCTCTCATTTATCTCTGATATTTTTTCGAATAATTTTTCATGCTCAGCTATTGCTGTTTTATGAATATCTGATTTGAATTTTTTATAATCAAGATAATGTCTATGAGCATGGTATGACCACGCAATGGTGTATATAAAACAGAGTGAGCTAATCGTTGCGGAAAACTCAAATTGCACAACACTAAAAGCTATTAGAAATATCAAAATACCACAAAGACAATCTAAAACTTCACCTGCCGGTTGATACGGACGTCTTAAGCGATTTTTGTCAAAAAGACCAAAACAGCAACTCAACAAAAAAACGCAACAATAAAAATAACCCCAAACAGGCACTCGGTCTCTCCTTGGCAGCTAACTTCCAAATATGGGGCGCGAATGCGCAGGCGGTAATGGCGAAGCCGCCTGCGTGTTTGCGTCCCAGCCCGCCTTGGCGGGCGACATAATTTGTTTGTTATAAGCCATTAATCACTTAACTCAAATTTAAATTTTACATTGAAGCAACGTTCGTTTGCTTCCGATTTATTAAACTTCCACTTGGCTAATGCCCTCTTAGCAGCGCGATCAAATATTCTAAGTGGTGTTGAAGTTACAATGTCACTACTAATAACCGTTCCAGCAGAATCTACGTAAGCACGAAGATTCACTTCACCTTCCAGTTCAAAAGTGTCAGTCGGCCACATAGGATCTGTGACGGTAACTAACTCAAATGGTGTAACAGAGCACGATTCAACTTCATATTTAGGGTTGTTTAAATATGTGACTAAATTTGCAGCTAATAGAAACTCAATCATGGCTTATAACACTAAGCTTTGGGGCGCTAACATGGGGCTATAATCGCGAAGCGGCCCCGTGTTAGCGTCCCAGCGACCGAAGGGAGTGCCAACAGCGTTTTGTTAGGCGTACAACTGAAAGTACGCAGCTTTGCTGCCACCACTAGCCAAAAAGACCGCGTGTTTAAATTATTGAATTTAAGATAAAACAACCCTGTGCGAAATGCCAGATGTAAAGGAGATTGCTGAATAAAAGAGCGAGTTTAGAAAGCTGATGATGCAGAATACTGGCGTTGCTGAGTTGATGAAAAGCCCGTTGCTAAAGCCGTTGAAACTACCGAAAAAGCAAGCCGTAAACACAACCTAATGAAACAGCCTTGATGCTGGAATGTCACTTCTGAACCAACATTTTAATGCTGTAAGTAAATGACGCCTAACGCTAAGCTTTGGGGCGCTAGCATGTGGGCTAAAATCCGAGCGAAGCGAGCCAGCCCACGTGTTAGCG
>NZ_CACSIG010000044.1:0-46060 GCF_902705815.1 Alteromonas infernus
ACTAAGGGGGGGGCTTTTTGTTATTAGAAGACATTGTGTATGCCGATTGTATTAAATTGGTTAAAAAGATGCTCTAAAATTGGTTAACCAGCGAGAGGGGGATATCAATATTTTCTATAAAAATAGCGGCTCGAGAAAAATGACTTGGAATACGGGGAATCGAATGACTATGGAAAGTGTTTGAGAAACTTCATTACAATAGCGCGCTTTATAACCAACAAATCAACCTGCGTCTGTGCAAATTAGCGAATTCATAATACACTGACGGGCTACATCGTGCGCGTGTACTTGCTTTAATAAAAACACGTAGTTTGAGCCCTTATTGGCATACGCAAGCGAGTACCGTTTAGTGCAGCGTGGCGTTTCGCGCGGCAGAGTTATTGATACAGGAACACTATGGCAGGCTTAAAACGTATTATTCTTATCGACACGCATTTACCAGGCGTGGTCGAGCTAAAGCTTGATGGACACACCAATATTTGTGGTACCAATGCGTCGGGTAAAACTACGCTACAGCGACTGATCCCCGTTTTTTATGGCGAATACCCTAGTCGCGTTGTACCCGCCACCAGAGACAGTTTTGAACGTTGGTATCTACCTCGCCTGTCTAGCTTTATTATCTACGAATACACGCGCGCCGAAGGTGATCTGTGCCAAGCTGTATTAAGTTCTAACGGTACTGGCGTAAACTACCGCTTAATTGGAAAGCCGTTTGATATCAACGACTATCTGATAGAGCAAAAGAGCGGTAAACACGCAAGCGTTAGCAGCGCCGAGCTTGCTCGCGCCATGAAGCGCAATAACGTCATGGTCACCAGCTTGCTTAATACCAAAGACTTCCGCGCAATTATTCAAAATGATCATGGCGTGCTAAACCAAAGCAACAACGCCCGGGAACTATTAGGTTACGCCAAAATTTTTAGTCTGTGCGTGCCGTCAAAGCACATGCGCCATATTGAGAAGTTGGCAAAAGCGGTTCATTCCAAAGAAGGCAAGATGGAAACTATCAAAGCCATGATAGCGGCTATCTTAGAAGAGGATGGCGTTACACCACCGACTTCGGGCTTAAGTCGCCACCGCGTAGATGACTGGATCAAAGAGTGTCACTTAATTAAGCAGTTCGATAAAATTCGCCCAGAGTTTTCAAAGCTCGAACAGGCTGACATGGCTTTAACGAGCACAGAGCAAGTGCTTGCTAACCTGAAACATAGCTTTGAACTTGATAAAACTTATTTGGCTGCACGTGTTGAAACCACAAAAAATGAGCTTGATGAAAACAGCTTTCAGCGCAAGCAAACTGACAGTGAATGGGGTGATACAAGGGATCACTTAAACCAGGTTATTTCCTCCGCCCGTGCTGATGTCGAGAAGTTCACTAGCGAGCTTGATACGGTAGAGCGTGAGTTCGACAAATGGCAAGACGAGAACATTGAACAGCTTAAAGAAGACGTAGCAAATCTAGCCCAATGGCAAAATGAAAAAGCCATGGCCGACAGTCGCTATGTTTTGCTAACCGAAAAACACCAAGATATTGAGTCTGCTTACAATAAACGTTTAGCCGAGCTAGGCGAAAAGCTGTCTATTACGCTGGAAGAAATATCTGCTGCTCGCCAAGAAGCAGCAGAAAATAAAGCCGAGCAGCAGCAGAGCGAACGAGAAGCTCTAAGTCGAATTCGCGATGACTATAACGGTCAGTTAACGGCTTTGCAGAACGACTACCAAAATAGTTTAAATGAGCTAAAAGTAGCAGAAGCTGAGCTGAAGGCTTCGCTTACCAATGCAGGTTACAATGAATTCGAGCAGTCTCAACTTGATATCTTAGATGCAGCCATTAAAGAGGCGTCAATTAATGAAGATGCAGCGCGAGGTGAATTAAGACAAGCGCAGCAAGCGCATAGTAGGTCGGTAGAGTTCCGAAAAGAGTGTTCAAATGCGCTCGATAAAGCGCGCGCTGCTTTCCAACAAGAAGAGAAGGCCGTTAATAAAATTAACGGGCTACTTTACCCCGGTGAAGGTTCGCTGCTTGAGTTCTTGCGCGCTAATGTTGATGATTGGGAACTGTCGTTAGGTAAAGTGATTCGTCCAGAGTTGCTTGAACGCTCAGATTTAGCGCCAGAAATGACTACCGATGCGCCGAGCGACAGCAGCAGCTTTATGGGCGTTAAGTTAGCGCTTACTGAACTCGATACCCCAGATTACGCCTTTACTGAGCAAACGCTCAAGCAGAAACTGCAAGAAGCAGAGTTGCGTCAGGCGGCAGCGCATGCCGCCCAAAACGAATGTGAGCAGCGATTAGCAAAAGCTAATGAAGAAGTGCGTAACGCAGAATTGGTGGTAACACAAAAAGACAACGCCGTTAAAAGTGCAGAGGCGACGCGCAAGCGTGCGCAACAAGACCGCGATACCGTACTAAGTGAATATCAGCAGGCACTCTCTGCACGAAAACAAAAAGCCAAAACGAAACTTGAGGCTAACCAACAGTCACAAAAACAAGCAAAAGCACAATTTGAGCTTAGCCGAGACGAAATAAAAGATCAGCAGCGCGAAGCCGAAACCGAACACAAGTTCCACTGGCAGCAGCTTATTTCCGATAGCGAAGCGCGTATTTCAAAAGCCGATAGCGATATGCGTAAGGCAAAAGATAACGCGGCTCAAGATAGAAAAGACATGCAAGATTGGCTGGAAAGCGAGTTAAATAACCGCGGTGTCGACGTTGATGAAATCGGCCAGCTTAAAAAGCAAATTAATAAGCTTAAAGAAGACATTACGCGCACCGAAACCCACCGTCATAAAGTGGCCGACTACGAACGTTGGTACACCAATGTGTTTAATAAGCAAAAAGTGGTATGGCAAGAGGGCTTATCTAAGTCGCGTAAGCTGTTGGGTGAGTCAGAGCGTAATTTAGCGAGCAAGCAGGCCACGTATAAAGCTACTCGTGAACAGCTTCAAGAGCAACACGCTCAGTTAGAAGCAACCCTTAAAACTGCTAGCGACCATTTAGAGCAGGTGAAAACCTTAAGTAAATCGTTAGCTAAGCTAACGCTGCATGCAGGGGATGAAACTGCCGAGATTAAACACGATGACGTGAGTATCAGCCAGCGTATCTCAGAAGTGCAAAGTCAGCTTCAAGAGCGAGAAAACTTGCTAAGCGATATTCGCGCCTACGTAGAAAGGTTCGATCAGTTAATTGCCGCGCAAGCTGGTACAGGCCTGTCTGATACTTGGGAGCGGGCTCGTGAGGAGTGTGCCACGCTTAATGCACATGGCGTGAAAAGCTTTGACCACCGCCGTATGGTGTCGCACCTCGCTCAGCTTCTGAACGTTATTGTGCCTCAAAAACTTCAGGGGCTTCGTGAGCAAGGGCGTATTTTCGGTGCCGATCTTTCACAATACTATTTTGTATTAGCCGACATCGACAAGCGTATCGTGTCACAAAGCCGTCGTATCACCCAAGAAGTTGATGGTGAGCTATTCCTAGATGGCGTGTCTGACTCTGCAGTTAAAATTCGCTCACGCATTAGTGAACTTGAGTTTTGGCCTGAGTTAGAGCAGTTCAGAAAACTTTATGAGCACTGGATGGAAGAGGGGGCTAACGAATTACCGGAAGAAGAGTACGGTTTAAGCATGCGCCGTGTTCTTGATATCCTAGGTCGCGCTGCGCTCACCGGCGGTATTAGCAAGCTTCTTGATATCGAGCTGCATCTGCGTGAAGGTAATAGCGACCTTGTTATCCGTACCGACCGCCAGCTAAACGAGTCATCAAGCCACGGCATGGCTTACCTCATTTTATGTAAGTTCTTACTCGCGTTCACTCGCCTGTTGCGCGGCGATGCCGATGCGACTGTGCATTGGCCTATTGATGAGCTCGGCACGCTTCACCAAAGTAACGTGAAGAAGATTTTTGATGCCTGTCAAAATAATAACATTAGCGTAGTCGGCGCTTTCCCTAACCCTGAATCGGAAGTACTTACGCTATTTGAAAACCGTTATCTTATCGATAAGGTGACGCGTCAACTACAGGTGGTTCAGCCCAAAGCGAGTTCGATAGCAGCACGCATTAAGGCAAGAAAAGACAGTGAAGCAGCAGGTGAGGAGACATCAGCATGATGACAGAACAAGGCCGTGTACTAAGTGCACTTTTACAAGGCGCGTTTATTTGTCAGATCACCGATGAGGAAGCGTGGCGCTTTCTGAAAAGTAGGGATAATGCCGCGCAACTAGAGCCTCACCTAGCTTTGCTGAACCGCACGCTTTCAACTACCGCTGAAGGGGATGTGTTTTTTGCAAGCTACCTCACCATAGGTGAGAGCGAACGCAAGGTGTTAACGCAGCAGTTTCAAGATACGGCATCTAACTTAGTGCCGCTCGTTGAGTGGCTACTATTGGTGCAACAGGCGAATGAGTCTGATATGCCTATTACTATGGGCAGCGCAATCCGTTTAAACGAATTGCAAACGACCATTGAAGACACACCGGCTTATGCTGAGCAACTAGAAAAAATTTCGCGCTACCGCATGTTTGGCTCAACCAGTGTCAACCTAGACGGACAGCTAAAGCAGGTATTTAAACGCTTAACCGACATGGGCTATTTAATAAAACCAAATCCAGATAAGCAAATTTACTTGGGAACGGGAAAGGTTGAGCACCTTTATGAAATGCTGCGTTTTATCGATGAAACCGAAGCGTTGAGTTTATCTGAGCAGGCGGAGGCCGCTATTTCGCAAGGTAGCTTGATATGAGTCAGGTATTAATTCAGGCCGGTACTAAGCTATTAAATGCATTAGGGCGGCACAGCGACCTGATAATGCAGGCGTATGTTAACGGATCGGTAAAAGAGCGGGATTACAGCCCTAAGGTACTAGAGCAACTTGTGCAGCTAGGTGTACTGTGGCGTCCCGAAGCGCAAAGTGAACTGCGCCTTAAAAGCGCAGTGCGTACGCTTTTAGAAGGGAGCTTGCAAGACGATCGTAACCGCACTATTAATGCGAATATTGGCGCGTCATTAGCTAGCCTTAAAACCCTTACTGAACATTATAAAGAAGCGCTTCATTACAATAAATACAATGAAGCGGCTGCGCACATGAGTGATTTGACGGAACATGTTTATCAGCTCTCTGAATCGCTAAGCAATAGCGTTCGCGTGATGTTTGGCCGCATAAACAATGAGTTTGGTTACGTGTCGTCGGTTGAAGCAAAAATTCGTGAAAACGAGCTAGCTCAGGGGCAGGTAACGGATTTACTGGCGCAGCTTGAGTGTTTCCGCTTTGATGAGTTAAGTGAACTGGCGGGATCTAACCGTGAATTACGTCATCTGCTGGTGGTATCACTACAACAGCGCTTTGCAAAAGCGGCGCAGGAATTGTCGGTAGTTCAAGCGCGCTTACTAGACTTGCTTGGTCGTTTCAGAGAGTTTCAAGGGCGTACACGTTTGCTTAAAGGCTTTTTGCTGCATATGGAGCAGCAGCCAGATTTTGCACCGGGCAACTATGCTAACCTAACCAATGTACCTGTATTGTTTAATCAGTCAGCATCTATTATTGCAACGGCAGCGCCTGATGTTAACAATGTAGAGCATGAAGCGGATTACCAACATATTGTCGCGGCGTTGTCTCACATCCATAAGCGTCAGTCAAAACACGAAGACACTAAACCCGCTGATATAGACGTTACTGCACAATCCACCGTATCGCTGGAAAAAGACCCGCTACAAAAAGCGGTAGAAGACTACTTCTGCGATGTCATCGATTCGGGCCAACCGAAAACCGCACTCGATTATTTTGAGCAGCATGCGTTGGAGTTTGACCCGGAAGTATGGATTTACCAAGTGATTGGCGGCTATCAAGCCTTAGATGAGCAGGATAAGCAGTTTTTTGCATTAGAACCCCACGGTAAGAACGATAAAGTCTATACCGGCAACTTCTACATAAGTGATATTACTCTAGGTCTGCGATAACAAAGAAGATCTTCAACTTATCAAATGTTTATCACGCCCAGCGGTTTTATATGTAATGACACTGGGCGAAACTATTTTGTTTTCTCTACCATTAAAACCAATTTAGATACTTGGAACACGCCGAAAAGTACCTATAATACAATAGGTGTTTACACTTATTTAACATAGTGAACTTAAAGATTCATGGCAGCGTAATATGTCTGTCAATCGCACGGACTATGCTTACAAACGTGCGGTGAACACTAGGTCTGGCTCACGAAAGTCGGTCTTACTGTAAGTTTCTGCAGGATGCAGAATAGGTTGTGGTACTGCCGCGTACAGTACGAAGAGGAAGAGTGTTATGCAATTATCAGAACAACAAAGTTTCAATCAAGCCCTAATCAAATTATCAGTATTGCTCTATCAGGTGGACGGTATGGTCACTTTATCAGAACAAGACTACCTAAATGCGATGGTCGACTCATTAGACTGGCAAAGCCCAATATGTCCAGAAGCGTTTTTAAACGATACGATTTACCAAACGCGAAAGGCCATAGATACGGGTGATGCCATTACCTTCTTACGCAGTTTAAAAAACGATCTCGCTTTCGATGCAGAAAAGACCATGGAAGTTGCTATGGCTATTACCGGAGTAGACGGTGAAAGAAGTGATGAAGAAACGGAGTTATTGTCTCTTCTTACGCATAAACTGCTAGCAAAAGCGTTGGTTTCAAGTAACGATACGCTGCAGTAAGGCCTTTCTTAGCTTTTAACTTCAGCGGTCAAAATGTCTATATTTAGTTTTTATGCGGCACGTTTGTGTGCCGCTACTGTTGCCCTGATTTCCCTTAATGGCTGTAGCGTGTCGCACAGCACACAGTTCTCTGACAGTGACCAGCGCTTTCCTACAAGCGTAGATTCATATAGCAACTATTTAAGGGATGTTGAGGCATACCTGTACGCCCAGCGCGTTTTTATTGGTAACAATAAAGCGCAGGAAATAACAATGAATATGCCTTTTGAGTGCGCGTCACAGGTAAGTGATACCGGTATACTTTTAGTACACGGCTTAGGCGACTCTCCCTATTTCTTTCGCGACGTGGCGCAGGCACTTTGTAATGAAGGTATTCGGGTACGAACTATCTTATTACCTGGCCACGGTTCAAAACCCGGCGATATGCTAAGCGTAAGTTACGAGCAATGGCAAAATGAGACGAATCATCATATTCGCCTTTTCTCACGTGAAGTAGAGAATATGTATATCGGTGGATTTTCAACGGGGGCGAACCTCACCACAATCGCTAGTTTCTCAATGGCGGAAAAATACGATGTTAAAGGGTTAATTCACTTTTCTCCCGCGTTTAAATCGCGCTTCTTTGTTTCTCGATTGGCCCCCTATATTGACCAGCTATTCCCTTGGCCTAATGTGGAAGAAGAAGACAATCCAAGCCGCTATAATTCTACGGCCATGCCAGGCTTTGCTGCCTATCAGGAAAGCGTAAATGTGCTACAAGATTTGTTTTCACAAAGCAACGAAGAAGCGCGTACCCTAAAGGTACCGGTTTTCATGGTCGTTGCGGAAAAAGACAGTGTGGTCGACACTCAAAAGATTGCCGAGCAGTTCCGTGATAATTTTACTCATGCGAAAAAGTGCCTGATTTGGCAAGGAGAGCATTCCCCTGCGCTACCTTCAAAGCTTATTGTTCAACAAACTATGAAGTTGCCGCAGCAGCGAATTAGTGCCGCTTCGCATATGAGTACACTGTTTTCCGATAAAAATTCTTTATATGGCACGCAAAGCCGTTTTCGCATTTGTGACAACGGGCAGGGTAGCGATGAAGAGGCGCGTTGCAATGCCGGCGAAGAGGTATGGTATGGCCCTTGGGGATACAACGCTGAGGAAGAGGAAGTAGGCAATGTATACGCAAGGCTTACTTATAATCCGTACTTTGACACTATGGTAGAGCAGCTGCTCGCGTTTACAGGCAAGTCAAAAGCAAGCAGGCTTTGTGCGTCAAACTAAAGCCATAAAAAAACCTAAACCCTGGTTTCATCTATTTATAACGAGCAAATAGTGAGACATGGATTTAGGTTTTTCTGCATAGGGCTTTTTAGCCTTATTGGCTATAGTTAGGAATGCTGTGCTTGAGCATCTTCCATTTCTTTTTCTAGCTTAGCGCTTTCATCAGCTCTGGGTTTTGTGAATCGCGCTAACGCTAAATAAAGTACCGGCGTGAGATAAAGGGTAAACACAACGGCAATCCCCAAGCCGCCAAAGACCACCCAACCTATAGCATTACGGGCTTCTGCGCCTGCTCCCGTTGACAATATAAGCGGCAGGCCACCGAGTATAGTCGAAACAAGTGTCATCATAATGGGGCGAAGTCGCACTTTACCCGCTTCAACAATGGCGTCATAAATATCAAAGCCCTTATCGCGCAATTGGTCAGCAAATTCTATTAGAAGAATGGCGTTTTTCGCTAAAAGACCAATTAACATCACCAACCCAATCTGAGAATAAATATTAATACTCGTACCCGTTAAAAATAATGCGTAGACCGCGGCAGCAATACCGAAAGGTACGGTGAGCATGACCACAACAGCGCTGTTAACACTTTCAAACTGCGCTGCGAGTACTAATAACACAATGATAAAAGCCAGTACGTAAGTTAGCGCGACTTGTTTGGATGTTTCTTCAAAAGTTTGCGCTTCGCCTAAAAATACAAGGCCAATACCATCAGGTAGTGTATCGAGGGCAAGCGTGCGAATTTGTTGCACCACTTCACTAAGTGCCACGTCCTCTGGTAATTCCATTTCTACTTTTATTGCGCGGCGCTGCGCTTGACGCTCAAGCTCAGCTGCTACCCCTTCTTCAGTTATATAAGCCACACTAGAAAGCGGTACCAAATTACCGTCAGTACTTTTCACATAAAGGCTCGTAAGTTCTGATGGGTCAAGCGTGCTGCGATTATTGGTCTGCAACATAATAGGAATGGCTTGATCGCCTACGTTCAAGTCGGCAATGTCATCGCCGTTGACCGCAGCCCGGAGTGTGCTGGCAATATCGGTAAGCGGGACGCCGAGTTCTTCGGCGCGGCGTCTGTCGATGTTTACCCGCATTTGAGGCTGGGTAGGGTCGTAACTAATACGAGGCCTGCCAAGCTCAGGTAGGGTGTCTTCTAATTGCCGGGAAAAGCGCTGTGCAGCCTTAAATATATTCTCGTACGTGTCACCGGTAAGGGCGATTTCAAGACCTCCACCTTGCCCGCGAAGGTTAAGGCTGTTACCGCCAAATGCGTTGCCCGGCGCGCCAGGAATTTGCTGTAGTTTAGGGCGAATCTCGTTAACGACGTCTTGCAGCGACGTGTCTCGTTCATCCCAATGTTTGAGCGGTGCCGTGATAAAGACGATATTAGGATCCCATGATCCAACCACCGTATAAATCGAGTCGATGGTGCCGTTTTCTACATAAGGCAGCAGCAGCTCTTCCATTTTCTCTGCTTGTCTGTCCATAAAGTTAAGTCCTGCGCCGTCAGGCCCACGGGCAAATATGCGTATGGTGCCCCTGTCTTCGCTTGGCAATAGCTCATTATCGATGTTTTGCGCCAGAATGTAGGCACCGCCGCCCGCGGCTAAGCTCAATATGCCCACAACCCAGCCATATTTAAGCGCTTTGAGTAGCGACGCTTGGTAAACCCTCAAACACGCGTGGCCAAATCGGCCGAACGTTTTGCTAAATAGGCCGGTTTTACTGGTTTGTTTTACCTTCAAACGGGCCGTTAATGCAGGTACAAGAGACAACGCTACAAAAGAGGAGATAACCACTGCACCCGCTAGTACGCCACCAAATTCTCTAAACAAACGCCCTGCGGTCGAAGGCAAAAACGCGATAGGAATAAATACAGAGGCAAGTACGGCTGTGGTGGCAACCACAGCAAAGAAAACTTCTCGAGTGCCTACTACGGCTGCAGCGCGCGCACCTAGTCCCATGCTTCTGCGGCGCTGAATGTTTTCAGAAACGACAATGGCGTCGTCAACTATCATTCCGGTGGCAAGCACCAAAGCGAGCAAAGTGAGTATATTTATGGAAAAACCCATTCCCCAAATAATAGCAAGTGCACCGGCAAGCGATACGGGTATAGAAAGCGCTGGAACAATGGTGGCGCGCCACGAGCCAATAAATACAAGAAGGGTAACCACAACAAGGGCTATGGTCAGGCTAAGGGATACGACCACCTCTTTAACTGAATCTCGAATGAATTCAGCATCGTCAGCGGTAACCACAATATTCATATCAGCAAAGCGTTTATCAAGGTCTTCGACCATTGCCAACACTTCATCTGATATTTCAATAGTATTTGAACTGGCCTGGCGTATTACGCCTACACCAATAACAGGCGTGCCGTCCAAACGGACTACGCTGGTGGTGTCCGCTGGGCCAAAGTAAACGCTGGCCACATCGTTAATACGAATATCACCGGTGACAACAATATTACCTACATCTTCAGCAGATACGGAGGTGGCATCGGCCCGCACAATTAAGGCTTGCTCGGCCGATTGAATACTACCTGCAGGAACATCAAATGGCGCAAGGGCGAGAGCATCGCCAATATCACTCATCGACAAACCAAAACTGGTTAAACGAAGAGGGTCAACAGATACACGTAAAACGCGCTCTCGGTCACCATTTAGCGTTACGTCGGCAACACCTGGAATACTTAAAAACAAAGGCGCGACATCGGTATCAACACGTTCGGTTAGGGTCTCCATATCTAACGTATCGCTAGATATGGCCAAACTTACCACCGCTTGTGCGTCACTGTCAGCGCGAATAATCGCTACTTGTTCAACGTCTTCGGGAAGCTGGCGTTGAACACGGCTAACCGATTCGCGAACCTCGTTCGCCGCATCTTCTAAATTCACGCCTGGTCGAAATTCAACCCTTACTCGGGCAGAGTTTTCTTCACTTTGTGCGTATATGTTCTTAACACCGCTTACTCGCGCAACGGCACCTTCAAGGCGTCCGGTTACCTCGGCGTCGACGGTTTCCGGTGACGCGCCAGGAAATTGCGCAGTTACCGTTACTCGCGGGGTGTCTACATCAGGAAGTTCACGAACTTCTAGGCCACTAAGTGCGGCAAGCCCGGCGATAGCAATAAGCAAGTTAAGTACAACGATAAGAACCGGACGTCGTATCGACAGAGAGGGTAAATCGCTTACCGAAGAAGATAGGTTTGAATCACTCACCTTGAGGCCCTCCGGCCAACTCGGTGGTAATTTCTTGCCCGGAACGTAAACGCTGAACACCTTCTGAAATTAGCGTGTCACCTTCTTCAATATCACCAGAAACTAAAATTGTTCCTCTTAGGCGTTGGTGAACGCTTACATCGACTTTTTTCGCTTTACCATCTTCAGCTAACCAAATGTAGGCTCCGGTTGCTCCCCACAATAATGCTGCTTCTGGAATGGCTGCAAATCGGTCGCCTTCAATACTTAAATTAACGCGGAAACTCATGCCCGGACGAAATTGATCCGATGAGTTGTCAAGCAGTGCTCGGGCGCGAAGGGTTCGGTCTGCTTCATTGATGCGAGAGTCTACTTGTGCAATTTCTGCTTTTACACGCTTCTCTTTGTCGCTCCACGGCTCAAGCGTAACATTCGGCGCATTAAGCAATACGGGTAAGGCGGCTTCGGGCGCCTTAAAGTTGATGAAAAGTTTACTTCTGTTGTCTAGCGTAGTGATAACGGTTTGCTCGTTAATTCGGTCGCCAACTTCAACCTCAGTAAGCCCGACTACGCCATCGAATGGCGCGATAATGTGTCTATCTTCTAAATCGGCTTGCGCTTCTTCAAGCGCAACTTCGGCAAGATCACGTTGCGTGCGAGCAAGGTCAAGTTCGCTAACGGGCACTGCGCCTTGTTTATAGCTAGAAGCCAAGCGTTCTACCGTACGCTGTGCATCTTCTAAGGTAAGCTTCGCGCGTTTAAGCGCTGTTTGCTGGCGTCTGTCGTCAAGACGTACTAGCACTTTTCCTTTTTCTACTGATTGGCCAGGAACAAAGTTGATTTCAGTAACTTCGTCAGAAACGGCAGGGTAGAGCACGATAGAGCGTACCGCTTCTGCACTGCCCACCGCTTCAACTTTGCGCGTTTCGTTCATAAACTCAATGGGCTTGGTAACCACGAGCTTAGCTTGTCGGTCGCCCATAAACTGCGCGTTGGCAGTGGGTATCATCACTAAAAAAAGAGCACAAAGACGTGTCCATGTCTTCATCGCATCATAGACTGAATTTTTCATTTTAAACCCGTAGCGTTATTAAGGCCTGTCGAACGTTGTTGTACATTTTTACAGCGGCCTCGTTTTATTGTTTTACCAAAGCGACCATTAATTAGGCGATTGGTTAACCTCGTTGTTTGTACCGTATAGCACCACAGGCAGTTCAGCTAAGCAATTGCAGTTCAGCGTATTCCCTGTACAAGGTATCGCTTTTCATAAGAGAGGCGTGATCGCCGCTGCCTACAACTTGGCCTTGGTCCATCACTAAAATGCGATCTGCGTGCTGTACCGTTGATAGTCGGTGAGCAATCACAATGCTCGTTTTCCCTACCATCAAACGGTCAATAGCTTGCTGAACCATACGTTCACTCATGGCATCTAGAGCGCTGGTGGCTTCATCAAGCAGTAGAATAGGGCGGTCAGCTAGAATGGCACGGGCGATGGCAATCCTCTGCTTCTGACCGCCAGAGAGTTTGACGCCTCTCTCACCTAGTTGCGTGTTATAGCGCTCATCTAGGTTATCGATAAACTCATGGGCAAAGGCTTTTTTGGCTGCGCTAATTACTGCCTCATCGCTAGCTTCTGGATTGCCGTAGCGAATGTTTTCTAGCACGGTATCTGCAAAGACCACGGGTTCTTGCGTGACCACCGCAATGTGGTGACGCAGGTGCTCTACTGGCATTGTATCGATGGGCGAGCCATTAAATAAAATTTGCCCGGAGGTGGGATCGTAAAAACGCATTAATAATTGAAACAGGGTAGTTTTACCCGCCCCGCTAGCGCCCACGAGGGCAAGTCGTTCCCCTTCACGAATATCAATGTTTAGGTTATCGAAAAGAGGTTTACTATTGGGGTAGGCAAAGCTGACATTTTCTAGCTGAATTCTAGGCGCCGCTTTTGATATGTCGATGTTAGTGGCGGCAGATTTCACCGGTATTCCGGCATGGGTGTTAGCACTTTTAATCGCAGGTTCAGTGGTAAATAATTCGTACAAACGCTCACTGGCACCGACACCTCTTTGCACTTCACCAATTACTTCGCTAATGGTGGCTACACTACCCCCTGCCATCACGGCGTAGAAAAGAAAAGCGGAAAGTTCACCTACTGTCATTGTGCCGTCTAGCACTTGGCGCGCACCCACCCACGCGATAAAGATAATGGCTGTCATGCTAATGCACATAATGCAGCCAATAAGCAAAGAGCGATAGTGAATACGCTTTTTAGCCACATCCATAGCAAGCTCTACTTTTTTAGAGAAGTGCAAGCGTTCTGCATTTTCGGCGGTATAGGCCTGTACGGTCATTATTTCGTGAAGACTTTCATCGATACGGGCGCCTAAATCAGCCACTTTATCTTGGCTTTCTTTCGCGTATCGGCGTACCTGTGGTGCTAATACCTTTATTGGTACTAAAACAGCTGGAACTGCGACAATCACGCAAAACGTTAGTAATGGACTTGAAAAGGTCATTAGTATTAAAGCGCCGACAAAGGTAACCACAGAACGTAAAGTCATAGATAGACTCATACCGACAACAGTCTGAATAATCGTAGTGTCACTAGTAAATCGAGAAATGACTTCTCCGGTTCTAAGCTCTGCAAAAAACGAAGGGGGGAGAGACAATAAATGTGAGTAAACTTGATTTCTAATATCAGCGCTTACTCGCTCGCCTAACCAGGTCATAAGGTAAAATCGAGCGTAAGTCGCCAGGCAGGCAACAATCGTAATAGCAAGTACCATTACAGTTGCTTTATTTAATGTATCTGCCGCGTTTTCAATAAAGCCACTGTCGATGGCATACTTTATTCCTTGCCCTAAAAGTAGCCACGCAATAGCCGCGGTGAAAAGAGCAATAACCGCCCCTACAACGCGTGACTTGTAGTGAAGTAAATGTGAGCCAATCCACTGTAATACTTGTTTTGTCGATACATCAGCTAGCGGTGTTGTCAAAATTACCTCGTTGTGCGCATTACTTCTTGATAGCGGTGTGTTTACAACACCATTTAATATTGATGTTTGGATTATACGGCAAAGTAGGTACATTAGACGTCAGCAATGCGATTACAATGGCAGTATATACGCTGGGATGAAAATAGAGGGGGCTATTCATGTGCAGTTGATGCTGTGCGTTTGCTGAAGAAATAGGGCTTGATGTCGAGAGTTTCGAATTGGATCTCAACAGTGAAAGTACAATTGAGCAATTAAATGAAGAAATGCATATGGCTCGTAGTATAGGCGCCCAGGGCTTTCCCAGCTTAATACTCAAATCAAACAAACTTGCCAAGGCAGAAGAGACAAAATCACGAGCGCTTAAAAACGCTCAGTGGCAAAACATACCTTACGATTATAATGACGCAAGTGTAACCCTACGTCGTCTGTAACCGTTATTGAAAAAAGCGCGTACTTTTAAACTGTGCCTTCCTTGCATTGTTCAAGGCGTAAATCTCCCACCGATTTTGGGTATTCAACACGGGTTGTAACGATTTCAGAAACAGGGACGCCAGAATCCGTTTCTTGGAGCCATACTTTCATATCGTGATGGTCACGAGATTGGTTGAGCGAGTAACGCTTGCCGCCTTCTAAGTTTACATCTAGCCTAACTATCGCCTCGCGAGTGGTACCATCAGGCAGGTCAGTGTTTACGACACTGGCTTGAACAAATAGAACATGCTCTCCCGGCTCAACATCCCGAAGAATTAACGCACCGTTAGGGCGTTGGTTAAAACACATCAACTTTACGTACTCTCGCTTATTGTCAAAGGCTTCTCCGCGGTTAGCGAAAAAGTCTATACGAGCTTCATTGGGTTGGACTTCTGCTTGTTGTGTGACCATATCTGTAGCGGATGAACACGCGAAAAGTGGAGCAATTGATGTAGCGAGTATGAGTGATGATAATTTCATTCGAATAATCCTTCTTCGTGATCCATTTACTGAAGCCTTTGATTAACAAATGCGCCAGAGAAAAACTAAAACCCAGTTAACTGCCATCCTTTAAACTGCATATGGCTTAAGTTTTTTATCCACACTAAATCCTAGTGCTACGTTAACAATACACCACCAGATGATATTTTAAAGAAATTTGCGAAAGATCATGCATGTGTATTTGCGTTCTTAGGCCATCGCCTACTTACGGGAGCGATATTGAACTAAACAAAGGATAAATCAGGTTTTTACTTGCATTGAACGGTGATATCCGTATAATTCGGCGGCCTTCCAATTGGCGTCTAATTTTTAGACGTTAAATGAAGGCTTAAGTTAACGGTAACGCTACAACGAGTTTGAGGCATTTATGGTTACTATTCGTTTACAGCGTGGTGGCGCGAAAAAGCGTCCATTTTATCAACTAGTGGTTGCTGATAGCAGCCGTGCAAGAAACGGTCGTTTCATTGAAAACATCGGTTTCTTCAACCCAACTGCACAAGGTCAAGCGGAGCGTCTTCGCGTAGATCTAGAGCGTGTTGATTACTGGGTTGGCGTAGGCGCGAGCTTATCAGATCGCGTATCTAGCTTGGTAAAAGAAGCGAAAAAATCTGCAGCGTAAGCTGTCATTAACTGGTGGTATAGATGAGTCTAGCGTCTGACAAAGTGATTGTTGGCAAAATTGGCGCACCGTACGGTGTTAAAGGTTGGGTCAAAATCAACAGCTATACAGAAACGCCAGAAGGTATTTTCGAGTATGCGCCATGGTTTATTGGCGAAGAAAAAGAATACCAAATTGACCAATGGCGACCGCACGGTAAAAGCCTCGTTGCAAAAATTGTGGGCGTTGATAGTCGAGACGATGCAGAGCGCATCAAAAACTTGGATATCAACATAAACGCTTCACAGCTGCCTGATTTAGGTGACGAAGGGGTTTATTGGCGTGAGCTCACCGGCATGAAAGTGGTAACAACGCAAGGTTACGACTTAGGTGTGGTGAAAGAAGTGTTTAATACAGGTGCTAACGACGTGATTCACGTTAAAGCGAATGTAGGCGATGCTTTTGGTCAAAAAGAAAGACTATTGCCTTTTGTGTTCGACGAAGTCGTACAAGAGGTGGATAAGGAAGCGAAGGTCATTAAAGTTGACTGGGACCCGGGGTTTTAAGTGACACCGGAAAAGTGGTTCGGCGTTGTTAGCCTGTTTCCAGATATGTTTGCCCCATTCACTCAGCAGGGTGTAATAGGGCGAGCTGTAAAGTCTGGAACCGTAATGGTTGACACGTTTAACCCCCGTGACTTTACTCATGACCGCCATCGCACAGTTGACGACCGCCCCTACGGAGGCGGCCCCGGCATGTTGATGATGGTAAAACCGCTTACCGACGCAATACAGGCTGCCAAGAAAGTTGGCGGCGAAAACAGTAAGGTGATCTACTTATCACCCCAAGGGAAACCCCTTGATCAGGCTGGCGTTCAGCGCCTAGCCAGTATCGACCGCACAATTTTAATTTGTGGTCGATATGAAGGTATCGACGAGCGAGTAATCGAAAGCCATGTAGATGAAGAAGTCTCTATTGGTGATTACGTGCTAAGCGGCGGTGAATTACCTGCAATGGTTCTTATGGACGCAGTTGCACGGTTAGTTCCTGGCGTGTTGGGGCATAAAGCTTCAGCGGTTGAAGATTCTTTCACTGACGGTCTTTTGGATTGTCCGCACTATACGCGGCCCGAAATACTCGATGGTCAAAAGGTGCCCGAGGTGTTGTTAAGTGGTGATCATGAAAAAATTAGGCAGTGGCGATTGATGCAGTCTTTAGGTAGAACCTTGCAGCGTCGCCCTGATTTGTTAAATCACCTAGCTCTGACTGAGGAGCAACAACGTTTGCTTGATCAATATCAAGCACTGTTGCGGCAAGATGACAGTTAACTAGGACGAGAGGATATGATGAGCAAAGTCAGTCAAGATATCATCAAAAAAATCGAAGAAGCACAGCTAAAAACTGATGTTCCTGCGTTTGGTCCAGGTGACACAGTAGTTGTAAAAGTTCGCGTTACCGAAGGTGACAAAGAGCGTCTTCAGGCTTATGAAGGTGTTGTTATCGCTAAGCGTAACCGTGGTCTGCACTCGTCTTTTACCGTGCGTAAAATTTCTAGCGGCGAAGGCGTTGAGCGTGTGTTCCAAACACACAGCCCGGCAGTTTCTTCAATTGAAGTTAAACGTCGCGGTGCGGTTCGTCGTGCTAAGCTTTACTATCTACGTGAGCGTTCAGGTAAATCTGCACGTATCAAAGAGAAGCTTAACTAAGATTACTAATCCTTGCGTTATTGTTAACTTCGAAAAAACCCGCTTCAAGCGGGTTTTTTTGTGCTTAAAATCCGATCTTTTTTCTGTTTTATCCATTACCTACATTAAGGTTTTTAATAGAGAGCAGAATGACTTCCGAATATTTTATCGTGCTAGGCATTATCGGTGTTGCCTTCTTCGCTATATCAGGCGCACTGTTGGGACACGAAAAGAATATTAATGGTTTCGGTATAGTGGTTGTTGGCGTAATGACGGCATTAGGCGGCGGAACCTTAAGGGACCTATTGTTAGGTAAACCTATTTTTCTGGGTAGATAGTTCTGAATACCTTTTAGCAACCTACAGCGCAATATTTGTTACCGTATTATTCATACGCTACTTCCCATCACCTTCAAATTTTTATTTCATCTTGATTGATACAGTAGGGCTTGCCATATTCAACGTGATAGGCATAGAAAAGGCATTGATTAGCGGAACAGGAATGATTGTCGCATTAACCATGGGGATGACGACAGGCATCTTTGGCGGTTTGATGAGGGACGTTGTTTGCCGAGAGGTTCCCTATGTTATGCGTGGTGATGTTTATGCCAGCGCTTGCTTCGCCGGGGGGCTTACTTATGCTGCGCTATTTGCGCTCGATATACCTTACATATGGTGTATTTTAGGCTCTATTGGCGTTACGGTGCTATTGCGGATTGCATCACTTCACTGGGGCGTCAATGTTGACCTGTTCAGAAAGCGAACGCCTAGACAACAGAAAAAAGAGAGTAGCACTGAATAGCCACTAGTGTCAGCGCTATACAAGGCTGTGTAAAACGCTCGCGTTACACAGCTTGCATGAGAAAAACGTTATTTAAACCATAAGAGTAAGCGCTTCAATCATGGGTTTATTCTCTATATTAATGGTGTGGATAATATGCTTATGCAGGCGCTTTTTATGCTCGGCAAAAATACTACGCTTTTTGTCGAAGGTTTTTGCATAGTTTACTGCGCCTTCTATCAAAGACGCCTGTGAGTCATATGCTTTTTCTACAACATGGTCGTCTTCTAACTCTTTACCAGAAACACGTCTGCCAGATAACTTCATTTCGTTAAAGCGGTAGTAAGGCATTGCCTTTTTGACAAACTCAATCATGCCCGGAAGAAAAGGAATAGATAGGTCAACTTCTGGAAAACAGAAGAAACCTTTATCTGCGCGCATAAACCGGAAATCACACGCGCACGCCAATATAGCACCATTGCCAAAAGCGTGACCGTTAATTGCCGCTATCACAGGAAGTGGGTAAAGCAGGAGTGTTTTAAACACGTCGTCCATGTCATACATGAACTGCTTGATCTCTTCAGTACGAGCAGCTTTCATCGCCGGCATCAGCCAGTCAGTATCAATGCCTAAGCTAAAACATTTTTCGTCGTTTGACGTGATCACCAGTGCTTTGCAATCTTCATTGCTTTTGATGGTATCTAATGCAGACAGCATCTCTTTGGCAAAAAGCGGGTTGTGGCGGTTTTCACCATTTTTCATGGTTAACGTGGCAACGTGGTCTGTGTAGGTGATAACTAAATTATGCATTGTTTTCTCGTTATTATTGCGTTGTTGCAATAATACAAAATCCTTGAGAGGAATGAGAAATTTAGCTTATTTATGTTGGTTAATTATTCTAGCAGCGGTTAAATGACCGAATCCTAACTGCCGGTCATTATTTAATCGAATGCTATCGATGCTTGCCAATAAGTCACGCTGTTTTGCTACGAATCTAGCTTAGAATAAAGTATTATTCGTTATTGCTTGCGCTATTACGCTTAAGTTGTTAAAAAGTCAATGACGTTAAAGAAATATAGAAAAAGCTGGTTGTACAATAAAGTTTACATGCCGATTGCACACTCTTTTAGCGTTTTAGTTTTCCGTTTTTTATTTGAAGTTAAGAGAGCTCCCATGATCAAGGACACCGTAAATAATGTTCACGTAAGTACAGAAGATGTACTTATTACCCCAGAAGCGTTAAGCGCTGAACTGCCTGTTTCAGACAAAGCGCTCGCCGCCATTTCTGATTCTAGAAAAATCGTTTCAGATATTATTCATCGCCGCGACCATAGAATGCTAGTTGTGTGTGGTCCATGCTCCATTCACGATGTAGAAGCTGCGAAAGAATACGCGCTTAAGCTGAAAGAACTTCACGAGTCATGCAAAGATACACTCTTTCTTGTAATGCGCGTTTATTTTGAAAAACCGCGCACTACTACAGGTTGGAAAGGCCTAATAAATGACCCCCACATCGACGGTACGTTTGATATTGAAACGGGCTTACGTAAAGCAAGAGAACTACTGATTTGGCTAGCAGAGCTAGAGCTGCCTGTTGCAACCGAGGCGCTAGACCCAATTAGCCCACAGTATCTGGCAGAGTTATTTAGCTGGGCGGCTATCGGAGCGCGTACATCTGAATCTCAAACTCACCGTGAAATGGCAAGTGGTCTTTCTATGCCAGTGGGTTTCAAAAATGGTACAGATGGAAGTTTAGATATTGCGATTAATGCCCTTAAATCGGCCGCATCTGGCCATCGCTTTATGGGTATTAATAAGCAAGGTCAGGTAAGCATTATTGGGACCAGCGGTAACCCAGACGGCCATATTATCCTTCGTGGTGGTAAGCAGCCTAACTATGACTCTGTGTGCGTGTCTGAGTGCGAAATTGAACTACAAGATGCGGGCCTAACCGCGGGCTTGGTTGTTGATTGCAGCCATGCTAACTCGTCTAAAGATTATCGCCGTCAGCCGTTAGTTGCGCAAAACGTGGTGAACCAAATTCTTGAAGGCAATCAGTCTATCATTGGCGTTATGCTAGAAAGCCACTTAAAGCCTGGTAATCAAAAAGCAGAAGGCAAAAAGCCTGAAGAACTAGAATACGGGGTTTCGATTACAGATGGTTGTATCGACTGGCAAACCACAGAAAACTTAATTACTCAAACCAGAGATAAATTAATAACTGTGCTACCCTTACGTCAAAATAAGCGCACGGTGGCTTAAGCCTATTAGCCTACGTGCCGTTTGATTCAAGGACAAGACACAATGGCCGAATTTTCGCAGCAGTTAAAAAAGCTTGATACGCTGCGTGAAGGTATCGACGAGCTGGACTCTCAGCTCGTCGAGTTACTCGCAAAACGCAATCAAATAACCACTCAAGTCGGGCAAATAAAAGCCGAAGCTGGTATGCCTGTATACGTACCTGAGCGTGAAAAGGCGCTTATCGCCTCACGCCGTGCGCAGGCCGAAGCATTGGGTGTATCGCCTGACTTAACCGAAGACCTGTTACGTCGCGTAATGCGAGAGTCTTACCATACTCAAAATAACAATTATCGCTGCGTTAAACCTGATGTGGATAACGTGGTTGTGATCGGCGGGGCAGGTGCCCTTGGCCGAGTATTTGTGAGTTTGTTTGAACGCAGTAATTACCAGGTTTCAATTGTTGAAAAAGAGGACTGGGAGAGCGGAAAAGCGACAGCGCGGCTAAGCGTTGCATCTTTAGTTGTTGTGGCCGTACCCATCAACTTGACCGAAGCCGTTATCGAAAAGCTCACCATGTTGCCGGACGATTGCGTACTAGCGGATATTACCAGTATCAAAGCAAAGCCGTTAGAGGCAATGCTTACGGTGCACAAAGGCCCAGTGGTGGGGTTACACCCTATGTTCGGCCCAGACGCCCCGGGTATGATCAAGCAGGTTGTTGTGGTGTGTGAGGGACGAAGCCGCGACAAATATGCTTGGTTAATCGAGCAAATGCGCATTTGGGGAGCGACCATACATGACTCTACTGCGCAAGAGCACGACCAGGCCATGGCCTATATACAGGTTATGCGCCACTTTAACACCTTTGTGTATGGACAACACTTAAAAGGTGAAGATCCTAACTTGGAATCGTTGACCATGTTTAGCTCACCAATCTATCGGCTAGAGCTTGCAATGGTGGGTCGGTTATTTGCTCAATCACCTCAGCTCTACGCAGATATTATCTTTAATAATCCCGACAACTTTGCCCTTCTTAGACGTTTTTATGAGCGATTTGGCCTTGCGTTGTCGTTGCTTGAAAGCGGAGATAAAAAAGGGTTTGTAGAGCAGTTTATGAAGGTGGGGGCATGGTTTGGTGACTACGCGAAAAAATGCCTGGTAGACAGCAAACAAATGTTGTTAAAAGCGGATGATGGCCAACTATTACGGGATAAATAAGTATTCGGTATCAGCGACATAGGTAAAACGAAAGGCGAGCTTAAAGCTCGCCTTTTTGTACTAGTCAGCTAATGCACTTGCCGCAGCTACTTTAGTCGGGCTAATTTCTTCACTTGGGTAGCATCCAAGTACTTTGATGTAGCGCGTTATGCCACGTAGTGAGTCTAGCGCATTTTGAACGGGGCCGTCCTCTACGTTGCCCTCAACATCAATATAAAACATTTCTTCCCATGGGTTACCCGGAATAGGGCGTGACTCTAGCTTAGTCATGTTAATACTGTTTTCTCTTAGCACTAGCAGTGCTTCAACCAGCGCCCCAGGTTTTTGAATGGTCGACATCACAAGGGTGGTCTTGGCCGGCACTTGAAGTGGCACCACAACAGGGTTGCGCGCAACGACAATAAAGCGACTGTGGTTTTCTTTTTGATTAGCTAAATTACTCTTAATTGCCATCAAGCCATATAAGTTACCGCCAGCTTCACTGCCTATTGCTGCCACATCGTCCCGTTTGAGCTCGCTCACGGTCAACATGGCAGATGACGTGCTGTCCATAGTTTTTACTTCTACATTGCCTAGCTCCGCAAGGAAATGGCTGCACTGAGTAAAAACTTGAGGGTGGGCGTACAGCGTTTTAATTTTATCTATGCTGGTATCACTTCCCACTAAAAGAGTATGACGGATGGGGTGAGTGAGCTCGCCAATAATACTTAATTGGGTGTGCTGAAGCTGGTCGTATACTTCGTTGATACTGCCAGAAGTCGTATTTTCAATTGGTAGTACCGCATAGTCAGCTTCTGTGCTTTCCACTTTATGAATGATTTCGGCGAAACTCTGACAGCCAATTTCTAACAGCTCGCCAGGGCGACGTGAGAAGTACTTCTGTGTTGCAAGGTAAGAGTACGAGCCTTTGTCACCCAAAAACGCCACACGGTTTAACGGAAGCGTGCTACCAGGATTTGCGCGTTCAGCAAGCATTGCCTGTTGGTTTAACACCGAGTCTTCAATAATGACATGGAAAATTTGAGTCACGTAATGGGGGTCTAGTCCAATATCTTGACCTTCTTTTATCAGTCGTACTAAGAGCTGCTCTTCGCGCTTTTGATCTCTCACAGGAATGTGATGTCTAATTTTTGTCTCAGCGACTTCATTAGTTAGCTTTCTGCGTTCTGAAAGTAAGGTAAGTAACTCACTGTCTAGTGCGGTAATTCGCTCTCTAACAGTATCTAGTGCATTGTCTGACATATCATTCCCGTGCGTATCTTGTAAGAAAATTCTGCTAAAAAAAAACCACCTCCCGGGTGGGAGGTTTTCATGCATGTAGCTGCGCCTCCCTAAAAAAGGATGTAAACGCAAAAAAGAAAATGGCTACGTGCTTTATATTCTGTTTCATACCTTTGAATGTATGTTGAACACCTGTTGGTGTCAACCCATTTTTACAATAAGTGTTATTGTTTTTGTTATGGTGCACTTGAAAAAGTGATAAAAATAAGCTCGCCGTAGATTTTATGAGATTAATCTTCTACGGCGAACGTTTAAGGGGTGTATGAGGAAGTCATTAATTCCCGAGTAGGGCAGATAGCATTTGTCTTACTTCATTTGGCTCAAATGGCTTGTCACATAGTGCATTAACACCGGTCTGCTGGATATTTGCCATATGCGCACTATCAGCTGCCTCTGAGGTCACCATAATAATAGGGATATGGGTGGTTTCGGGGTTAAAGCGTATAAACTCAGACAGCTCGCGGCCGTCCATTTCGGGCATGTTGTAATCGGTAACTACTAAGTCAAAAGGCTCGTCTTTAATGAGCGTAAGTGCAGCGGCACCATTTTCAGCTTCTCGAATACGCTGTAGCCCCATGCCTTCAAGAACTCGACGTATATGATTTCTTGCCAACTTACTGTCATCAACAAGCAATACGCGGACGTCGTGAACGTCGAATAAATCCAGCTCAAGTTCGTCGTGATTAATTAAATCTAAGCTTGCATTAAGCGCGCGAGACAGATGGAGAGGTTCGAAGGGTTTAGGTAGAATGGCCGCCACTCCTGCCTGTTTAAACTCTTCTAATTTGCTGAGTCTATTTTCACTGGACACAAGCATGAAAGGAATACTTTTAAACGCTTCATCTTCTTTTATGAATTTTAGCAGTTCTAAAGCGGTTCCATCCTCGTAGTACATGGCGCTCACGATAAGGTCGGCGCCGTGCGCTTTTACAGCAGAACGGGCCTCTGAAAGGGTACTGACAGGGTCAATTTCCTTAACGTTTTCTTTTAATAGCAACGTAGTAATGATTTTGCGTTGCGTATCAGATGGTTCAACCAAAATAATATGTAAATCAGAAATTGACAGCTTTTCCATTTCAGACTCTTTTTGTTATATGTTTATGAAAAAGGGAGCTTGTGCGCTGGTGCGTTTAGTTAACCACCAGCAAGCTTAACTTTGTAACCTTTGTCGGTAAGCAGTGCTCTAAGTTTTTCTCTGTCATCGGTTTGTACCTCGATAACACCGTCTTTAACTGCACCGCCGCACCCACATTTCTTTTTAAGTTCTGAGCCTAGTTTCTTTAGATCGTCAGAAGGTAGGTCTAAACCTTTAATTAGAGACACGCCTTTACCCTTTCGACCTTTGGTTTCTCTGTGAATGCGAACAATGCCATCCGAAGAAACCGAGCGCTCATCTGCTTTTTGCTCAGGCTTTATTTTGCCACTCTCTGTACTGTAGACCAAAAGAGCGTCTTGCCAATCTTGCATAAATACCTCAATACGTTTTGTCTTTCCATCTTAATGACCTTATCTAAAACATAATTATACGAAAGTTTTAGATTTCACTGATGGCGATGTAGAAAAGTTCAACTAAGATAAGAATAGCAAAGATAAAAGCATCTGATGAAGCATTTCTGCGCACAACGTTAGGGAACGCATATGGAAATAAGGTCGAGCTATCAAAATCAGGGACAAACCTTGATTATTGATGTGGGAACAAAATTTGATTTCAGTAAAGTAGAAGACTTCAGAAACGCCTACGATAAAATTGACGATGATGTTTCGCACATCGCCGTTGATCTATCGCAAACCGAATATATGGACAGTTCTGCATTGGGCATGCTGCTTAATATGCAAAAATCTTTAGCTAACAAGGAATTGTCATACAGCATCGAAAACGCCCGTCCTCAGGTTGCGAAAATTTTAAAAATATCTCGTTTCGATAAGAAATTTGACATTAAGTAACGGCGAAGTGACGGCTGTGAAAATCCTTATTGTTGATGACGAAGCCATCAATCGTACATTATTGACCAATATGCTTTACAGCGCTGGTTATAAACACTGTATTGAAGCGGTAAATGGTGAAGAGGCGATACAGCATTTTATCGAAGAGCAGCCTGATTTAGTTTTGCTTGATGTGGTTATGCCGGGTCTTTCAGGCTTTGACGTTGCCGTGCAAATCCGCCAACTTGCAAAAGGTCCTTACTTACCTATTCTTTTTATTACCGCTTTAGAAGATAACGAAAGTTTAGTTCGCTGTCTTGAAGTTGGCGGAAATGACTTTGCGACTAAACCCTTCGACCGTCACATTCTAACTGCCAAGATTAAAGCGCACTTAAAAATACGGGCGTTAAGTGAGCACGTAGAGCAGCAAAACCAGAGGCTTAGGTTGTTTAACCAGCGGGTTGCCCGAGAGCACGCTATCGTTGAGCACATTTTTAGCCATGCCATCGTAAATCGGCCAGAGGTGTTGTCGCATTTTGACTGCTTTTTAAAACCAGCTGAAACGTTCAATGGCGATTTGTTTCTATGTGAAGCTAGCCCAAGTGGAGGGGTGTACTTTGTAGTTGGAGATTTCACAGGCCACGGCCTTGCCTCGGCTATAGGCGCGTTACCGGTGACACAGGCTTTTCAGGAACTCAGTCACCAAGGGGTATCCATTGCTGAAATAATCTGTGAGTTAAATCGCATCCTCATTACGTTTCTTCCAAGTGACATGTTTATGGCAGCGGTAGTAGGCGAGATCAACGCTGAAGGCAATCGCGTGAACCTTTGGCAAGGCGGTATGCCAGCTGTCATTATTCCCGCAAAAACAGATATGTCCTTGAGAACCATAACATCAAGACACATGGCGTTAGGTATAGTTGACGAACACGAACTCAATACCGATTGCGACGCCATTCGTTTAGGGCCTAACGAACAACTCATAATCTGTAGTGATGGTTTGATTGAAATTGCCAATGATAAAGGTGAGATGCTGCTTGAAGAAGGGTTGATCGATATCATTAAAGATCAAATGCAGACCCATGAAAAAATTGAAGCCGACTCCCTTTTTCTTAGAGCGAAAGCACATTGTGGTGCAGCGTCATTCCACGACGATGTCACCTTAGTCGTATTTACTGCCAAACCTATCAATATTCCTGTTTCACAGAAATTCGATGACGGGCTACCGTCCGTTCACGACATTGCCCTAGATGCGAAGCATTTAAAGCAACCAGATATTTTACAGCGAGTGTTGCAATTGGCAGGTCAGTGTGAGGGCATACAAAGTATTCGTTCAATAATTTATACCGTATTGTCTGAGCTTTTTAATAATGCCCTTGAACACGGTATCTTAAAACTAGACTCTAAACTCAAAGCTGATAGCTCTGGTTTTCAACAATACTACGAAAATCGCGAAGCCTCTTTGCAGGTTCTAAATCAAGGGCGAATAAATATTCGGGTTGAATCTGTACCATCAGACGGCAAAGTCCTTATCTCAGTAGAGGATAGCGGTGATGGGTTTGAGGTGGGGCGGGGGGCGCAAGTTCTCTACTGCTTGCAATACTCAGGAAGAAAGTTACGGGCGTGGCTTGCCGCTGATACATGCATTGTGTGAACGAATATGGTTTGAAAAAGGAGGCAGTAAAGTCGTTTGTCTTATCGACACGCAAAGTTAGGTCATCGCCATGCAATCTATTGCACAGGCTAAAAGTGCCTAAACTATCCAACCTATTAAGCAATTAATCGAATTTCTCTTTTTCTTAGTAAACATATTAGAAATACTCGTATCTGCGTACACCAACGCGCACAACGGCCACCCAAACTCTGAGGATTTATGCTGAAATCATTCCTTAAACTTTTTGAAGACTCTCATAAACAGAACGAACCTGCCTATACTGTAGAATTAGCGACTGCAGCTTTGCTCAGTGAAATCGTTAATGCTGATAATCAAGTTACTGAGACTGAACGGGAAGAATACGAGAAGCAGCTAAGAAAACACGTTAACGTTGATGATGATGCGATGGCGCTGCTTCTTAAAAGAGGCCAAGAAACCGCAGATGATGCCATAGACCTTGTACATTTTACGCAAGTGCTGAACAAGCATTGCAATGCTGATGAAAGAGTGCGTGTTGTAAAAAGCTTATGGTCAATCGCTTATGCTGATGAATCCCTCGCCCCGCTTGAAGAAAGCACAATCAGGCAAATTGCTGATTTATTATACGTCCCTCACAGTCAGTACATTAAAACGAAGCTGGACGTTGTTGAAAACACTCAGTAACACTTGGGTTTTAACAAGCGCGCCATAGGTATTTAAAAATCCGTTTTATTTTCTTATCTCGTGCCGTACTATTGAGCGCATAATAATAACGAAATCGATACTGCGTAATGGTTCTTTTTACCTATTGCATATCGCCAGCTTGGCAAAGGCGAAGTAGTTCAGTAAGGCACAAACGTGTTTAAAACCTTAAAAATTTCTGTCGGGTTAGTCATATCCGTTTCTATGGCTATTTTGGCCACATCAATAGCTATTGTAAATAAGTTAGAACACAGTGAGTCAGTGATGACTGTTGTCGCGGATAATACGGCCGCGCTAAGTAACTCACTTGCGTTACAGCTTTCGATTTTAATGCAAAAAAATCCAGGTAATAATGCGTTACTTTCTTCTGTATTCCAACCGGTTAAAGAACACCCATATCTTCTTAGTGCAACCCTTTACGATAATGATTATAGGGTTATCTCGACAGTACAACCCAAGCAATCATTAAAATTTGACGATGAGGCAGTACCTACCTCTCCAGAGAATGTACCTTTTGGTATTGCACAGTATGAAGACGTGATCACCGCACATCAAATCATTGGCAGTAGCCTTTACCCAATGGGGCACCTGGTTATTTACGTTGATACCAATGAAGTTAAGGCTTCAAACTCAACTCGCCAACTTATTAAGCAAGTGCCATTTATTTTAGCATTCTGGCTATTGTGTACGGGAACATGTTTCTTTATTTTCTACCGTCTTCTCTCACCTTTAGCATCGTTGGGGAAATTTACCCAAGAGGTTTATGAATCAAAAGATTACGCGCTTAGAAACTCGATAGAGTCTTCTAACGAAGTCGGTCAGCTTGCCCGTAACATCAATAGCTTGCTGGATGCTATTGAAGTGGAGCTGCTGGTTAACTTTGAACAAAAGCAAACCTTGGTGGACCAGCAAGAGACCATGTCGAGGCTGGCTAATTTTGATAGCTTAACCGGATTGCCTAACCGACAGTTCGTACTTGATAACTTGCGTTTAGAGTTAGCAAGAGCGAAAAGAAATGACGAAGACTTATTGCTTCTATTTTTTGATTTAGATGGCTTTAAGGGTATCAATGACTCGTTAGGCCATGAAACTGGCGACCTTATTCTTATCGAAGTGGCAGATAGGGTGCAGTGTTTATTGCGTGATGGCGACCTGTTTGCTCGTTTAGGGGGCGATGAGTTTTTAGTGCTTCCTGATAGAGATGCTTCCACCGAACAAGCGCAACGTCTGGCTACCCGATTAATCACTGCTTTTGATGAGCCTTTTGAGCTTCGTGGGCTGTCATTGACCGTAGGTCTGAGCGTGGGTATAGCTACAGCGTCAGATGCAGGCTATGACCTAAGTGAGCTTATGAGCAATGCAGATTTGGCCATGTACCGGTCGAAGGCCAGGGGAAGAGGCAGTTACACGTTGTTTACGCCAGATATGGTCGAGTCTCATAAGCGTAAGCTTCATTTGGCAAACGGCATTGAACAAGGACTCTTAAACGATGAGTTTGTTGTTTACTACCAAGTTAAAGTGAGTAATGAAGGTGAGGTAGTTGGCGTTGAAGCATTAATCCGTTGGGAACACCCCGAGTTTGGGCTGGTTATGCCCAATGAGTTTATACCCATTGCAGAGCAAGGGGGCAAAATAACGGCCATAACCCGCTGGATCATCAAGCAAGTTTGTATTGATATGCCAGATTTAAAGCAATGGGCTTTAACACCATTCAGAGCGTCGATTAACTTATCGGGGCACGACCTGAGGAGTAATCAACTTTTTGACTATATCTACAATACTTTCAATTTATATGACATAAATCCAGAAAACGTTGAGTTTGAGGTTACCGAAAGCGCTTATCTTGAAAATTTTGCTTTATCCAATAAGTTTTTCAGACGAATAGCGAATATGGGGTGTGCTATCGCCCTAGATGACTTTGGTACAGGGTATTCGTCGTTAAGTTACCTCACTCAAATTAATATCGATACATTGAAAGTAGACCGGCAATTCGTTACGGAACTTCAAACTTCCGAGCGCAGCCGACTGGTTACCGGTGCAATTATCGATCTTGCAAAGCGCCTTTCTCTTTCTGTTTGTGCTGAAGGTATAGAAAACCATGAACAGTGGGATTACCTCAGAGAACACGGGTGTGACAATGTTCAAGGCTTCCTGTTTAGCAAGCCTATCCCTCTTTCTGCGCTCGTGCGTTCTCCCTGCCGTTACGATGCCTCCGCGATGGCCTAGCACCGCCTACTGTGAACCTTTAACAGCTATTGTTATGGTTTCACAGTAGTGTTTCTTTATTGCAACACAATTTCTTTGTTCCTTTCATTGTGAATATCTAATTTTACAAAAGTCATTGATTTATAACCTATTTTAACTGTTGGTCTGAAAATGGCATAATAAAATTCAATGCAATTATGATAGTGGTTAATTGAAGACTAGTGATAGTATCTAGCAGCCTTTTTCTATCTTCTTATTGTTAATGATTTGAAGCTAGTTAAGAGCGAAAGAGAAGGATTTTATAAGCATTTTGCGGAGGATTCATGATGAAACGTCTCGAAAAAGTTTTCATAGCACTTTGTGCTGTAGCTGCAGTACAAGCCATATCCGTAGCGGATGCGCACGCAAACCCCGCGCGCACGTTATTGCAGCAGTTAGACACAAACAAAGACGGTCTTATTTCTCTGAAAGAGTCAGTGCGCCATACTGGGCTGTTGCGTAATTTTGGGTTAATAGACGATAACGAAGATGGCAAGCTTTCTGAAGCCGAATTGGTGAAAAGTGAGTTAACGCCGGGTAATAAAAAGCTCACAGCAAGTGAGTAGATAAAACACGACAAACTAATGAGGGTAAGGTTCTGATAAACAAGGTTTCGTTGAGCGAGCGCTTAGTACAGCTGGGCTCGCTGAGGCAGTTAACGCTAGGTAGTTTTTTACTTGCCCTCATTCCCCTTATTGCCTTACTTTGGCAAAGTCAAAGCGACTTGGCTAAAGTGGGCAAAATGACAACACTAGAAACCCGTTTTGTGGTAGATGTTGTTAGCGATATGCAGCGCCTTGATAATGCCGTTGTTGACGTTGAAAGAAGCGTTCGCCAATTTGCCGTTTTGAGAAACGAACAAGTAGCATCTCTTTCCGACAATGCAATAGAGCAATTTGCCGTAGCCGCAGATAATCTTTGTCAGGCGTTGTCGATACCCACGACCTGCTCTCGACTTTCTGAGCAGCTATCCCAATTAGCTGAATACCGAACTATTGAAGATCAACTGCTGTTGAATGCCTATTTAGCGTCAGTTGGCGACAGCGTCGAACTACTACGTGACGATGTTGAAGCGACAATTAACGAACGGGTTAAGCTTCAACAAGATGACCTAAACGCAATGCAAGCGAAGCAAGCGTGGTCTACCGCCATGCTGGTCAGCGTATCGTTGCTTCTTATACTGTTAGGTAGTCAACTTATAGTTAACCCCGTTAATAATCTCAAAAAAATTATAAGGATAATGGCGCGAAGTGATGGCCAGTTACCGCCGTTGTCGCGTCAGGCACCCAGAGAGTTGATTGATGTCGAAAAAGACTTACATTGGCTTTATGACAGACTTCAGCAGCTTGAACACATAAGAACAGCACTGTTGCGGCACGCCGCCCACGAATTAAAAACCCCTTTAGCAAGTATAAAAGAAGGGTGCAGTTTACTTTCTGAAAATGTTGTAGGCGAATTGAACAAAGGGCAGAGAGAGGTTCTCTCGCTACTTACAGCAAGCACCCAACGCTTAAACACGCTTGTTGAAAAGCTACTCGACTATAACCTTCTGTTACAGCAAGCGCAGCCTAAAATGGTAGTAAGCGATGCCAACAAGCTAGTTTCGGCATGTTTAGAAGACTATGCATTGGCTATTCAAGATAGAGAGGTTGATGTGAATATTACCTCACCCGAGGTTAAAATAGACGAGGAATTATTTAGAAGAGTTCTTGATAACTTGGTGTCTAATGCTGTTGCACATGGTGCAGTGGGTAGACCTATAAACATACATCTTTATAACGAAAATGATAATCTTGTACTAGACGTGGCTAATCGCGGTAAACGCATTGCTCCAGAGTCAGTACACACCTTATTTGAACCTTTCATTCGAGGAACGGAACCGAGAAACGATAATGTTATTGGGACTGGGTTAGGTTTATCTATTGTTGCCGATTGCGCTCGACTAATGCATGGTGATGTACGCGTGGTAGATGTAGACTATGCCGATGTTTGCTTTAGAGTGACCATTCCGCAGCAGGAAAAGTAAAAATGAGAATAAGTGGTTTAATTGTCGCCTTACTGGTACTGACTGGATGTCAGAGTTTAACCAGAAATAACGACAACACCAACGAGGCCGAAAAGGCCTCGCCGGTAGCAAAAGTAGAGCGCGGTTTTTGTTTGTTTGATGAACCGCCACAAACCTTTGAACACAATTGCGATGCAACCTATTGGTTAAACAAATGGATAGACGCAGCGAACCAACCTTGGCTTAAGCGCAAGCATACGTTGAAGTCACTCAGTGATTCGGTATATGACACTTTGCACGCTTATATTCTGACGCTACCGAACGACACGCCGTATCAAGACAGGCTAAGGGCTCAACTAGCGGTGAATAACATTGCGGGTGGGTTTACGCCGGCTGCGCAAGAGTTAATTAATGTTGTTGCGGGGGCACAGAATAACCAAGTCATGCAGCTCGAATCAGCAATGGTAGTATTAGAGCAAGAAAATACATCTCGTGGCGAGCAGCTAGAAGCGCTAAACAAAGAAGCAATAAACTTGCGCAAAAAATTAGAAGAATTGTTGCAAATTGAAGCAACACTGATGGATAAAAACAGGAGTACACAACAGTGAGCGAAAAGGCGAGTAGTAACCCTAACTTATTGTTGGTTGATGATGATAAAAGCTTATTGCGCTTATTAACCATTCGCTTAGAAGGCGAAGGTTATGACGTCACGGCAGTCGAAGATGGCCAGTCTGCCCTACGCAAACTGCAAAATGACAGCTTTGATGTCGTGTTAAGCGACCTGCGCATGCCGGGTCTTGATGGGTTAAGCCTGTTTGAAGAAATAATGGGAATTAGGAAAGATATCCCCGTTATTCTAATGACAGCTCACGGCACCATTGCCGATGCAGTGGCGGCAACGCAGCGCGGCGTTTTTGGTTTCTTACCTAAGCCTGTGGATCACGACGAACTACGCACTTTACTTCAAAAAGCGTTAAGCCAGTCTCAAGCTGCGCAGCCGGGAGACTGGGCGAAAGATATCATTACTCGTTCTCCAGAAATGCTCAACGTATTAGACCAAGCTTTTCGTATAGCTAAACGGGAAGTGTCAGTGCTCATAAGCGGAGCTAGCGGCACGGGTAAAGAGCTGTTAGCCAATGCTATTCACAAGGCTAGCAATAGAAGCGATAAACCATTTGTTGCCATTAACTGTGGCGCATTGCCAGAAAACCTTCTTGAATCAGAGTTATTTGGTCACGCAAAAGGCGCGTTCACTGGAGCCGTTGCCGCTCATCCCGGGTTATTTAGGGAAGCCGACGGCGGCACTTTATTTTTAGACGAAATCGGCGATATGCCCATGACGCTTCAAGTGAAGTTGTTAAGAGCGCTCCAAGAACGTCAAATACGCCCAGTGGGCAGTAGTAAACATGTCGACATCGATGTGCGTATCATTTCAGCCACCCACAAAGACCTGCACAAGGAAATGGAAGAAAGCACGTTTAGAGAAGACTTGTATTACCGCTTAAACGTGGTGAATTTAAAACTTCCGTCTCTAAAATCTCGTAGCGAAGACATTCCGCTGTTGGCGCGTTCTTTATTACAGCAAAGTGCGCAGCGCCACGGTGTTAACGTTAGTCAGTTTTCTGATGACGCTATGCAGCAGCTGGTAACTTCATCTTGGCCGGGTAACGTACGTCAATTAGTCAATGTTGTAGAGCAGTGTGTAGCATTAACGCAAACGCCGGTGATCCCGCTTCATCTTGTTGAGCAGGCACTGTCTGCTACCAAGCAAAGCTGGCCAACACTAACCGAAGCGAGAGATGCCTTCGAGCAGCAGTACCTACATAAGTTATTAAAAATGACTGACGGTAACGTAACGCGGGCCGCTGAACTGGCTGGTAGAAACCGCACAGATATGCATAAGCTTATGAAAAAACATGAGTTAAATGCGGCCGATTTCAGGTAGTTAACTTTTAATTCTTTAAAAACTAACGGCGCGCCAGATAGCTTAAATACCGCCGTTAGTTTTTCTTAATTGTTCTTTAGTATGTTTTTTGACCTGCCACGCTGATCGCCAGCCGTAATCGACTATCTTTATATAAGGTGTTATGTATATGGTGATCAACTATGTTTTTGCATACCAACGTGGCAGCGCAGCAGGCCACTAATACCTTATTTGGCGTCAATAAAGGGCTTAGTCGTTCTTTCGAGCAACTTACTTCAGGGCTTCGCATCAATAACGCTAGTGATGATGCCGCTGGCTTACAAATTTCAACGCGCCTTAGTAATCAAATATTAGGTCTAAATTAGGCCGTTCTAATACAAGCGTAAACGTTGAACGAGCGAACGCGCAAGTTACACAGTCGGACTATGCCAACGTTACGTCCGAAGAAACGCGGTTTTCAATAATGCAACAAGCCAATATAAGCGTGTTATCTATGGCTAATCAAATACCACAAAACGTATTGTTTTTATTGCGTTGACTAACACTAAACTATTGCAAATGCTCTGAAAAGATAATGTTTTCAGTAATACGTGCGTACTGTTTTAATGTGTCTATGTTGTCACTAGAAAACGCTTTAGGCTCGTCATAAAGTAAACAAAGCGTACCTAATTCATAGCCATCCTTGTTACGCAATATAAATCCGGCATACGCTCTAATGTAGGGCTCACCCGTAACTAAGGGGTTATTCGCAAATATTTTGTCGGCCTTGGCATCAGGGACTATCAAATACTCTTCTTCAGCAATCGCGTAAGTACAAAAAGAGATATTACGTGGCGTTTCTGTTGCATCCATACACTGTCGAGATTTAAACCATTGGCGGTCTTCTGCCACAAGGCTAACTAGACAGGTTTTACATTTAAATTCTGTTTGTACTTGTTTCGTTAATGCATCGAGCTGTTCGCTGGGGGACGTGTCTAAAATATCTAACGATTCAAGCGCGGCAAGACGCGCCTTTTCATACTCATGGTTCATTGAAAGTCTATCGCGGTAATCTAAATATGAAAAGCTAGACCCACTAGTTTACAGTTTAATTAGAATAATACTATGCATTTAGAATAAAGGGTTTTGCTCAGGCTGGTGTTTTATCGAGAGGTTATTAAAAGCACGTGACGATGCTTGATAGTTATATAAATCAATAAATTGCTGGGCAAGCCAAGGGGCGTCTTTGTTATCGGGGCGATGGCAAAAGAAATACACGTCTTTCCCGTCATTTAGCCACTGATGGACTTTCTTTACCCACGGCGTTAAGCAGCGAAGGTTATCATCGTCTACATCGTTTCCAACGAACCGAACTACAGGCGTACTGCCGGTGGCAATCACATTAACTGGCATCCTAGGCTTCTTGTCTCTTACCTCTTCAAGCAGCGCATTATTACAGGGGCCAGTAAAAAGCGCCCGAGTATCCATAATTATGCGGTTAGCGTTATGGCGAATTAAAACCTGATTTAGCGCTTTTTCTTCATCACCCTTGGCAAAAAACGCTAAATGGCGTACCTCGACCGCTACATTCAGTTCAGTGGGCAGGGCTGCGAGAAACTGTTCCAATACGCCCAGTTTATCTGGGCCAAACGATGCGGGCAATTGCAGCATCATCACGCCTAATTTGTCTTTAAGAGGGGTTAGCAGTGAAAGCTGTTGGGCAACTTCTTCCTCACAGTGCTGCAGTTGATGCACATGCGTTATATTTTGGTGAAATTTAAAGGTAAAGCGAAAGTCATCGTTCACCGAGTTAGCCCAGCGTATCACCGCGTCTTGGTGAGGTAGAGAGTAAAACGTGGTATTTCCTTCCACCGTATTACATTCTTGGGCATAAATCGAAAGGGCGTTATCTGACTTCGGATAATTCGCGAACCACGTATTGGGCCAGTGGCTGTGTTGCCACATTGGCAAACCAATGTAGAGATTTCCGCGGGATATGGCTGAATTGTGCATATTTGTCATTGGGCTTTAGCAAGCATTTGTTTATACTATGCGGCCTTTAAATCATTACATTATGCATGTAGCTGACGGGCCAACTCACTGGCCAGAGAGTTTACGCGAAATTAGTCAAACTAATAAGCCCAAAACTCTGTTTAAAATTACGTCGAATTTACTACGTGCCGAGCAAGAGAAATTATCAGGGGTCAACGACCATGCGCACAGATTACTGTGGGAATATCGATTCATCATACATTGGACAAGAAGTTACCCTTTGCGGGTGGGTTAACAAGCGTCGCGACTTAGGCGGTGTAATTTTCATCGACTTACGTGACCGTGAAGGTATCGTACAAGTGGTGTTCGACCCAGACCTACCAGAGGTGCTATCTGTTGCTAATACCCTGCGCAGCGAGTTCTGCGTTAAACTTACTGGTAAGGTGCGTGCGCGTCCTGAAGGACAAATCAATAAAGATATGCGCACAGGTGAAATTGAGATCCTTGGCACTGGCCTTGAAGTGATCAATAAAGCTGACGTATTGCCGTTAGATTGGAACCAAGAAAACTCAGAAGAGCAGCGCCTTCGCTATCGTTACCTTGATCTTCGTCGCCCGGTAATGAGCCAGCGTTTGCAGTTTCGTGCAAAAGTAACCGGCGCAGTACGTCGTTTCCTAGAAGAAGAAGGGTTTCTTGATATCGAAACACCTATTCTTACTAAGGCTACACCAGAAGGTGCCCGTGATTACCTAGTACCGAGCCGTACCCACAAAGGTGAATTTTTCGCACTTCCGCAATCGCCCCAGCTATTTAAACAATTGCTTATGATGTCGGGTATGGACCGCTACTATCAAATCGTTAAGTGTTTCCGAGATGAGGACTTGCGTGCTGACCGTCAGCCAGAGTTCACCCAAATCGATATCGAGACCACGTTTTTAGACGCCGATGGCGTAATGTCTATTACAGAGCGTATGATCCGCGATTTATTCAACAAAATGCTAGATGTTGACCTTGGCGACTTCCCGCGCATGACCTATGCAGAAGCCATGAAGCGCTTTGGTAGCGATAAGCCAGACTTGCGTAACCCGTTAGAGCTAACGGACGTTGCAGACCTGCTTGCAAACGTTGACTTTAAAGTATTCAGTGGCCCAGCAAACGACCCGAAAGGTCGCGTTGCGGCTATCCGCGTACCTGGCGGCGCCTCACTATCGCGCAAGCAAATTGATGAGTACACCAAGTTTGTAGGTATTTACGGCGCGAAAGGCTTAGCGTGGATTAAAGTTAACGACGCTACAGCAGGGCTTGACGGTCTGCAGTCGCCAATTCTTAAATTCTTAACAGAAGATATTACCAATGCAATTATTGAACGCTCCGGTGCTCAAAGCGGCGATATTCTATTGTTTGGCGCAGATAACTACACGGTTGTTACTGAAGCGATGGGCGCACTTCGCCTTAAGCTGGGTGAAGATTTCGAGCTTCTTGAAGGCGAATGGAAGCCGCTTTGGGTTGTTGACTTCCCAATGTTCGAAGAGTTTGACGGACAGCTTCACGCTATTCACCACCCGTTTACCGCACCGCGCGGCCTAACGCCTGATGAGCTTAAAGCCAACCCAGCTGAAGCCCTATCTGACGCCTACGACATGGTATTAAACGGTGTTGAATTAGGCGGTGGTTCTGTACGTATTCACAACGAAGATATGCAGTCTACTGTATTCAATATCTTAGGCATTGACGATGAAGAAGCGAAGAACAAGTTTGGCTTCCTGCTTGACGCACTACGCTTTGGTGCGCCGCCACACGCTGGCCTTGCATTTGGTTTAGACCGTCTAGTCATGCTTATGACAGGCGCAACCTCTATTCGCGACGTAATGGCGTTCCCGAAAACGACCACAGCAGCTTGCCCATTAACGTCGGCACCTAGCCCTGCAAATCCTCAGCAGCTTGAAGAACTTGCTATCGCTACGGTGAAAAAGCAATCGTAATTTATGGCGTATAAGAAGCCTGAATCTGCACTGGTAGTGTTGTTTGATCAACACTACCAAGTGCTGCTTTTACAGCGACAAGACGACCCCACCTTTTGGCAGTCGGTAACCGGCGCGTTAGAAGAGGGTGAGCTACCCATCGAAACCGCTTATCGCGAGGTGTGTGAAGAAATTGGTATTGATGCCAAAGCACACGGGTTTGTCCTTAACGACCACAAAAAACAAAATCAATATGAAATTCGTAGCCGTTGGCTACATCGCTACCCGCCAGGTACTGTGCATAACACAGAACACGTATTTTCCCTCCAGATAAACAGTGAACTACCCTTAATTTTGACTGAGCATTTGCAATATGAATGGGTGTCGAAAGAAGAAGCGTTAGCGCGTTTATGGTCCCCCTCCAATAAAGAAGCGGTATCTTTGTTTGTACCGAGTGTGCCTTAATGGTTATACTGGGTATAGATCCAGGTTCTCGGATTACAGGCTACGGTTTAATTGCGCGTAAGCAAGGTAAACTCGTGTATGTGGCTAGCGGTTGTATTCGCGTTGGTACGGCAGATTTGCCTTCTCGCCTTGCAAATATTTTTACCGGTGTTGGCGATATTATTCGTCAATATAAACCCGACCAGTTTGCTATTGAGCAAGTATTTATGGCGAAAAACCCTGATTCAGCGCTAAAGCTTGGTCAGGCCAGAGGGGCCGCCATTGTGGCAGCCACGCAAGCGCAACTTCCTGTTGCTGAATACAGCGCAAGGCAAATAAAGCAGTCGGTAGTTGGAAAAGGTGGCGCAGATAAAACACAAGTTCAGCATATGGTAAAGCACCTGTTGAATTTAAGTGGCACCCCACAAGCCGATGCCGCAGATGCCTTGGCCGTTGCCTTGTGTCATGCACATACCGAACAGAGCCTGATAAACATGGCAGGGCAAGCCCGAAAAACCGTTCGCGGCCGCTTGCGTTAACGCTGCCTAAAGCTAACGCTTTTACAGAGATAATTCATGATAGGACGAATTCGCGGTACGTTGGCTGAAAAACAGCCACCAGAAATTCTTGTAGATGTGGCCGGTGTTGGCTACGAAATTCACATGCCTATGACGAGCTTTTATCAGCTTCCAGCAGTGGGTGAAGAAGTCGTGGTATACACGCACTTTGTGGTTCGCGAAGACGCCCAACTGCTGTTTGGCTTTGCCGACAAAATGGAGCGAGGTTTATTTCGCGAGCTAATTAAAGCAAACGGTGTTGGTCCAAAACTTGGTTTGGCTATTTTATCCGGCATGTCGGCAGGTCAGTTCTTGGCAAGCGTGCAAAACGAAGATGTATCTGCGCTGGTGAGTTTACCCGGCATAGGTAAGAAAACGGCCGAGCGTTTAGTGGTAGAACTTAAAGACCGATTAGCTAAGTTTGGCAAAGCGCAGAGTATTGCTGTCCCGCCTCCGAGTGGCGACTTGTTATCGCCAAACACTATTGTTGAAGTTAACGACGCGCGGGAGGAAGCGCAAAGCGCACTTATCGCGTTAGGTTATAAGCCCGCGCAGGCAAGTAAGTTAGTTGAAAGCGTTTATAGCGAGGGCATGGAAAGCGAAGCCCTTATTCGCGAAGCGCTAAAAGCGGCCATTTAATGGCGCACAGTGAAGGTGGCTATATCGAGAAAGGTCACCTTCGAATTACCGTTTAAAGTAGAACTATCATGATTGAAGCCGACAGACTGATTACGCCTGAAGCCAGTACCGAAGATGAAGTTATCGATCGCGCCATTCGCCCTAAGATGTTGGAAGACTACACGGGCCAGCCTCATGTTTGTGAGCAAATGGAAATATTTATTCAGGCTGCGCGCAATCGCGACGATGCCCTCGATCATTTGCTTATCTTTGGACCGCCGGGCCTAGGTAAAACCACGCTTGCTAACATTGTAGCTAATGAAATGGGCGTGAATATTAAAACCACTTCTGGCCCTGTGCTCGAAAAAGCGGGCGACCTTGCAGCGCTGCTTACCAACCTCGAACGTAACGATGTATTGTTTATTGATGAAATACACCGTTTAAGCCCGGTAGTAGAGGAAATACTCTATCCGGCTATGGAAGACTATCAGCTTGATATCATGATAGGCGAAGGACCGGCGGCCCGTTCTATTAAATTAGATTTGCCGCCTTTTACTTTGGTGGGGGCAACCACGCGCGCAGGCTCGTTAACGTCGCCATTGCGCGACCGTTTCGGTATTGTGCAACGCTTAGAGTTTTACAATGTTAAAGACCTCACCAGCATTGTTGCAAGAAGTGCAAGTTATCTAAACTTAGAAATGAACGAGGAGGGGGCGCAAGAAGTTGCTCGTCGTTCACGGGGTACCCCACGTATTGCCAACCGTTTACTGCGCCGTGTTCGCGACTATGCCGAAATAAAATCTGACGGTACCGTGGGCGCTGAAACTGCAGCTAAAGCCTTAGACATGCTTGATGTAGACAAAGAAGGATTTGATTACATGGACCGCAAATTGCTTAGTGCTATTATCGAGAAATTCGATGGGGGTCCAGTAGGCTTAGATAATTTAGCGGCAGCCATTGGTGAAGAAAAAGAAACGATTGAAGACGTGATAGAACCTTTCCTTATTCAGCAAGGGTTTCTTCAGCGCACACCGCGCGGTCGCATAGTGTCTCAGCGCGCCTATCTTCATTTTGGTTTCACACCGTCTGAATAGCTTCTAATCCCAGATTAAACGTGAAGACGTTCATCTTTTAAGCCTAGCTGGATTGCTGGGCTTTTTTTGGTATGGCCTTGCTCAGGTTGCGTTGTTTTTGAATGTTTACTGATGTGAATATCGAGAGTTAAGCGCAAGCGAAGTTCTCTTTAACGAATGCTGAGCAAAAAAAAGCCCGCTCAAGTGAGCGGGCTAAAACAACAAGTGTTGAAGGAAATAAATCCAGGGAACTCATGTCTAACAGGAGAATAACTCTTGCATGACCGTGCTAAGCACCATCACGCTCTGTACGACTGATGCTGTGCATTATAGGGAGAGCAGAAAAAACTACAATTGAGTAAAATTGTTGTTTTGAATTAGAAAAACTAATGTGTTAACTGGGTGTTTAATATTGGTTTACTTTTGATTAAATGTTAGCTTTGGTGGGGCTTGTGGAGTGTTTTTGTTCTGCATTTTGTCGCGCTAATTAGTTATTTTAACTCCGCTTTGGATTATTAAATTTTTAGGTGAAGGAATAGTTATGCATTTACACCAGGTAAGAGTGTATTACGAAGATACCGACGCAGGCGGTATCGTCTATTATGCGAATTACCTAAAGTTTATGGAGCGAGCCCGTACAGAGTGGCTTCGCGAGCTAGGTTTTGAACAAGACACGCTGATGGAACAATCCATCGCTTTCGTCGTCAAACACGTTGAAATGCATAACTATGCGCCTGCACGGTTCAATCAACTGTTGAGTATTGAAACACGCGTTGTAGAATTGAAAGGCGCTAGTATGACGTTTCAACAAATTATTAAAAATGAACAAGGCGTTACATTGGTATCGGGAGATATCAAGGTTGCCTGCGTCGATTTGGCCGTTATGAAGCCAAAAAGATTACCACGTACTTTGTTAGGGGAAATTTCGCGTGTCATCTGATCTCACTTTTATTGGCTTGTTTTTACAAGCGAGTTTTATTGTTCAACTAGTTATGCTTTTGTTGCTAAGCGTGTCGATAGCGTCGTGGACGTTTATCTTCCAACGCAGCAAAGCGTTGTCGGCGGCACGCAACGAAATGCGTCAGTTTGAAGATAAGTTCTGGTCAGGCGCTGACCTTAACCGTCTTTATCAAGAGCTTTCTGCCAGAACTAACCTCACAGGCATGGGCAGCATCTTTTGCTCAGGCTTTAAAGAGTTTGTTCGCCTGCGCAAGTCTAACACCGCTACCAACGGCATAGTTGATGGTACATACCGTGCCATGCGCGTTTCTATGTCTCGTCAAGTCGAAGAATTAGAAAGTCGTCTACCCTTTTTAGCCACGGCGGGCTCAATTAGTCCTTACATCGGTCTATTTGGAACTGTGTGGGGGATCATGAATGCCTTCATCGCACTAGGTGAAGTGCAGCAAGCTACCCTTGCAATGGTAGCGCCGGGTATTGCAGAAGCACTTATTGCAACTGCTATCGGCCTGTTTGCCGCTATTCCTGCGGTTATTGCCTACAACCGTTTCAGCCATCAGGTTGAGAAGCTAGAAAATAGCTACGGCAACTTCATGGAAGAGTTCTCTGCAATCCTTCATCGCCAAGCCGTTGCTGCGCAAGCACAACAACAAGCCTAAGCGTTTACATTCCAAACGGAGGACTTGTTATGTATGTAAGAAAACGCCGCAGGCCGGTATCAGAGATAAACGTAGTGCCCTACATCGACGTGATGTTGGTGTTGCTTATTATCTTTATGGTAACGGCGCCGCTTATTTCTCAAGGGGTAAAGGTAGATTTGCCTAAAGCAAGTGCCAACCCGATAGAGCAAGAAGATACACCACCTATTATTGCGTCAGTGGATGTTAAAGGTCGCTACTTCCTTAATGTAGGCGAAGACCAGGAATCGCCAATTAGCGAAGAAGAGCTTGGCGCTATTGTAAAAGCACAATTGACCAAAGAGCCCAATACGCCCGTAGTGGTAAAAGGCGATGGACAAGTAGCGTATAACGAAGTGATACAGCTAATGGTGTTATTACAGCAGGCGGGTGTGCCTTCAGTAGGGTTAATGACGGATCCGGTTGAGTAATATAGATATGTCTAAACCTGAAGTGTCGAAAAGCACGTCAACCGCTAGCCACTCAAACAACGCGAGTAACGGTGTAAGTGGTGATAAAAAGAACGGCAAAAGTGCCAAGCAAGCCAACAGTATAAGCCCAGAACAAGTAGGCTTGTACAAGTCCATTGGTTTGCATCTTTTTATTGCTGCGCTGTTGCTAATTAGCGTCAGTTTCTCTCCTGACCCGTTGCCAAGTATGCCGTCGAATGCGCCTGTGATAGAAGCGACGTTTATTGATGCGCAAGCGATTGCGGATCAAAAAAGGGAGCAGGCACAAGCTGAAGCTCAAGCAAGAGCCGAAGAGCAAGAAAGGCAAAGAAAAGCAGAAGCCGCGGCAGAGAAAAAACGCCAGCAGCAGCTAGCAGCCAAGCGTGCGAAAGAGAAGCGTGAAGCAGAAGCGGCTGAAGCGAAACGTCAGAAAGACTTGGAGCGCTTAGCGGCGCAGAAGGAACAAGAGCGTAAGGAGCGCGAAGCAAAAGCGAAAGCTGAGGCTGAGCGAAAGAAAAAAGAAGCAGCTGAACGCGCTGAAATGGAAAGGATCATGCAAGAGCAGCTTGCAAAAGAACAAGCTGCTCAGCAAGAACGTAGGCGAAAACAGGTACTTACTGAAGTAGAGCGCTATACCGCGCTTATTCAGCAAACCATTAAGCGCAATTTGTATTCAGACGACAGCTATCAAGGCAAAACCTGTCGATTGAATATTCGGTTAGCAACGTCAGGGTTTGTTACGAGTATTCGTGTACTCGGCGGCAATGATGCGCTGTGTAGAGCGGCTGAAAGCGCGGTTCGCAGGGCCGAAAAGTTACCGGTATCTGATGCGCCAGACGTTTACGAGCAGTTAAAAGACATTACTTTAAAAGTGGAATTATAGTGGTATGAAAAAACTAGGTTTATGGATAGCGCTTATTACGGTGGCATTCAGTGCCAAAGTGTTTGCATCCTTAGAAATTGTGATAACCGAGGGCGTAGATAGTGCACGTCCAATCGGGGTTGTGCCATTTAAATGGAAAGGTCAGGGCAGCATGCCTGGCGATATTTCTAAAGTGGTGATGGCCGACTTAATGCGTAGTGGTAAGTTTAATCCGGTATCTGTCGACAAAATGCCACAGTACCCGGAGACAGCGGAACAAGTGTCTTTCACTGCATGGGCAACCTTAGGTGTGGACACGGTTTTAGTAGGAAGTATTGAGCCACAAGGAGGCGACCGTTACCTTGTATCCTATGAGTTGATTGATGTACTTAAAGGGCAAGTTGACAATGGGCAAGCTAAAGTACTCAAAGACGGCAATTTGGTATCGAGTAATGATCACGTACTAGCTGCCCGTCAGGCAGTGATCAACGGTCGAGATTTTCGCCAGTATGCGCATCGAATTAGCGACATTGTGTATGAAAAATTGACCGGTGTTCGCGGTGCGTTTTTAACGAAAATTGCTTACGTCATTGTTCGCGACCGTGACACGGTAGAAAAACCTTACCAATTAGTCATTGCAGACTACGATGGTGAGAACGAAACGCGCTTGTTGTCTTCGCCAGAGCCGCTTATGTCGCCAGTGTGGTCGCCTGATGGCGAGAAGCTTGCCTACGTTAGTTTTGAAAATCGTAGACCGCAAATATTCATTCAGAATATCTACACCAGCGAGCGTACGCGCATTACTGATTTCCCTGGAATAAATAGTAGCCCGGTGTTTTCACCAGATGGCAAGCAACTTGCAATGGTTTTATCGAAAGATGGAAACCCTGAACTCTATGTGATGGACTTAGCGACAAAAAATCTTCGCCGAGTAACACGAAATAGAGCGATTGATACGGAGCCCGCGTGGCTACCAGACGGCAGTGGGTTAATATTTAGCTCGGAACGGGGTGGTAAACCCCAGATATATAGCGTAAATTTAAATTCTGGGAAAGTAAGGCGAGTTACCTTTGTAGGTGAACAGAACCTTGGCGGTACGATTTCCCCAGACGGCAAGCAAATGATTATGGTAAACCAAACTAATGGGAACTATCACATTGCGAAGCAGTCTTTGGATGGTGGATCACCTCAAGTACTGACACGGACGTACTTAGATGAATCACCAAGCGTAGCGCCGAATGGAAGCATGATTATATACAGCACCCTTCACGAGGGAACCCAAGTGTTGTCACTGGTTTCTTTAGATGGGCGTTTTAAAGCTAGGTTACCAGCAGCCAATGGGCAAGTTAAATCGCCAAGTTGGTCACCATTTTTGTTCTAACAATTTAACGACTAAACAATAAAATTTAAGGATTAGTAGGATGCAAATGAATAAAGTGATGAAGAGCTTCATTATCGCATTGCCAGTAGTGACAATGATGGCATGTTCTTCAGGCCCTAGCGAAGAAGAATTGGCAGCAGAGCGTAACCGCCTTGCACAAGAACAAGCGGCTGCAGAAGCGGAAGCACGTGAAGCAGAAGCACAGCGCGTTAAAGCAGAAGCTGCACAGCGTATGAAGCGTCAAGAAGAAATGGTTCAGCAAGAAATGGAAGCGCTGAAGAACGAACAAACCGTTTACTTTGACTTTGACCGCTCAAGCATCAAGCCAGAGTTCCAGCGTATTCTAGACAAGCACGCGGCGTTCTTGGTGAAAAACCCAAGCACTAAAGTGACTATTGAAGGTCACACTGACAGCCGTGGTACGCCAGAGTACAACATTGCGCTAGGCGAACGTCGTGCACAGTCTGTTGAGACTTACCTACTTAATGCTGGCGTAAGCAGCAGCCAAGTAACAGTAGTTTCATACGGCGAAGAAAAACCAGCAGTGATGGGTTCTACTGAGTATGCATTTGCTCAAAACCGTCGCGGAGTGGTTGTTTACCGCTAATGACTATTCTTACGAATAAGACATTAAAAATGGGCGTCACTTTATGTGCCGCCCTTGCTGTTTCTACCGCATTTGCGCAAGCGCCTGTGGTAGACGCCAATGGCGGCAGTGAATTAGAGCAGCGTATTGTTGTGCTAGAGCGTATTGTTAAGAGCCGAACCGAAATGCAACACAGGCTTCAAACGCAACTAGACAATATGCAAATGGAAGTCGACCAGCTGCGTGGTGCGGTTGAAGTTAATACCAATGAACTTCAAAAAGTACTTGAGCGTCAGCGTGAGCTTTACCTTGAAATAGATAAACGCGTGGAAGCACTTAAGCAAAGCGGCGCGCTACAAGGTAGTGCCATGCCTAGTGCAGGTGTTGATTCGGGCTCTGTGAGCTCTCCAACAGCATCTACGCCAACGCAAGCTCCGCAAGCAGGTGAAGATGAAGCCTACGAAAATGCGGTGAATTTGATCCTTAAGTCTCGTGAGTACGATAAAGCCATTCCTGCGTTTCAATCGTTCATTTCACGCTTTCCCAACAGTGGTTACGCACCAAACGCGCACTATTGGTTAGGGCAGTTGCTGTTTAATAAGCAGCAGTGGAGCGAAGCAAGTGAGCAATTTAATATTGTAGCTAATCGCTTTACCGATTCTTCCAAGCGTCCTGATGCCTTATTAAAACTAGGTGTCATTGCTGAGCGAACGGGAGACAGTTCAACAGCACGTCAGCTGTTTCAACAAGTTGTAAATGATTACCCTGATTCTTCGGCAAAACGCCTCGCTGAATCTCGGTTAAATAACTTGTAATGAACAAAGCCTCTTTTAAAGAGGCTTTTTTATGAGTTAGAGAAAAGTTTTTTTCAAAAAATTCCATTTAGAGTGCATAAAACTTCTGCACCAAATTTCACTGTATTTCGTAGAAACCTGACTAAACTCAATTAGTACTGGTATAAATACTCAGCGATTTGTTTTCATTTTGACCGTTTAGTCGTAATTTGACAGAAAAATGAAAATAAAAGGACGTTATGGGTTGCGTCGAATAAAAATCTGAGTATTATATGCCGCCGTTGCCAAGACACAGGCAACAACAGGAAAGAAAGGGTCGTTAGCTCAGTTGGTAGAGCAGTTGACTTTTAATCAATTGCTGATG
>NZ_CACSIG010000045.1:0-90600 GCF_902705815.1 Alteromonas infernus
GGTTCTGTGAGAGGGATGAGGCGGTGACGCCTCACCCTACTCGATATGGGCTTGGTGAAGCGCCTACGTGGTTGATGCTTTCAAGGCCCAGCGCGGTCATCTTGATAAAGGAGGAGGTTTCGCTTTTTCGATTACGTTATGGCTTGTTGCTAATGGGTTAAAAATAGCATCAGGGTATAAAACGCTGCAATAACCCCCGATAGTACAAAGATATAGAGAAACCCTTGCTTGCCCTGTTCAAGGGTATAGTTTTTGGTTTGCAGGTAGCCAAACCAAAGTAGAGACAGAATTAGAGGTATTAAGACAATTATTTTTAACACGGCCGCGCCTTTTTTTTACAGTGAAGGTCTATTTCAACGCTTCTATTTATAACAAGCTGTTGCACGTTAAACAAATACTAAAGCTTGTAGGGCTTTATACCTCAACGCTCAGCGCGAGTTACGCCTAAGTGATTGTGGTTGTATAGAAATTCAATCGTACCTGTCATTGCATCTTCTCAAAACTGTTATAAACGTGTCACCTTAAATTCGTCTAATAAACCCACGTTTCATTTAGGTGATTTACGAATGTCTATTCAGCCTTCAATAACCGCTGCACCGGCCCGTAGCCTTCATTTTGCCGAAGTTTTGATGGCGAGAGAGTCCATAACGCCCGTTGATGCAGGCTGTCAAAGTTACCTCATGTATAAGCTTGAAAAGCTCGGGTTTGTCTGTGAGCGTCACACGATTAATGGTGTTAAAAACCTTATTGCCAAATGGGGGGATGGCCCGTTACATTTCGCGTTTAGTGGTCATACTGATGTGGTACCGCCAGGCCCTATTGAGAAATGGAAGTCGCCTCCCTTCAGCCCTGTTGTAAGCCAAAATAAATTATATGGCCGAGGGGCTGCGGATATGAAGACTGGAATTTCAGCCATGCTAGCAGCAACCGAACGGGCAATTGCTTCGCTAGATGAACGTGAGGTGACGTACTGGTGGCTTATCACCAGTGACGAAGAGGGAGAGGCTGAATGGGGCTCTAAATGGATAAACGAGTATTTGACCAAACGTAATGTTCAACTTGATATGTGCTTGGTCGGTGAGCCTTCGGCCACTACTCAAACGGGCGATACTATTAAAGTAGGGCGCAGAGGGTCGCTCTCAGGCACCATTACTGTTGCAGGTAAACAAGGTCACGTTGCATACCCCAAAACGGCTGTTAATGCTATCCACAAAGCCAGCAATATCGTTAATGCGCTCACCCACTATCCCTTCGAAGAGGGAAGTGATGACTTTCCAGGTACCACGCTTCAAATAACGCATATGGACACGGGAAGCTTTACCGATAATATCGTGCCTAGTGCGGTAAGAATAGAGTTTAACGTACGCTACTCGTGGCAATACAACCAAGGTAGTTTGGCTGAATTACTTCGCCAAATCATCAGTTCGGTAGATATGTCTGCATTAGTTAGTTTTTCGAGGCCTTGCGAAGCCTATTTAAGTAAGCCACATAACAACGCCAAACGTTGTCTTATTACTAGCGTAGAAAAAGCCATTAAAGCGGCAACAGGGCGTTATCCCGTAATCAGTACTTCGGGTGGCACTTCTGACGGGCGATTCTACGCCAGCGAAAAAACGCAAGTTGTAGAGGTGGGGGTGCCGAATGCCACAATTCACCAGGTAAACGAACATATTCACCTGTCAGACTTACTCACTCTTGAAGATATCTACACTGATATCCTGCTTAACTTAAGCAAATAAAAGCTAATAAAACTAAGCGCGGCTTGGCGTATTAGTTTTGAACTGCGGCATCAATAAAGCGTAAAAAGGAGCGGAATTAACCGCTCCTATCTTTTTATTCACTTTACTGTCACGCGCATGTCTATTGCATTAGGCTGACGCTTTTAATTGGATATCATTCAAATAGCGCTTGCGCTTTTTATCAGTTAAGGTCTGCATATCAACTACTACTAGGCCATCAATGCAATCGTTGAAATCCGGGTCAACGTTAAAGCCTAAAAACGCAACGCCGCCGTCCTTAGCTACTTCTGAGTACTGTTTATAAAGGGTAGGAACATTAACACCCATATTCGCCAATAGGTGTTTTAACTGTGTAAACTCAGCTTTATAGTCATGGCCGGTAAATTGGTGCAGCGCATCGTTAGCCATTTGATAAGGGCGTTTACAGGTCGCTTCACCAAACTTTGCAGGAAAATACGTGGAGTAAAATTGTACCAATAGGTCTTTAGCTGGTTCTGGATAGGCATTACTAAGTGACACTGCACCAAATAGATAACGATATTTGGGATAACGACTTAAAAATGCGCCAATACCAAACCACAAGTAATCTAAACTGCGTTTGCCCCAGTATTGAGGCTGAACGAAACTCCGTCCTAGCTCTAACCCTTCTTTAAAAAGTTTATCGTTATTTTTGCTGTAATTAAATAGGGTGGCCGAGTACAAGCCGGTAGGGTGGTCTGGGGCGGTCAGTAGTTCTGCATCCCCGAAGCGATAGGCACCAACAATTTCTAAATCACTCTCATCCCAAAGTACTAAATGATAGTAGTGAGAGTCATAATGATCGATGTCTCTGCGCTTATTTGTACCTTCGCCGACGGCTCTGAACGCGACTTCTCGCAAGCGACCAATTTCTCGCATAATTGGTGAGCAGCTTTTATGTTGATACAAGTAAATAGATTTACCGTCTCCCGTGGTACCTAGATGCTCACATTCACGTATTGCACGTGAAAGTTCTTTTCTATCTTCAGGCATAGCGATTGATGCTTGTGTTTCGAAAACGCCTTTTTTGTTACTGCCAATACGGTACAAGTGACGTTTAAAAAGCTTCACTTGCTCTTTTAGCGGGATGTTTGTTTGTTGATAAGACTCGAAAGGAATGAGTTCTCCAATACGCATAGGCAGGTGCTTTTTGCGTTGCTTAAACATTTCTTTGACCAAGAGTGCGGTAGCAAGGGGTTTATATACCATAGACACCCCATAAAAAAGGGGGCTGTTTTTGGCATCAATATAAACCGGTAAAACCGGCGCTTTGGCTTGCCTTGCTATACGTAAAAAACCTGTGTGCCAGCGTGTATCGCGCACGCCCTGGGGTCGCAGCCGCGAGACTTCACCAGCTGGAAAAATAAGTATGGCACCATCGCCGTTTAAATGAGCCTGAATAGCCGATAAGTGCTGTTTGGGTGTGCCCCCTTGCATATTGTTCACTGGCAATAGCATGTCGTGCAGCGGTTCAATGGCCATCAGCATTTCATTTGCCACAACTTTTAAATCGTGACGTACTTCACTTACAAGCTTTATCAACGCCAACGCATCGAGAGAGCCTATCGGGTGGTTAGCAATAATAACCACGCGCCCTTCACTCGGAATCCGTTCTTTTTCCACGTCGCGAGTCGAATAGCTGATATTAAAGTACTCGAGAACCTGCTCCACAAAATCAATATCTTCATAATGAGGGTAGGTCTCACCGAACTCCGTAATTTCACGCTCATGGAGCAAGTGTCTCAATACGAAAGATAGCGATTTAAAAAGAATGGGGTTGTTCGCTACCTGAGGGTAATGCTTGTTCAGTACTTCATTTACAGTAAACATAGAACCTTTTTCTCTTTCGGTTTTGGCGAACAATAGCAATACAATGTGACGCTTTTTACACAGTTTAATGGCAGTTATTTGACAGTGTTAATAAATTGTAATTGCGTCACCAGCCCCTATTTTCTTTTGCGCCAGTATTCAAGCTAACAATGCGGTAAACACTGCTCTGCTATGCCGCTTTAGACGAAGAGTCTTTTACTGTGATCGACGTGACGCTGGCTGACTCGACAACCTCAAGGTAATGAATTAGTGAAAGCTCGCCGTTTTCGTCTTCCGCTAATGCACTGCAGTTCTCAACCCAGTCGCCATCATTGATGTAATGAATACCATTTTCCATTGTGCTTTCAGGGTGATGGATATGGCCGCACACAACGCCATCAAGCCCCATTTCATCGGCGCGTTTACAGCAGGCTTCACGATATCGAGCAATCGCTTCATTTGCGCCTTTAATGTGTTTTTTAATATAGCCAGCCAAAGACCAATACTCTCGTTTTCGCCAAGCTCTAAAACGGTTAAATTCACGATTTAAAAACAGCAGAAGGTCGTAGCCTTTATCGCCAATCCACGCGTGAAATCTACCCATGGTAACGTCGCCATCGAACTGATCGCCGTGTAAAACCAAGTAGCGTTTTCCTTGCGCTGTGGTGTGCACCAGCTCTCGTTCTATTTCAATATCACCAAAGGCCATACCAGAGTAAGATTGAATTGGCTCATCATGATTGCCGGGTAAATACACTACACGTGTACCTTCCTGGCTCATTTGCATGAATTTATGCATGACTTGATTGTGTGCTTTTGGCCAGCGAAATTGCTTCGTCATTTGCCACATATCAATAATGTCACCCACCAAATACAAGGTGTCTACTGTGATGCTGTCCAGAAAGGAAAGTAAGTATTCAGCTTTGCAGTCGCGATTTCCCAAATGGATATCTGAAAGCCAAAGCGTACGATAGTGTGTCTTTTTCATAGCGGTTTCCCAAAGCGATGCCTCGGACCATCACTATAGGTCTGCAAATTGACACTACCGTGACGCTTGCTTGACTATTGTGTTACAAACTTAATCTAAAGTATAAGAAGATGGCGGCAATTATCGTTATAAATTACATGCAAATTAAATTCGTATCGGATACTCTGGTGTTTCAAGGATGAAGTTTCGTAACGTACAAGGTAGTTCAATCTCAGTATTCAGACCGTTATTAATATCCTCTCGTTCTCTCTTCGTCCTTAGTTTCTATTGCGATGTAACGTAAAAACTAAGAGGCCACTCATGAAAATAAATAAAAAGCTCGCCCCGATCCCACTTTTTGTATCTCTCGCTCTTACAGGATGTATTGAAGTTGATGACGATAGTAACGACGGAGTTGTTGATGCGCTTAATCAACAAAATGCTGTACTTACTGAACAAAATAACCTGCTTGCAGAGCAAATCGAAAATAATCAAACATCGGTTACGCTGGCAGGCGCTGTAGTTGATACACGAACTGATACTCCTTTAGTGGGATTAAATGTTACTGTTTATCAAGGAAATAAACTGGTTGCTGAAGGTGTAACCTCAGAGAACGGCGGTTTTAACTTAGAAGGCTTACCAGCAAGTGCAGACTTGACCGTTGTTGTTTCATCCACTGATGAAAGCTATTTAGAGCGCGCATTCTTCATAACTACTGGGCCTGTGGATTCAGGAGAAGGCTACGATGACATCGGTATCGTTGGGGTTTCAGCACCAGTCGAAGTAGAGTTTAGCGTTACAGACGCAGAAAGTGGGGAAGCAATAAGCGGGCTTAGCTTTATCGGTTTCTCTTTTTCAGGTTCGTCTACCAGCAATGTGTTTGACTTTGCCCATGAGAGCGAATTCAATGACGAAACACAAACTTATCAAATCACTTTACCGCGTGACTTGAACGTTACACTACGCGCGAATATCGACATAGATAACGACGGAGAAGCAGACTTCGATTTCACTAACACCGGCAACGTGAATATTTCTGGTGATACACTGTTTATTTACGATGCAAGTGAGTTTTCAGAAGAGGAAATCAGCCTTAGTCAATACGATGAAGCGGCAGCAGAAGAGAAAACTGTTGTAATAAGTCTGATTGACAGTATGGGCGAGCCTATCGCAGGCGCTGAGTTCATGATGGATTCGACAGATGAGACGTACACATCTGAATATGATGAAGAAAGTGGTTCTTACGAGTTGGTCGTTCCATTTGATGGTGGTATTTCGTTCGAAATGTCCTCTTTCCAAGTAGGTGATATCACCTATTCGACGGGCAGTATTAATCTCAGTCGTTCAACACGTTATGCGACGGGAGAAACTTCAATTAACGTTAATACGAGTGGGTTTGAATCAAATAGCTATTACTCAGTCGCCGATTCTGAAATTATTAACTTAGTACTAGTCCCTACTGAAGTTGAGCCTCAAGCAACCGTTGAAGTTATTACTACGAATGTTAACCCGTCTAGTTTTGCTTATTCAGTGTATTACAGCGAAGCAGTCGACATAGATCTTGACGAGGTCAGCCTGACCTATGACCAAGTTTCAATTGTTCGTGGTAACGAGTCTGCTGATGATAGCGTTCCTAATGGTTACACTTATATTTTAAGTGAAGAGGCAAGCGTAGAGCTAAGTCAGAATGTGGCCTTAAGCGGCGTTAAGCACACATTTACTCCCGCAACCGAATTACAAGCTAATACTAACTACCGTTTTGCAATAGGAGAGGTTTCTCCAGCCTCTGGTGGCGTTTCAGCAAATGTTTATGGTGACGATTATTCGTTCACCACTCCCACAGATGAAACCGCAGAGTTCGATATAAACGCGCTAAAATTAGATAACAGCAATTTTTACTCTAATGGTTCAGTTATCGTGAGTGAAAATACAGCTGGAGTCTCAAACTCGGCAAATAATTATGGAAATTCAGTGAGTATCTTGCTGCCAACATCAGTCGAGTCGCTTAATTACCTTATTATTAATTTCGAAAGTTACACTGAATATGGAAATCAATACGCGTTTGTTAACAGCTATGAGCTAGTTCGAGACGAAAACATTTTTATGCAGCGTCAGTTTGCAATAAACGTGGCCCAAAATGAGAGTATTTCTAACCAGTCTGGTATGTCTTATCTAAGAGGTACTACAGTAGCCGACGGTGAGTACATCTACAGAGATAGTATCGGCCTATATCTAGAGGATAATACTGCTGAAAATCCAGTTAGTGCGACCTTTAGTTATGAATATCAAACAAAAGCTGGGGAAAATGCATCGGGTAAGTTAACACTTCCAATTCTTTAGCTCTAGAAAAGTGATGTGAATATAAGCCGATACCTTAGTGTATCGGCTTTTTTATAGCCCCAACTTATTCGCCACTTCTAAAAGCTTCTCCCGCATCCATATATTTACTAAATCCTCATCGGCATTTTTATGCCAGTACATGTGTACGGGGAGTGGCGGTACCTCAAACGGAAGGGGCAAGATTTCAATATCGAATTTATTACTGAATTGTTGAGCAAATCGTGCTGGCATTGTCAGCAAAAGGCCGCACTGACTCACTACATTAACAGCGGCAAAGTAGTGCTCACATTGAAGGGATATTTTTCGATGCAAATTGTGTTGGGCAAGGGCGAGATCAACAGTGTCCAGCTTGGAATCTTTTAAAGACACAAGCGCATGCTGTGCTGCTGAGTAGTGCTCAATACTGGGGTTGTCTAGGTAGCTATTAGTTGGTGCACACACCACAACAAAGGTTTCCTCGCAGATAAACTGAGAACGTATCTCACTGCTGGTAGGAACGAGGGCATCAATGACGATATCAATCTCTTTGTTAGTAAGTGCCGGGGCAAGTTCGGGCCAGGTTACCTGCCTGCTATTTACCGTGATATTAGGCGTGTTTTGAACAAGTTCAGGAATTATCGTCGGAAAAAATATAGATTCTAGAATATCGCGCAGTCCAAGATTAACCGTGCGTGGTTTATCACCTATATCGAACTCCACCTTGCCTTTTAAGGTATTTTCAAGGGTTTCAATTGATGTCACGACCGATGTAATGATGCCTTGGCAGAACGGGGTAGGGATTACTTGTCGCCCGTGACGAATAAACAGAGGATCATCAAATTTATCTCGTAACCGCCCTAATGCGTGACTTACTGCAGGCTGAGTAATATGTAGTGCATTAGCGGCTTTCGTAATACTGCCGTGCTCATAGACTGCACGTAGCACCACAAACAAATTAAAATCTAATTTTCCATGCATATTATTTATGGGTTTCCATAATAAGGCATCATTTCTATTTATTGTTGAACAGAGTACACTGTGTTAAATGTTAATAAAAGGTTTCTTTTGTAAGGGGCGTGTGCATGCAGGCATCTGTACTTACCGAGGTGTTGTTACCTCTAGCGTTGGCATTTGTGATGTTTGGCATGGGGCTAACCCTAACCCTTGCTGACTTTGCCCGATTGATTAAAGCGCCTAAGGCGGTCGTAACCGGCTTTATAGGTCAAATTATCTTGTTGCCTTTGCTAGCTTTAGGTTTATGTATTGCGTTTGGAGTGCCCGACTATATTGCTGTTGGCGTAATGGTTTTAGCTGCGTGTCCTGGCGGTACCACCAGTAATTTAATCAGCCATATTGCAAAAGCCAACCTAGCCCTTTCAGTTAGCCTAACCGCAATTTCAACCATTGCTTGCGTGTTCACCACGCCATTTATTATTCAATTTACTATCGATTACTTTGTAAAAGAAAATGCCCCCGAGTTTTCTATATTTCAAACCGTGACTGGCCTGGTTGGCGTTTCAATCTTACCGGTTATCATTGGAATGACAATTCGTCGCTTTAATACGCCGTTTGCAATGAAGACTGAGAACTTCTTTCGACAGTTTTCCATGTACTTTATGTTGCTCATGATCGTTGGCGTATTGGTTTCTGAAAGACATAGCTTAGCGTCGTCGCTTGAAAGCGCGTTTTTGGTTTGCGTAACGCTTAATCTTTCTTCGGTGCTGCTAGGGCTTTTATTAGCCAAGTCATCAAAACTGGTGTTCAAAGACTCACTTACCCTGGCAATTGAGATAGGAGTTCAAAATGCTGCCCTTGCTATGCTGATATGCATAACCTTTTTAGATGCGCCTGACTATGCAATTGCGCCAGGCGTTTATGGTATCGCTATGTATATTGGCCCCGCCTTATTAGCCGTGTGGGCAAAGCGAACAATGCGAAACGGTCAAGAATTAGGATCTTTACACAAGACAGAGTCGGTATGACTGGACTGATAAGGCGCTCTGTTTACATGCGCCAAGTACAGTGCAAAAAGAACAACTGAATAAGAATAATGAAACCAGAACAAGTAGGAAACATACCATGCGCGTATTGATTACCGGTGGCGCCACCGGCTTAGGCCAGGCCATTGCCTTTAAGTGGGCGGAAAAGTGGAAAGGCAAAGAAGGGGGTATAGAAATTTGCATTGCTGACATCAATCAAGAAAGGGGCGATGAAACAGTAAATACGCTTACTACACAAGGTGCCAAAGCCTTCTATGTGCATTGTGATATCACCTCTGATAGTGATGTTGAGACGCTAGCTCAAACTATTGAAGCGCGCTGGGGCGGCATTGACACTGTGTTTAATAACGCCGGCGTTGCTACTGGCGGTAGCCTCTTAGATGAAACCATAGACCAGTGGCAATGGGTTTTCGATATTAACGTACTCGGTATGGTAAGAGTAAGTCGTGCACTCTTACCGATAATGCGCAAACAAGGCGGTGGCTACTTTATTAATATCGCATCGCAAGCGGGGTTAACGCCTATTCCTTACATGGGAAGTTACAACGCGGTGAAAGCCGCTGTGGTATCGTTTTCAGAAACTATGAAGTTGGAGTTAGCCCCCGACAATATTAATGTTAGTGTGGTTTGTCCCAGCTTCTTTAAAACGAATCTCGATGAGTCGATGCGAAGCAATAATCCGGCCTCGCACAAGATGATCAATAAGTTTTTTGCCAAGGCTGATATGACGAAGGAAGACGTAGCCGAGTCCATTTACCAACAAGTTAGTAAAAAGCAGTTCCTAATTCTTACTCATAAATTAGGTAAACGCGCTTTCCTGCTGAAAAAGCTGCTACCAACTCAGCGTTATATAAGCAATATGCTCAATCAAACCAAGACGATGAAACGGGCAATGGAAAAGCAGAACTAATTTATAAATTAACATCTTTTTGCCCTACACACTATCGCCGAACTCTTTGTGCATGCTCATTTGAACTTGCGCAAAAACAGGGTAAAAGCAGAAGCCGGTTCTTATAAAGGCTTTTAAATAGGCGCTTAAATAGCTTCGTTGGGAATAAGTGTTTTAAAATATAATTAAAAGAAGAATGACATATGCATCAACACGTCGTAGATAAAGCAGACAGCGTGCGCGAGGGCGAAGAACTAGACGTCAGTGCCGTACACAGCTGGCTTAAAGAAAATATTAGCGCAACCGATCCATCGTTGTCTGTCGCTATTCGAAGTAGCAATACTCTGCCTAAAATAACCCAGTATTCCGGTGGCGCTTCCAATTGGACATACTGCTTAGACTACCAAGGTGACAACCAAGAGAGTAGCCAAGACAATTACCAACAATTCTCGCTAATCTTGCGCAGGGCTCCGGCGGGTACAAAGGCGAAAGGGGCTCACGATATGGGCCGGGAATACCGGTTGCAGCATGCGCTAAAACCCGTCTACCGCTATGTGCCAGAGATGCTTGGGTTATGTGAAGACGAGCGTGTAATTGGTACTGAATTTTACGTGATGGAAAAGTTTACCGGTGTTATTCCGCGCAAGAATTTACCCCGAGGTTTAAAGGCAACAGAGCTGCAAACAAAGCAGCTTTGCACTAATGTACTTGATAGTTTAATTGAGCTGCATAAAGTCGATTACCAAAAAGCGGGGCTTGAACACTTAGGAAAAGGCGCTGGGTACATAGAGCGTCAAATCAGCGGCTGGAGCGCACGCTATAGCAAAGCGAAAACGTGGAACGTACCGTCGGGTAAAAAAGTTATGCGCTGGTTAGAAAATAACATGCCCGCTAATGAGCGTATTTGTATTACTCACAACGATTTCCGGTTCGATAATGTGGTGTTAAAGCCAGAAGACTACACACAAATTATGGGCGTGTTGGATTGGGAGCTAGCAACCTTGGGCGACCCACTTATGGACTTGGGTAACACCTTGGCCTATTGGGTACAAGCCGACGACGACTTTTTAGCCCAGTCTACTCGTAGGCAGCCCACGCATTTACCCGGCATGCTAAGTCGTAAGCAAGTGGTGGCGTATTATTGTAAAGAAATGGAGATAGATGTAGATGATTTTACCTTTTATGAGGTTTACGGGCTTTTCCGCCTAGCCGGCATTGCCCAGCAAATTTACTATCGCTATCACCACAAGCAAACAAATAATCCAGCCTTTAAAAATTTTTGGATCTTCATTCATTACTTAATGTGGCGTTGTAATAAGGCCATTAAAGCATCAGGAAAACCATAATGACAACAAGACAAAATATTCTGATCACAGGCGCAAGCTCTGGCTTGGGAAAAGGCATGGCTATAGAGTTTGCCAAACAAGGCTGTAACTTGGCGCTATGTGCTAGACGCTTTGAAAATTTAGAAAAACTCAAAGAAGAGCTACTTATTATAAACCCAAATATAGACGTTTATATTCGCTCTTTAGATGTTAACGATCACGATGCAGTTTTTGAGATATTTGACGGGTTCAAAGCCGATATGGGGTCCCTTGATAGAGTAATCGTTAATGCAGGCATGGGCAAAGGCGCGTCGGTGGGCACGGGTTTTTTTCACGCTAATAAGCAAACGGCAGTGACTAACTTTGTTTCGGCATTAGCCCAGTGTGAAGCGGCTATGTCTATCTTTAGAGCGCAAAACAGTGGTCATCTTGTAACGATTTCATCTATCAGTGCGGTGCGTGGTTTCAGGCGTGCTATGACGGTCTATGCTGCCACGAAGGCTGGGCTTACGTCATTGACTGAGGGAATTAGAATGGATGTGATGAACACCCCCATTAAAGTGACCTGCATTCATCCAGGGTTCATTCGTAGTGAAATAAACGAAAAAGTTGAGAAAGTCCCTTTTATTGTGGATACCGATGTGGGATGTCGCGCGATGGTTAAGGCAATTAATAAAGAAAAGGCGAACGCTTATGTACCAAGCTGGCCCTGGTCGGTATTACATTGGGTAATGCGAGTTGCGCCGGCAAGCAGCATAAGAAAAATGAGTTAACCGTGTATACAAGGGCATACTTAGAAAAATAAGGGCGCCCACGGCGAGTGTAAGAAATTCAATAATGCACAAGCCAGGTAGTATAAAAGCAGTAGATACAAAAAAAGCGCCGTAGGGCGCTTTTTTAACTACTAATCTTTAAGATTAGCCTAGTGCTTTGATTTGTGCAGCTAGACGGCTCTTATGACGAGCAGCTTTGTTCTTGTGAATCAAGCCTTTAGTAGCCATTCTGTCAAGTACTGGAGTAGCAGCAGAAAGTGCAGCTTGTGCAGCTTCTTTGTCACCGCTAGCAATTGCAGCGATTACTTTCTTGATGCTTGTACGAGTCATCGAACGACGGCTAGCGTTATGCTGGCGACGCTTTTCGGCTTGGATTGCACGCTTCTTAGCAGACTTAATGTTAGCCAAGGTGTAACTCCCAAAATAAATTCATGTCAAAAACGAGGGTGCGGATTGTGCCTATCAAACGCCCAAATGTCAAACGGTTTAAAACTTAAATCGTTCCGCGTTAAAACGCGCAAGCTATTGAACACAAAGTATGCTCAACACGTTGCACATTCTTTGCGACATTTTACAGGTATATCTTAATAGATATCCTTTGCAAACATTAAAAACGTTAGATATGCAGTTATACAGCACCCCATATCGGGCGCGGATTATAGCAAGAAACTTCACAAAGATGCACAACTATTTTGAATAAATCGTTTCACCAGTCATGGCCTTTCGCTATTATGGCTCGCTTAATAGAGGCGTTAGACCTCGTTCCCTTTGGTCTGCTCGGTAGCAGCGTCCTAGGGGCGGGGTAGCAGGGCAATACTTTTACAGCGATGGCTTTTGCAAAAAAATGCCTTGTCTTTTATTTATCTAGTGGAAATGTGGCGTGTCACGGAAGTTAATTAAATCAGGTCTTATAGTTAGCGTTATGACCTTGGTCTCTCGCGTGTTAGGTTTAGTGCGCGACGTTGTCGTTGCTCGCTTAATGGGCGATGGGGCAGCAGCAGACGTATTTTTCTTTGCCAACAAAATCCCCAATTTTCTGCGTCGTCTTTTCGCTGAAGGCGCATTTGCACAAGCGTTTATTCCGGTATTAACCGAGGTTCACGAAAACGACGATAAAAAACAGCTTCGCGAGTTCGTGGCTAAAATAAGTGGCACTTTGGGCGCTATTGTATTCGTGGTGTCTATTATAGGTGTTATTGCCTCGCCCGTCCTTGCGGCCCTGTTCGGCACAGGGTGGTTTGTGGCGTGGCTTGAGGGTGACGCGGGAGGGGATAAGTTTGTCTTGGCCTCGACCATGCTGAAAATTACCTTTCCTTATTTAGCGTTTATCTCACTAACCGGACTGGCCGGGGCAATTTTAAATACACTGAATAAATTTGCCGTTGCCGCCTTTACGCCAGTTCTCCTTAACGTATGTATTATCACCAGCGCAATACTGTTAGCGCCTACTTTAGAACAGCCTGCTTACGCCTTAGCGTGGGGGGTATTTATCGGTGGTATCGTGCAGTTCCTTTTTCAACTTCCGTTTTTATTTAAAGCGGGGCTTTTGGTAAAGCCCAAATGGGGCTGGCATGATGAAAATGTTGTAAAGGTACGCACGTTAATGATCCCAGCGCTATTTGGCGTGTCGGTTGGTCAAATCAATTTATTATTTGATACCTTTATTGCCAGCTTTCTTGTTACGGGGTCCATAAGCTGGTTGTACTATTCAGACCGGCTACTAGAGTTTCCATTAGGCTTGTTTGGTATTGCCATTGCAACGGTAATCCTACCAACGTTGTCGCGAAACCATGTAAGCAAAAACCCCAAAGCTTTCGCAGCCAATATTGATTGGGCATTTCGTATGGTGTGCCTATTAGGCATACCGGCAGCTGTAGGCTTAGGCGTAATGGCACGCCCTATTTTAACGGTTATTTTTCAGCGTGGTGCGTTCACTGCAGAGACTGCCATCATGGCGTCCTACTCGTTAACGGCTTACTCATTTGGTTTACTTAGCTTCATGTTGGTAAAAGTCTTAGCGCCTGGTTTTTACTCCCGTCAAGACACCAAAACACCGGTAAAATTTGGCATTTGGTGCATGGTAGCGAATATGGTGTTCAATGTTGTTTTGGCCATACCTTTTGGATACGTAGGCTTGGCTATCGCTACCAGTATGTCGGCTACACTCAATGCTGTACTGCTTTACATTACGTTACATCGCCAAGGGGTGTTTGCGCTAAGTCGCACATCGGTGTTATTTATAGCCCGCGTTATTGTTGCAAGCACCGCGATGGGGGCGCTTATTTATTACAGAGACCAAGGCTTAGCCTTCTTTGATTTATCCCTTTCTGCACAAATGGTAGAGGTAGGGATAACCATTGGACTCTCGGTGTTGTTGTTTATGATAACGATGGTGGGGCTGGGGATGCGCCCGCGGCACTTTAGAAGTGGCGGGGAATAGTCCTTCAAGCTGGCCGCGCGAATAGCGCGCGCGTGCTTGGTATTGTGCTCGGGGTCGGCTATAATCGCGAGCTTTGATTTTCTAGCAGTTAAAAAGGTAGTGGCTAACAGTGGAATTTATCCGCGGGCTAAACAATGTAAAACCGCATCACAAAGGGTGCGTGCTCACTATTGGCAAGTTCGACGGCGTACACCGTGGTCATCAAGCTGTACTGGCCAATGTGCTTGAAAAGGCAAAGTCGCTTTCGCTTCCTGCCACCGTTATGGTGTTTGAACCACAGCCTGAAGAAGTGTTCATGCCAGATAAAGCGCCCGCGCGCATCAGTCCACTTCGTGAAAAATATGAATTATTGCGACAGCAGGGCGTGGGTAGGCTACTGGCGGTTCGATTTAACGCTCAGTTTGCTCAACAAAGTGCGGACACCTTTGTTCACGATTTGCTGGTAGACAAACTGGGCGTAAAATTTTTAGTTGTAGGTGACGATTTCCGCTTTGGGCATGGTCGTAAAGGCGACTTTAAAATGCTTCAAGCTGCTGGCGAACAATACGGTTTCGACGTTGTGAGTACCCATAGCTTTACCATGCATGCTCACCGTATAAGCTCGACAGCGGTGCGCGAGGCGCTCGCTGACGGCGACTTTGGGCTGGCAACAGAAATGTTAGGCCGCCCCTTTGCTATTCATGGCAGGGTAGTTCACGGCGAGAAAAAGGGTCGTACTATTGGGTTTCCAACGGCTAATGTAATGTTAAAGCGTCAAAAAACGCCAATTCACGGAGTATTCGCGGTGCGCGTTGATGTGGATGGAAAACACTTTAATGGGGTTGCCAATATTGGCACTCGCCCGACGCTAAACGGTGTCAGAAATCAGCTGGAAGTACATATTTTCGATTTGTCATCTGACTTATATGGAAAACCAATTACTGTCTTTCCGATGGCAAAAATTAGAGATGAAATTAAATTTGCTTCGTTTGAGGCATTAAAAGACCAAATTCAAGCAGATGCGGCGAAAGCCCGTCTGTTATTAGCATAGTTAAACGTGATAAAGTCGCAGACCGTAATGGCGCGTATTGGGTTCATTTTTCAAACAGAGCTTCGTCTCTTATTGAAGTAGCCGCTTAACATCATCACTGTGCTAAAACACGTTAAGTTGCTCTTGCCTCTGCCAGAACAACGCAATATTGCAAATAAACATCGCAAAATGAATATCGCCTTTACAATGCGCTACCGCATTGGGTGAAAACTAAGGTAACCGGATAATACAATTTTATGAGTGATTACAAAGCCACACTGAACCTCCCAGAAACTGCGTTCCCGATGCGCGGTAACCTTGCTCAGCGCGAGCCGAAAATGCTTAAAGACTGGCAGGAAAAAGGGGTATACAGCAAAATTCGTGAAGCGAAAAAAGGCAAAAAGCCATTTATTCTTCACGATGGTCCTCCTTATGCTAATGGCGATATTCACATTGGTCACGCGGTTAATAAAATTCTTAAAGACATTATTGTAAAGTCTAAAAACCTTTCTGACTTCGATTCTCCGTACGTTCCAGGGTGGGACTGTCACGGTCTGCCAATCGAATTGATGGTAGAAAAGAAAGTAGGTAAGCCAGGTAAGAAAGTTACTGCGGCTGAATTTCGCCAAAAATGTCGCGAATATGCGCAAAAGCAAATTGACGGTCAAATGGCTGACTTCAAACGCTTAGGCGTATTTGGTGAGTGGGATAACCCTTACAAAACCATGGACTTCAAGTCTGAAGCCGATATTATTCGAGCGCTAGGCAAAATTGTTGACTCTGGTCACTTAGAGAAAGGCTTTAAGCCAGTACATTGGTGTACTGATTGCGGCTCTGCACTTGCAGAAGCCGAAGTCGAGTACAAAGATAAAGTGTCGCCAGCTATCGATGTAAAGTTCCCAGTGGCTGATGTGGCGGCTATTGCCGAAGCGTTTGGCGTGTCTGAAGCTGATTTAACCGCTCACAAAGCTGGCGTTGTTATTTGGACTACCACGCCGTGGACGCTACCTGCAAACCGTGCAATTAGCTTACACCCTGAATTGACTTATGCCATTGTTGAAGTGCAGCCATCAAACGAATGGTTGGTAGTAGCGCAAGACCTGCTTGAAAGCTGTATGAGCCGATATGGTGTCGAAGACTTCCGTGAAGTGGCAACGTGCACAGGTGAAGCCCTCGATAAACTTAAAGTCAATCACCCTTTCCTTGAACTCGAAGTTCCATTGATTCTAGGTGAACACGTCACCACTGAATCAGGTACTGGCTGTGTACACACCGCACCTGCCCACGGTGTTGACGACTTCAACGTTGGCAAGCAATACGATATCGAAGTTTATAATCCGGTAGGTAACAATGGTGTGTACCTTGAAAACACCCCGTTATTCGCAGGCAAGTTTGTATTTAAAGCTAACGATGAAATTATTGAGACGGTGAAAGAAAAGGGTAACCTTGTATTAAACGTAAAATACGAGCACAGCTACCCACACTGCTGGCGTCACAAAACACCTATTATTTTCCGCGCTACCCCTCAGTGGTTTATCAGCATGGACAAGAAAGGGCTACGCGCTGAATCTCTTGAACAAATCAAACAAACGAAATGGATCCCAGACTGGGGCCAAAATCGCATTGAAAAAATGGTCGAAGGTCGTCCTGATTGGTGTATTTCACGCCAACGTACGTGGGGTGTCCCCATTCCTTTGTACGTTCATAAACTTACCGGCGAAATTCACCCAGAGTCTTCAGCGTTAATGGAAAAAGTGGCGCTTGAAGTAGAATCTAAAGGTATTCAAGCGTGGTGGGATTTAGATGACGCCGAGCTACTAGGCAGTGATTTAGATAACTACGACAAAGTTACCGACACCTTAGATGTGTGGTTTGACTCAGGCGTAACACACTACTTTGTCGTAGACCGCCGCGATGACATTCCGGCTTCTGCTGACTTATACCTTGAAGGTTCAGACCAACACCGTGGCTGGTTCATGTCATCATTGATGTCGTCAACCGCCATGCACGGTCACGCGCCATATAAAGAAGTGTTAACCCACGGCTTTACGGTAGATGCGCACGGCAGAAAAATGTCGAAATCGGTAGGTAACGTTGTAGCCCCTCAGGAAGTTACCAACAAACTAGGTGCTGATATTCTTCGTTTATGGGTTGCGTCGACTGATTACCGCGGTGAAATAGCGGTATCGGATGAAATTCTAAAGCGGGCCGCAGATGCGTATCGCCGTGTACGCAACACGTCACGATTCCTTCTTGCAAACCTCAATGGCTTCAACGTTGAAGATGCGGTAGCAGAAAACGAGATGGTAGCACTGGATCGCTGGATTGTTGCCCGTGCCAAGGCGCTACAAGAAGAGCTGATTGAAGCATACGAAAAGTACGATTTGCTCGTTGTGTCGCAAAAGCTTATGCACTTCTGCTCAATTGAGCTGGGCTCATTCTATTTAGACGTTATTAAAGATCGTCAATACACCGCTAAAGCTGATGGTCTTGCACGGCGCTCTTGTCAAACGGCGATGTACCATATTGTTGAAGCGCTTGTTCGCTGGATGGCGCCGGTAATGAGCTTCACTGCACAGGAAATCTGGGAAACGTTACCGGGTGAGCGCAGCGAGTTTGTGTTTACTGAAACCTGGTATGAAGGTTTTAACGGTTTCACCCAAAGTGAGACATTTAACGATAACCTTTGGCATCAAGTACTAAGCGTAAAAGACGCGGCAAACCAGGCGATGGAACAGGCACGTAAAGATGGTGAGCTAGGTGGTTCTCTGGAAGCGAGTATTGAGCTCTATGCAACAGAGTCGCTACACGACGTATTGAACAAACTAGAAGACGAGCTTCGCTTTGTGCTTATTACATCAGGCGTAACGCTGACTAAAGTAGATAGCGCGCCAATTGGTGCTAAAGCGACAAGCGTCGACGGTTTGTGGTTAGCTGTAAATAAGGCAAACGGCGAAAAATGCGTACGTTGCTGGCATCATCGCGAAGATGTTGGTTCACACGAAGGACACGAAGAACTGTGTGGCCGCTGTGTGACGAACATTGATGGTGACGGGGAAACGCGTCATTATGCTTAAGCTTTTTCGCGAAACTGGATTGCGATTTCTATGGATAAGCGCGTTAGCGTTTATCCTAGACCAATGGAGCAAATATACGGTCATCGACACTATGTCGCTTTATCAGTCGATTCAAGTGTTACCGTTTTTTAACTTCACGTATGTTCATAACTACGGTGCCGCATTTAGCTTTCTAGAAAATGCGGGTGGCTGGCAGCGTTGGTTCTTCACTGCCATTGCTGTTGTGGTAAGTGTAGTGATTTTGTGGTGGCTTAAGCAGTCACCTCGCTCGCAAAAAATGCTGCCGGTTGCCTTTGCCTTTATTTTAGGTGGAGCACTAGGTAACGTTTACGACCGTCTAGTTCATGGCTATGTCATCGACTTTTTAGATTTCTACGTAAATAATTACCACTGGCCAGCATTTAACATTGCCGACAGCGCAATATTTATAGGCGCGGCTTTACTTATTATCGACATGTTTAAAAATGGCGACAAGAAAAGTGAAGAAAACGGTGCGGAGTCAAAAGCAGGCTCTGCAAATAGTAGCGAAACCATTAAGTAGTATTTGGATAGGTTATGACAGACTCATTAGTAATTGGCGCTGACAGCGAAGTCATTCTTCACTTTGATTTGAAGCTAGAAGATGGTTCTGCCGCTGATAGTACGCGCGTAAACAATAAACCCGCCAAAATGGTGATGGGTGACGGTAGCCTAACGCCAAATTTTGAGGCGTGTCTACTTGGTCTTGCGAAAGGCGACAAAAAGGCTTTCACGTTAGGCCCTCAAGACGCGTTTGGTCAACCCGATCCTAATAATATTCACTACATGGATAGAAGTCGTTTTGGCGCTGATTTAAACGTTGAGGAAGGTATGATTTTAGCTTTCTCTCAGCCTGATGGCACCGAAATTCCAGGTATCATTCGAAGTGCAGCGGGCGACTCTGTAACGGTTGATTTTAACCACCCGTTAGCGGGCCAAACCGTTATTTTTGATGTTGAAATTATTGATGTTAAACCTGGCGCTTCAGCTCAAGGTGGAAACTAGTTATGCAGATACATTTAGCTAACCCTCGTGGTTTCTGTGCGGGCGTAGACAGAGCTATCACTATTGTAGAACGGGCGCTTGAAATGTTTGAGCCGCCCATCTATGTGCGCCACGAAGTTGTGCACAATAAATTCGTAGTAGACGGATTACGTGAGCGCGGCGCGCTGTTTGTGGATGAGCTTCATGAAGTGCCAGACGATAGCATTGTGATTTTCTCTGCCCACGGCGTGTCGCAAGCGGTTAGAAAGGAAGCGGAAAATCGCGGCCTTAAGGTGTTTGACGCAACCTGTCCATTAGTCACAAAAGTGCATATGGAAGTAACCCGCGCTAGTAAAACAGGTACTGAATGTATCTTAATTGGTCACGCCGGTCACCCCGAAGTAGAGGGGACTATGGGCCAATACAGTAATGACGAAGGCGGTATTTATTTAGTAGAGTCTGAGGCTGATGTGGCAACATTGGAAGTTAAAGACCCAACGAACCTTTATTATTGCAGCCAAACTACGTTATCTGTTGATGATACTGCCGATGTTATCGACGCCCTTCGCGCTAAGTTTCCAAAAATCAATGGCCCGAGAAAAGATGATATTTGCTATGCCACGCAGAATCGCCAAGACGCGGTGCGCGATTTAGCGCAAGACTGTCAGGTACTGTTAGTGGTTGGCGCACAGAACAGCTCTAATTCCAACCGCCTTCGTGAGTTAGCGGAAAAAATTGGTGCGAAGGCTTACTTAATCGCTGATGCCAACTGTATACAGCAAGAGTGGCTAGAAGGTATTGAACATATTGGCGTTACCGCTGGCGCATCTGCCCCCGAAGTATTGGTGCAGGGTGTGGTAAACAAGCTTAAAGCGTGGGGGGCTGTTTCAGCTTCTGAGCGTTCAGGGCGTGAAGAAAACGTAGAGTTTGCTGTACCGAAAGAATTAAGGGTTAAACAAGTAGTCTGATACCCCATAAAGCCTATTTGAACTTAAAAAAACACCGCACTTCGTTGCGGTGTTTTTTTATGCTTTTGTCTACTGGTATTTCAATCACTTGCGGATAGATAATAATACCTTAGGTATTATCATAAGTGACTAAAACGTAACGTAGATGGCGTTTTCCGTGATGAGCCTGGTCATAGTAAACTATGAATCCCTCTGTTTAAGTACCGTGATCTTCCGCATTGAAGGGCATTAAACGTGTAATGCAGATGTGAAACGACATAGAAGCTAGGTAATGGCACGCTAATCCAATCGATGAGAAAGGATTGTTAAAATTATACGTTTTGATAACCAACGATACCCAGCATAGTACGCTTTTGTCTTACTATACTAAATTGGTGATAACACCAAGCGAAACACTAGGTATATGGCAAAGGTAATGAAAGCTGAAAAGGTGATAATGAAGCGAGCAAAAGGAAGTGGTATTCGCGCACAAACGGGTGTAGGTCTGATAGAGATCTTAATCACGCTATTTATCCTGGCGGTAGGCTTGCTTGGCGTTGCTGCATTACAATTTACTGGTTCATTCGCTAACAAGGATGCCATTAGTCGTACGCAAGCTGAAATGGTTGCTGCGCAGGTTGCTGAACGTTTAAGAGCTGCAGCGCGGCCTGCTACGGTAGGCGATGGCATGGTAGCGAATAACGCCTACTTTTCAAATACGACTTATAACTTTTCAGGTCTAAGCTGTTCGAATGCTTCTCATCCCTATCACGGCTGCTGTCTATCGAGACCCGCTGATATTCCCAATTGCGAAGGGCAAACCTGCAGCGAAACCCAAATGGCCGCTTACGATGGCTGGGCTCTATCTTGCTCGGCAGTGCAAACCAACCCTCAAACGAAGGTGTCGGTCTCCTGTGATGACACCAATAACGCTGACATTTATAGCTGTAGTGCAGGTTCTAGGGTAGAAATATTGCTAACCTGGCCAGTTGCCTCATCAGGGAATCAAATATATACGCTCAACTCACGTTGTAACCCCAACGATGGCGATAGTAACGCTTGTGTGTTTAAGGACATAACACTATGAGAGGTGTGAAACACATGAGTCAGCGGGGCTTTTCATTAGTCGAGCTCATGATTACCTTAACCTTAGGTTTAGTTATTTCTGGTGCAATTATTCAAGTACTTGTTAGTAGCAGTGTTACTAACAAACTGAACCAAGCTGTCGCTCAAGTACAAGAGTCGGGGCGCTTTATCATGGGACGCCTTTCCGCTGAATTTTACGAAGTAGGCCGCTATGACCAGATTACCGCGAATGTAGACACCTCAGTTGATATAGTGGCCGAAGCTGCCTACGTTGAAAATCATCCTATTGCTGTTGCTGGTGATTTTGTTAACAACGCTACCTTAGGCAGCGTGCAAACGTCTAGCGGCGGCAGCGATAAACTTGTAGTGAGCCTGCTAGGTCAAGAGGATTGCACGGGAAACCAACACGGTTACGCTTTAGGCAGCGAATTTCATGTGGTTAATCACTACTTTGTGAGCGGCAGTACGCTTAAGTGTACCGGATACGATGGACGTGTTTTGCGGGGGTTAAAGCCGCAGTCGGTTTCACCAGTTACTGTCACCCTTCTCGATAACGTAGAAAGCTTTCAAGTGCAATTTGGCATTTCCGACAGTATCAGCACATCTCAAGGACAAGCCATCTCTTACGTAACCGCCGATGAGATAGCGGGATTAAGAGCACTTAATCAACAAGTTGTGTCACTGCGATGGGCCCTCATGATTAAAAGTTATCAAAATGAAGTTAGGCAAACTAACGCGCAAAAGTTTGCACTGTTAAACGAAGCGCCTAAAACCATGGACACGGCGCATTACTACCAGGTTTTCTCAAAGACGCTGGCACTTCGAAATATGAAAAATTTTGTCAGGAGTTCACAATGAAACAGCAGGGGCTAGTGATGGTGTTTGCACTGCTTGTATTACTCTCTATTACTGTTTTAGGTGTAAGCGCGGTTACTAGTAGTTTGTCACAATCTAAAATGGCAGTGTCTATGCAGCAAAGCGGGTTAGCGTTCGATGCGGCTGAAGCGGCTATTGCGGGGGTATTTTTTGAGTCGGAAGATGAAACCCTCTTAACCGATGCAACAAAGACAGACCCGCTATCTGAAGCAAGGCAAGGTAATATTTTTGACCCAACTGTAGATACCATGAGCTGTTTTGACGAAGGAGAATGGACAGATAGGTATATGACAGAAGGGGGACTTTCGATTGGAGACCGGCATATCACTGACGGTACTTATCAAAGTGAAGCGTCATCTAAAAGTTGGTCTCGAACGGCATTTATACGCGAGCAGGCGTGCAGAGGGTCTAGTAACGTTATCGGGGGAAGTAACGTTAACTGTCACGTATTTATTATAAGAGGCTGTGGGAAAGTTTCGGGTAAATCCTCAGTGGTAGCTAATAGTTTAGCTGCATCAGTGTTTGGCCCGGCTTCACAATAGGTATCACAATGAAAAAACTAACAACTTACCTTGCTTCCATTTCGCTGTTTAGCTGTATCGGTTTTTCCGCTTTTGGTGATGACCTAGACATTTACCTTGGAAACGCCAGTAACGCGGTAACCTACAATCCTAACGTACTGTTTATTATGGACTCGTCGGGCAGTATGGGTAATTACGATAACACTAGCCAAACAAGAATGCTTCGCGTCCAAAATGCCCTCAAAGAGGCGTTGAGTTCAGCAACGAATATCAATGCCGGGCTCATGCGCTTTTCTGACTACGGCGGCCCTATTCTATACCCTGTTCGCAATATTGATGAGTCGGTACGGCCTGAAATTATCATTTCCACCAATGACGACGACCATGATGCCCATGAAATAAATGGAAGTGTGACCACAGATAGTAATGATTTAATCTTAAGCAGCGGCACCCAAACGGTAACATCTGGACTGCGTTTTACTGAATTAAATATCCCTCAGGGCGCGACGATTTTAAATGCGAGCATTCGGTTTACGTCTGAAAGATTCAATGTGGCTGGCACATCGCTGGTGATATCAGCTGAAGCCTCAGCATCAAGTAGCGCTTTTTCATCGTCTAGCAACAATCTTAGCGAACGCACTAAAACCGCAGCTAATATTGAGTGGTCAACCGACAACAGCTTTCCTGCGTCGGGCGAAGTAATAACCACGCCGGATATAAGTGCAGTTATTCAAGAGGTGGTGGATTTATCAGCGTGGTGTGGTGGCAAAAACATAAATATTTTAATTGAAGGTACAAGCGCAGACTCGGCCAGTGCACGTGAAGTAAGGGCGAGTGATGTGGGACAAAGTGGTGCGCCACAGTTAGTTGTATCCTACGACGATTCTACAGCATCAGGGTGCGTGCAGGGCGAGGGGATCTATCAGGTTGCTGATGCGAAAGATAATTCCGAAGAAGATGTAAATGGCTACCCAAATACGGGGGGCGAACTGTCTTTTAATTCTTCTTACAACGACTATATTGGCGTACGTTTTAGAAATGTAAATATTCCACAGGGCGCAGTTATAACCGACGCTTATTTAGAGTTTACTGCCTACTCTACCCGAACGTATGGCAACCCGAGTATGCGCATTCGCGGGGTGGCTGACGATGATGCATCAGACTTTCACCCGAACCGACGCTACCGGCTACGAAACCTTCCTAAGACCTCTGGTATCACTTGGTCAATGCCCGACTTTTATAACAATTACGTCTATAGAACGCCCGACATAAGTGGCATTGTGAAGCAAATAGTCGACCGCTCTGGTTGGCAATCTGGTAATGATATGGCGTTCGTGATGGATAACTTTGTTTCTTACCGCGGTGCTCACACTTACAACTCGCCATCAAAGGCGCCAAAGCTTATCGTTAAATTTAATGGAGCTGCTACCCCAGGTGCATCGGCTACCGTGCGTGAACATCTAGTCAGTAAAATAGATGAATTAAGTGCAAATGGCTTTACTCCAATTGTGGATACGCTATTGGAAGCGGCCAATTATTATGGTGGTAGAAGCGTTGACTATGGGCGAAAGCGTGGCGAAAACGACGTGAATTGGTCTGTAAGGCGAAGCACGCGAGTGAGCCATCGCAGTTCTTATTTAGGGGCTGATTCTATTTTACCGTGGGGGTGTACCGAAGATAACCTATCTGACAGTGACTGTATCACCGAACAAATCCCTACGCCTGCAACTTACATATCTCCGGTGTCTGACTTACAGTGCCAAACCAATAATCATATTGTGCTGCTATCTGACGGTGAAGCCAATAACAATCATAGCGTTTCGAAAATCCAAACCTTACTGGGTCAAAGCTGTACGGGAAATGGTGGAGAAAAGTGTGGCTTGGATCTGGTTAGAAATATTAGCGATACCTCGACATCCGTAATTGGTCCCAGGGTTATTACCCATACAATAGGGTTTGCGGCGAATAACACCGCAAATAACTTCCTAAACCAACTGGCGCTGCAAAGCGGCGGTGGTTTTTATCAAGCAGACAACAGTACTGACCTTTTAGAGGCCTTCAACACCATTTTACGTTCAGTAAAAGACGTTAATGCTACCTTTGTTTCGCCTGGCGTGGCGGTAAACCAACTTAACCGTCTTACACACAGAGATGAGCTTTACTTTGCTTTATTTAAGCCAAGCGAGGGCGCAATGTGGCCGGGTAATTTAAAACGCTATCGCTTAAGCGGCGATAAAATTCTCGACAAAAATAGCTTAAATGCCGTAGACAGCGAAACAGGGTTCTTTACAGAAAACGCACATAGCTACTGGTCAACGCTGGCTGATGGTAGTGAAGTAAGTGAAGGCGGTGCATCTAGCCGTTTGGGAGCAAACAGAAATATCTATGTCTTTGACGGAGCTGGCACCATTGCAAGTAGTGCAAACGCGCTGCATGAAGACAACACAAGCATCACCAAGGCTGATCTAGCTATTCAAGGTGAAACCGATGCGGACGACTTAAGAGATGCCATTTTAAAGTGGGCGAGAGGCGTAGATGTAAAAGACAGCAATGGTGATGGCAGTACCAGTGACTACCGAACACAAATGGGAGATCCTATCCACTCTCAGCCTATTATCGTTAATTATGGCTCCAACGACTCCGCTATTTTCGTCGCAACTAACCAGGGGATGCTGCATTCTTTCGATACCTCAAGCGGGGAAGAGAATTTTGCCATCATGCCAAAAGAGTTACTGCAGAATTTGCACCATTTTTATAAGGACACACCCACGTTAGAGCATGAATATGGCCTAGATGGCGACATGATCTTACGAACCGTCGATGATAAAAAATACCTTTACGTAGGTATGCGTCGAGGCGGTCGTAATTACTATGTATTTGACGTTACACAAAAAGATTCTCCGAAGCTTAAATTCAAAATAGAAGGGGGGGCAGGTACCCTTGCGAAACTAGGGCAAACTTGGTCTAGACCTACTATTACTAAAGTAAATATGGGGGAGCAGGTTAAAAACGTCATGATTATAGGTGGTGGTTACGACGACGCGCAGGATGATCGCTCTGTAAGAGCGAGTGATGTGATGGGCAACGCCGTGTTTATGTTCGATGCAGATACCGGAAGCTTACTGTGGCATGCGAGTAACGAAGATGCAGACTTGAACCTTAGTAATATGACGTACAGTGTGCCAGGGCGTATTTTCTGTCATCGACAGGGACAATGATGGGTTCGCTGACCACATGTATGTTTCCGATACAGGCGGACAATTATTCCGCTTGGACATCTACAATGGTGAGTCTGGGGCAGACTTTATCAAAGGGGCACGTCTTGCTGATTTTGGTGGTGATACAGAAGAAACAAACCGCCGTTTATATTATGGCCCTGATGTCACGGAAATCGCATTGGGCGATGAGCTATATTATGGCATAGCGCTAGGCAGCGGATGGCGTGCATCTCCTTTAGATACGGTAGTAGAAGATAATTTCTATATGCTAAAAGACAGTGGCGTATTCAACCGCGATACGAACGGTGATTACACTTACATGAGTACAGTAACTGAATCAGATATGTATAACGCCACCAGTCATGCTCTAAATAGTAGCGATGAGAGTGAGCGAGCACTTGCTTCTCAAACCTTCGCGAATAAAGCCGGTTGGTATCTAAATCTAACAATCAACGGTGAAAAAGTGCTGTCTTCACCGCTCATTATTGATTACAAGGTGTTCTTTACCACCTACGTACCTGCTGAGAGTAGTACCAGTGCCTGTGCGCCGCCTACAGGCAACAGCCGCGCGTATCTCGTCAGTATGTTTAACGGTAATGCAGTAACCGATGTCAACAACGATGGTGAAGTGAATGGAGAGGATCGCTCCGCTGATTTAAAACAAACGGGTATAGCGGCAGAAACGAAAATCCTAATCGAAGATATTGTAAGCCCCGTAGTATGTTTAGGTACCGAGTGCGCGTCTGCAGTAATAGAAGTGGATGAAGACGGCAATGATGTTGATTGCGTCAATGCATTTGAATGTTTAGCTGAAAATATCTATGGCCGTTTCGAACGCATTCAGCGCGGCAGTTGGCATTCTGAAACGGAAAGAGAGTAATCATGAAAACGAAAGTATCTCAACAGGGTTTTTCACTTATAGAACTCATGATCGTTGTGGCTATTGTCGGTATTATCGCCGCGATAGCCTACCCCTCATACCAAGGAGTTATCGCAGATGGGTATCGCGGTACTGGGCAGGCAGACTTATTGGGCTTTGCTTCGGCAATGGAGCGCCACCACAATGGCTCATTTAGCTATGAAGGAGCAGCAAGTGGGGGAGCAAACACAGGGGCGCCCGCTATTTTTGCATCCTACTCTCCGTCTTCCGAACCACAAGCGAATAAGCGTTATACACTGTCTATTGTTGCAGCTAGTGCTACTGCCTATGAACTTAAAGCCACGCCGGTGTCGGGTTCGGCCCAAGCCACAGACGGCGCGCTGTTTTATTTCAGCGATGGGAGAAAAGGCTGGGATAAGAACAACAATGGTAGCCTAGAATCCAGCGAATATTGCTGGTCTTGTTAACGTTCTCAGAGTCGACCTTCGTAGCACCCCTTTTTCTCTAGGGTCCATTTGGTCGGGGGGTAGGTATACCAAATTACCAAATATCGCAATGTCGCCCCAATGCTGCTCTACATTATCTTGTGTGTAGGCTAGTCGCGCCGCGTTCGTCGCCAGGGTTTGATTCGTTCGTTTATCAAGGGTAGCCTGCCAAAGCCCTAACGCGTCGATTTTGCTGGACAGTAAATAAGTGCTGGTACTCATGAAAATAACCAGCGCAACTAGTACCTCTACTAGCGTCCCGCCTCTGTGAGCAAAAGACCGTGTCCTTACCCTATTTAAATCGTACTGGCAGTGGGGGGACCCTATCAGGCCTTCCGTTACGTGTCGTTTTTTAATCAATGTCATGCCAAGTTCCTGGAATGGGAATAATTTTTGCCAAAGCGGTGTGTGCCTGCAGCGTTTTTAGCAGGGCAGGTGAGGGAGCTATAATGCCATTAATATTGCTGTAAATAGGGGCGTTAGAGACATAAGCACCAGTAACACTTGCTGAAGCGCTCACGTTTAGCGTATAGCTAGAAGATGTTGTTGAAAGCATGACAATAAGCCCATAAAAGTGCGTATTCGCGCTAAGGCTCACATCACCATTTACAACGAACAGTAACGTGGGCTGTGAATTTGAGCTATGAGACAGAGCGCTACTATCTAAAACGCAGTTGCCATCGATCCAGTATATACTTGCAGGCACTATATTGTGGCACTGGGTGGCTGTTATGCTACTGGGGAAAAAGTCAGCGCTCAGCGCTGTCACGTCACGATTGAATAACCATTGGGTTAACTCACTGTCCCACGAAAATTGTTGGGCTGGCGTTGGAATTCTTAAAAGAGCAGGGTAGCGAAGAAACTTTGCCTTGTACTTAATGTTCTCTGTATCGTGAGATACGCTTATTTCATAGTGAGTAAGGGGCTGGTGCTGCGCACCCTCTAGTTCGTCAACCTGTATTGTCGTCAGGAAGTTAGTGTTGTTTATTGTATTTAACACACTGGACACGCTTTGTGTACGTAGCGCACTTGCTATACCTCTAATATGCTGTTTAAGCATGACTTGTGAGTTTTCAGTGTGCAGTCTTACTTTTTCTATCGCGTAGTATTGTTGGACCTTTTGAGACGTGCTTAAGGTAGCGAAAGTAATTGCGCTAAGCAGTATGGCCACAATGGTGAGTACGGCCATACCTTGTTGCAAGCGAGTGCAGCGTGAGCTAACAGCTAAGTACCCTGTGCCTTTTCTAACTGTCATTGGCTACCTCAATCACAAATTTTTCTTCACTCTCCACCACTGGGTTAATGGCGCTCTTTAACGCTATAACAATCTCATAGGTTGCTCCCCAACTGCTTTGGTGTAGTAAGTTCGCACTAAACTGCGTTACTTTAACCGTTTGAGGGTCGGTTAAATCAAACCATCCGCCTTGCAGGCATGTTTTTCCGCTCACTCGGTATTCTATTGCCTTATCGTGAAGGCGGTAGCCAAAAAACTCTCCTTGGGACGCAGAGATTAAGCCATCTCCATTTTTGTCGTAAGAAAAGGTTATACAGCTATTAGGTGGCTCGCCCACACGCTGACTAATTGCAACGTTGGACAAGCCATTATTATTGTTTTGAAGTGAAATGAACGGTGTAAGTACATTGGTATCTTGGATGAAGCCCGCCCGGCTTAAATGTCGTGAGATAGTACTTTGCACGGCACGCATGTCTTCTTCTATGCTGGTGGCGTGTTGTAGCGAAGCTAAGTCAATGTGAGACTGAGCCGCATACGTGCTAACAGCGGCGATCAGCAAGCCTGATAAAGCACACGCCACCATAAGTTCGGTAGTGCTGAAGCCACTCTCACTGTTCGAGCTTTGTCGTTGTTTTAACATGACGCAACACCAACAACGCTTTGCACGCTGCATAGTTTCACTCGCCCCAGTGCGTTAATTGTCACTTTCGCGTTAAAGTGCTGACTAGCTAGTGTGAAGGTAGTGTTGCTACCAAAGTTCAGCGTACCGTGCTGATTGAAAGCAACAGTTTTGTCTGTACCGTTTAAGGTAGCAAATTGAGTGCTCCATTGCGTAGGAGGCTCCCAATAAGCAGCGTCATTGACTGCGCAACTTTGGTGTGTCGAGCAGGTACAGTTTTCGTCATCACTTATTATTACGCAGTGCGTATTTTCCACTTTTGCAATGAGGTAAAAAGGCTTTTTATGAGTGAGCGCGTAAATGCGTGCATGTCTTGCTAAGTTCGCAAAATGGGTAGCAAAATGCTTGAAAGCATGGCGCTCTTGCCATCGCTGAAAAGAGGGGGCGGCTATCATAGACAATATGCTTAAAAGTAAAACCGCAATGAGTACCTCCAACAGAGTAAACCCCATAACCATGTTAAGTGCGTGAGTCTGTTTTACTTTCCCATTTGATAGGTGAAAAGCCATGCGTAAGTCCAGTTAAAGCGTTGGGAGTAAGTTGATAGGCTCAATGTATCGAATAATTGATTAAGAGAAAGCTGTACCATGGAAGGGAATTACAAAAAGGGTGGCAAGCGCTATCTTATAATAGGTTTCACGCTTGTGGAGGCGCTGATAACAATGGCGATAGTGGGGATTTTGAGTGTTGCCGCTTCATCGGCCGTTAATTCAAGTTGGCAGTTAAGCCAAACAAATAAAGTTAAGGCCTACTTACTCTCTATACAGGCAATGCAATCGAGAAGTTGGCTTGAAACGGGTCTTTACCTCCCGTTAAGTGCACTACCACAAGCTGACGTTCAAAACGTCAGTTTTAGTCAAATTAATCATCAAGGTAGCGGATATGAGGTTGTTGCCACTTTTTTGTTTAAGGATGCAAACGATAGCTGTCGAACAATAAAAATTAGTGAAACGGCTCTGTCACCTAAAAGCTGTTGGTAAATGATGAGACTTTACTTTTACGCACAGCCTAGTCGATAAAATAGTAACTGTTAAGGCGACGAAAAAAGCCACGAAAAAAAGGTGTAAATAGAATAAATACAAACGGGTTAGCTGCAGGCTAAATCATCACCAGCAAGGTCTTCTTTTATATCATCTCCGTTGCTATCTACAGCCACTGAAATTCTTCCATAAAGGGAAAGTAAAAGAGCAGATGCATAATCCGCATTGTTATCGCTAGGACATAGGGTAATCGTCGCCGCTCTATTTATCCCCCCTTGTTCGTCAAATACTAAGCTCCCCGTGATGCCGTAAACCGCATTTGCAGTATTAAGTGGGTCACTTGCGATAATAAGCGCCTCGCTATTATCTCGGCTGCCATTTCCGTTAGCGTCAACAAATACCATTTTGGCATTTCTCCAATTATTGGTGCAGGCCGTGTAATTAGTTGTTGGACAAAGGGTCACGCTGGTTTGTTCGTCTACTGCGGTGAACCTAGCACGCTGAGCAACGGCACTTAAGTTGTTCAAGTCAGCAGTGATTCTATTTTTGATGATTATATTCTGAATGCCCGGCGCAACCGTGGTAAGAATAATGGCAAGTACTGCTACCGCGACCAGCATTTCTAGCAGGGTAAGTCCTGCTTGGGTTAATGCTGGGTGAGGTCTTTTTATTTGCCTTTGTGTTGTCATAATTTGAACGCTAATTTTCAATGGTTTACTCGTAAATACAGTACGTAATACGTTTTATAAGCTATGGGTCGACCTTATTTATAAACTGCGATAGTACGCGCGCAATTTAGCTCTGTGTTAACACTCACCTAAGAGAACGAGCGCTAGGCTAACGCTTTCTATCTTCAATGTAATGATACAGCGGGATAAATGTGCGCTACTCCTCGTTATTTTAGGGTAAACTAAAACGCAACGGCAAAGGTATGTTTTACCGTGTTATCGCATATTTGACCATACGCCTTATGGTTAATGGCCTTCCACGGAGAGTACCGATGTTTCAACATTAAAAAAACGATAAGCTGACCTGACTGTGGCTGAGGAAGGTCAAGGTATTCCTAATTGATACGAGGATACCACTAACATCTGTAGTGATATTGTCGTAGAATCGAGTTCCAGGACGCCTCAAAAATACGTGGATATTATAATGCAAAAACAAGCAGTTATTGATGAAATGAAAGTGCTGCCTGAAATTGACGTGGAATATGAAGTTGCACGTCGAGTCTCGTTTATCAAAAAGCAGTTGCTTACTTCAGGCTTAAATTCTCTGGTACTTGGTATCAGTGGGGGTATTGATTCATGTACGCTGGGCCGTTTAGCCCAATTGGCAGTAGATGAATTGAATGAAGAGCATCACGAAACCTATCAGTTCATTGCGGTTCGTTTGCCTTACGATACACAAGCTGACGAAGAAGATGCGCAAAAGTCTATCGACTTTATTCAGCCCACCCATTCCATTGCAGTAAACGTAAAGCCAGGTGCTGATGCTATTCATGCGTCCACATCACAGGCTTTATCAGATGCTAATCTTCTTCCTGAAAGTGAAGCAAAGCAAGACTTTGTAAAAGGCAATGTTAAGGCGCGCACTCGTATGGTTATTCAGTACGAAATTGCAGGCATGGTAGACGGTTTGGTCCTAGGCACTGATCATTCTGCTGAAAATATTACAGGCTTTTACACCAAATACGGAGATGGTGCGTGTGATCTGGCACCTCTGTTTGGGTTGAGTAAGCGCCAAGTGCGTGCAGTCGCTGCCCATTTAGGTGCACCCCACAACGTTATTACAAAAGCGCCTACGGCCGATTTGGAAAGCCTTTCTCCGCAAAAAGCCGATGAGCAAGCGCTAGGGATGTCTTACGATCAAATCGATGATTTCTTAGAAGGCAAACACGTTTCTGCAGAAGTGGAAGAGAAATTGCTCTATATTTATGAGCGCACACAACATAAACGTGTGCCAATTCCAACAATTTACGATGAGTTGTAGTCATGAAAAAAATTGAAGCTATCATTAAACCGTTCAAAATGGACGATGTTAGGGAAGCGCTAGCTGAAGTAGGTATCGCAGGGATGACTGTGTCAGAAGTGAAAGGTTTTGGTCGTCAGAAAGGCCATACTGAGCTTTATCGCGGTGCCGAGTACCAAGTTGACTTCCTTCCAAAGATTAAAATTGAATTAGTACTGGATGACGATCGCGTTGAACAAGCGGTTGAAGCCATTCAGTCATCGGCTAAAACAGGCAAAATTGGCGATGGGAAAATTTTCGTTTACAGTGTAGAGAGTGCTGTACGCATTCGAACTGGCGAGCAGAACGAAGACGCTATCTAAAACACTAACCGGTTAGCATTTTCCATTAAAAAAGGGAGCAGAACGCTCCCTTTTTAGTTTTGAAAAATCACCTTATTCGATTTTGGTGAAAAGGCGCAATTAGTGGTCGTGACCGCAGCCACCTTCACCGTGAACATGGCCATGCTCTAGTTCTTCTTTCGTAGCTTCACGCACATCAACAACGGTTACATCAAATGTAAGCGGAATACCTGCTAGTGGGTGATTACCATCAACAACGACTTCTTCGTCTGTGGTTTCAATGATAATGACAGATTGCTCGCCCTGAGGTGTGGTTGCACGAAAAGACATACCAACTTCCACATCCATACCTTCAAACATAGAGCGAGGTACTGTTTGAACTAGCTCATCAACACGTTCACCGTAGGCCTTTTCTGGGTCAACAGAAACGTTGAAGCTATCTTCTTTTGTTTTACCGATTAGCGCGTCTTCAAGCCCTTCAATTAAGAAACGGCGACCTAATAACACAACTAGCGGAGATTTCCCTTCTGAAGAGTCTAGCGTTGTGCCGTCTTCGGTAGATACGGTGTAGTGTAGCGTTACAACGCTGTCAGAAGTAATTGTCATAACAAATCCTATATCGGCCCTATTCCAAAACTATCATTGAAAATAGGGCAATGAATGAAATGCAGTAAAAATACTGCTTAGCGACGTTTTTTCACAATATTGCTAGCTTGTTGCTCAATACTGTACGGCAAGGCGTTAGGGTAACAGGTAATAGCGTCATTTTCAGCCAGTCTGTGTAAATCTTCAGGCGTTGTATCATTACTGAGCACAGCAATGAACCACGTTTCGTTGTCCAGTATAGCCACATCGATTATTTTACCTGCAACCCGCCAGTTCTCGCCTAACTGCTTTTCAAGGGCATCGCCAGGGGTGACGTCAACTTTACCTTCTAATTTGAAGCTGAACGCGGCGCGCTTGTTTTTGCCAAGAAAGCGAGTACGGGCAACAACTTCTTGGCCCATATAGCAGCCTTTGTCAAAGTCGATGCCGTTAAGCGCTTGCACATTAATCATTTGTGGAATGTATTCACCTACTGCTTCTTTTTGAAGCATGGCGTGGACACTTTTAATCTGAATGGCGTTAAATACAACGGCGGGATAGCAAGGAATTGATTGGGTGTTCACTTCTTCAACCAGTTGCTGCGCGCCTTTGTTTAGAAGCAATACAAAACCCTCTTGGGCAGTGTTCGCTGTAAACAGTAGACCGCTTTCACTCTCTATCTTTTGAAGCGCGTGGTTATCACCGTGTTGGGTATCTAGCAGCGCTTCTAAGTCTGTCACATCAAACATTTTTGAAAGGACAGACGTTACACCGCTATTCTTCGCCGCTTTTAGCGACAGGAAATAAGCACTGTAGTTTGGCGTATCATCTAAAATATCTACTTTGGAGAAAACCCCATATTTATTAAGTTGTGCTAATGAGTGATTGCCCGCATCATTATTAGCCACCAGTAGCAATTTGCTTAAATGGCGTGTGACATAACCCGTAGACCAGGTTTTACCTTTGTTATCACAGTGTGCGAAGTGCCGCGCCGACTTATCATCAAGCTTATTGATATTCACCGTGATTTGGCCGTGCAAATAGCTGTCGGCTTGTTCGCCTTCCAATGAAATCACCATGGTATCTGAAAGATCAACTATGAATTCGTCGGGAAGCTCGTGTAATGATGCAATAGAGGTCATGTTCACCACTTATTCGTTTAACTGTATTTAGTCAAGGTATGGCAAAACCATCATTATTCAAGGGTAAAGTGCACGATTATACGTAGATTAAGTTCTATTTAGTTTCTTTATCAGACCAAAAGAGCAGTGATCCCGCTATACAGGGCATGGTATTATTGATATCGAATAAAAAACGGTAAGAAAGACATATGTTTGAACCAAAAAGATTAGCCCGCTTAAAATGGGCATGCCGCAGAGGTATGCTGGAATTAGATGTACTATTACTGCCTTTCGTTGAAGAAGCGTTTGACTCTCTTAGCTACGAAGAACAAGAAACATTTGAACGGCTACTGACCAGTGACGACCCCGATCTCTTTGCTTGGATAATGGGGCATCAAAAGTGTGAAGACCCTGAGTTCGCTGCGATGGTAGCAACCATTGTGAACCGTGTTAAAGCATAGAATTAAAATCAGCGGTTATAAGTTAAGGCCCCTAATGGGGGAGGCGTGTGTGGCGGTGTGCTTTTACGCTGCCATGTTGAGTCTTCCCCAATACCTTTGGACGTGGATAAACTTCCCGGTCACGTTAACCTTTGTATCTATCGCAATAGTATCGTGGTTTTCTTGGCGTCTTTATGATGTGCTTAGCCGCAATGTCTTACCTGTTCAATACGCACTTTCGCTTTCAAGCGATGGCGTTATTCGAGTGGTTGGCGATGATAACGCGGCAAATAATCGCAGTTGTTTCTATACGCAGAACCACTTGCTAAGTCATACTTTGCGTGAGGCAAAAGAAGCGGGTACCGCTATGAAAATTCACCATGCTTCGCAGCTCTTTGCGTGGGGATTGTGCATTAACGTACTGCGCCACAAACGGAAATGGTTTGAAAGAGACCATAACCACTTAGCTTGGGTTTTAAAAGGTGAGTGCTGTGAGGCAGACTATCGACGCCTTGCACGAGCCATAATTTTGGCTAGAAAAGCAACGCATTCAAGGAATTAAATAGATGTTTCGTGAGTACACTAAAGCGTTATTTAAACGTGTTGATGCTCGGCAGTTAATGCAATTCAAACCGCCTACGCTGCCGCAGCGCATCTATACGAAAACATTAACGATAGATAACGCCCATTATGGCACGTTTTGCCAAGAAGTTGACTGGCCGGAGAGTCAGCATCCTCATCCACTTTATTTGCAAATGTTATCATTACCTTTGCAGATGCAGTGCTTGCTTGATAAGCAAAGCCCTTTTCCACTGCTCGGTCTCATTCATGCTGCCAACAAGGTGACGGTGGTGGAGCACTGTAATCTAAGTGAGCCCTTTGAGTGTCGAGTGCGCTTTTACGATGTTAGGCCGCACAGTCGCGGGTGGGAAGTGGACGTCATGCTAGAAGCGCTTCAATCGGGCCAACTTGTCTATCGTGCTATAAGTAGTTATTTGGTGAAAGTAAAAGCGGTTCACGTAGCGCCGCTTGCTGTAAAAAGCGACATGCATGATGATTGCGATATGCACGACAGAGTGTTGATTGGTGAAATTTGTGCACATGCCAACACTGGTCGTCGCTATGCCAAACTATCAGGTGACTATAATCCCATTCACTTATCTACTATTTCGGCAAAAGCGTTCGGTTTTAAACAGGCAATTGCCCATGGCATGTGGACATTGTCGCAGGCGGTTTCCGCATTTGTTAGCCACCAAGACAATGCCGAGGCGTTAACGGTGAGCGAGGTAAGCTGTCGCTTTAAGAAGCCCGTTTTCTTGCCAAATGAATTACATATTCAGCAGCACTGCAAAACAGAAGCCAGTGTGTTCCTTGATGTTACAGACGGTAATGACAACGTAGTGCATTTATCTGCCAGCCTCGCATTTACTACCAAGGAGTAGGTCATCTACTCCTGTTGGCGTTTACCGAAAGCGTATTAAATGCAATATCACCAAGGCGCATCCCTTGGTTGTGCTAGTCAGCATCACAAAAGCTGTCGTGGGTAATTAACGAACCCACATCGGCACCTGAAAGCTGCTTTCTCGGAATGAGAATAGTAGGCGTTGGATTGTTTATCTGCTCAGGGTGGTCAAGGTTAAAGTGCAGCCCGCGGCTTTCTTTTCTTGCCATAGCGCAACGAACGATGAGCTCGGCAACCGTTACTAAGTTACGCAATTCGAGCAAATTATTGCTCACTCTAAAGTGTGCATAATATTCGGCAATTTCTTGTTCGAGCAGCTTTATACGGCGCATCGCCCGTTCAAGCCGTTTGTCGGTACGAACAATACCCACATAGTCCCACATAAAAAGACGCAATTCGTGCCAGTTATGCTGAATGATAACTTCTTCGTCAGAGTTAGATACCTGGCTTTCGTCCCAAGGCGCAATCGACTCTTCACAGTCTGCGCTAGGTAATTTTTTTATAATGTCTTCAGCGGCAGCGCTAGCAAATACTACACATTCAAGCAATGAGTTCGACGCCATCCTGTTTGCGCCGTGCAAACCTGTATAAGCCACTTCACCAATCGCGTATACATTGTTTAAATCAGTCTTAGCGTTAAAATCAGTAATAACACCACCGCAGCTATAGTGAGCTGCAGGCACAACGGGGATGGGTTCCCGCGTAATATCAATACCTAAGGAGCGGCATTTGCGATAGATATTCGGAAAGTGCTTCACGATAAAGTCGGCAGGTTTGTGACTGATGTCTAAGTACATGCAATCGGCGCCTAGTCGCTTCATTTCATAGTCAATCGCTCGGGCGACTACGTCACGCGGTGCCAAATCACCTCGCTCGTCGAACTTGTGCATAAAGCGTGTGCCGTCTGCATGACACAAATTTGCGCCTTCGCCGCGCAGCGCTTCGGTAATAAGAAAGTTTCGCGCTTGCGGGTGGTATAAGCAAGTAGGGTGGAACTGATTGAATTCCATATTCGCTACGCGACAACCCGCACGCCACGCCATCGCGATACCATCACCGCTGGAAACGTCAGGATTTGACGTATATTGGTATACTTTGCTCCCGCCACCCGTCGCCAATGCAACAAATGGCGCACGAATTACTTCTACATGCTCTTGTTGTCTATTCCATACATAGGCGCCCACAATGCTATTCTTCTCTTCTTTAGAGGGAATAAGGTCAATGGCATTGTAGCGCTCGAACACATGAATATTGGGATGGGTAGAGACGGCATCATTAAGGGTGATTTGAAGTGCTTCACCTGTTGCATCGGCTGCATGAAGGATACGTCTGTGGCTATGTCCCCCTTCACGGGTAAGGTGGAAGCGCTCTTCGCCAGACTCACTTTTTTCTGTATCAAATGGCACGCCGTAGCCAATTAGCCATTCAAGCGAAGACTTCGCCCGCTCGGCAGTAAAACGTACAGCTGGCTCTTCACAAAGGCCTGCACCTGCGGCTAATGTGTCGGTAACGTGGGCGTCTATTGAGTCTTGCTCGTCAAATACCGCCGCAATGCCACCTTGCGCATAACGGGTAGAGCCCTCGTTGCGGTCACTTTTACTAAGTACAATTACCTGACAATGGTCGGCAAGCTTTAATGCTAAGCTTAATCCTGCCGCGCCACTCCCAATAATCAATACGTCACAACGGTGTTCTATTGCATTTGATGTGGAAGTTAGTGAAGACGATACAGATTTCATGTATTTTTATATCAATTCAAACGAGCAAAGGTTCGGCAAGTCTAAAGGATGAGAGGCAAAACACAAACATTCTTAAGCACACAGTTGAGCATTTTTTAAAATATTTAATGGTTTTACCGAACTTTTGTAAAAAGAACGCGTCTATACACATGCTTGTTAGAGCTATTGTGTAGTTGAAGTAGGGAGTAATGGCTCGAATGAGCGAGCAGATAACCGACCAACAACTGGTCGAAAAAGTACAGCGGGGCGATAAAAATGCGTTCAACTTGTTGGTAACACGTTACCAACACAAAGTTATGCATCTCGTTTCTCGCTATGTGAAAAACACCGGTGACGTTGCTGATGTAACGCAAGAAGCGTTTATTAAAGCATACCGTGCCTTACCTAATTTTCGTGGTGACAGTGCATTTTATACTTGGCTATATCGCATTGCGGTAAATAGCGCCAAGAACTATCTTGTATCTCAAGGTCGCAAGCCACCGGCCAGTGATGTCGATGCCGACGAAGCTGATTTTTACGAAGGCAGTGATGCGTTAAAAGAGCAGTCTACGCCAGAAAGAAGCTTGTTATCTGAAGAAATTGAAGAAACCCTTTTTAAAGTGGTAGAGAAATTGCCCGATGATTTGCGCATGGCGATAACATTGCGCGAAATTGAAGGGTTGAGTTATGAAGAAATCGCAAACGTAATGTCGTGTCCTGTTGGCACTGTGAGATCACGTATTTTTAGGGCTCGCGAAGCGATAGATAAAGTTATTCAGCCGCTGTTAGAGAATTAAAAAGAAATAAAATCAAAAAAAGGTGAACTTTCTTTTTTCTACGATGACTAACAGCTGTGTTAGGGTAGTTAACGATCACATTGATCTGGAAATGAATATATGACGCAACAGCAAGAAAAATTGTCCGCATTCATGGATGGTGAGATAGAAGGCAATGATATCATCGATGCAATTAAGCAAGATGAAGCGCTTCAGGCCAAATGGCAACGTTACCATGTGTATCGCGGTGCAATGCGAAAAGAAGCAAGTGTTGCTCCTCAACTGGATATTACAGCAAGCGTAGCAGCCGCACTTGAAAACGAGCCAGCCATTGTTGCGCCGAAGCGTTCGCGTTGGCAATCAATCCCAGTGATTGGTAGTGTTGTTCCTTTTGCGAAACAATCTGGCCAACTTGCAGTCGCTGCCTCGGTAGCCGTAGCGGTAATCTTCGGTGTTCAGTACACCAATCAGGATGCCCCTACAGAACCATTTATGACTGCGCCAACTATTGCGCCTCAAGGTGGTTTAGCGCCTGTTAGTTTAGAGCAAACTCGTACGTTGCCGCGTAACGACATGAATGAAGTGCTTGAGAAAAAGCGTAAAATAAATGCGCTTATTGCTGACCATGAACAGCAAATAAAGCTCAAGCAAGCGCAAGAAGACGAAAGTGAAGGTGATACTAGCGGACCGCAACGTCCTTAATTCATCATCACTAAGGTGAGTTAATGCACCTAGGGTGTGACGCATCAGGCACTTAGCGCGCTTTAAAAATGATGTAGCGTGCTGTAAGAGTGAACAGAAGCGCACAGTCGTTTTTGGGTTTGTGACATAGATGCGATTTCATATTTTAACCATACCAGCATATACTGCTGGTATGTTTGTTTTAAGGCGGGAAAAATGCGCTGTAGTTCTATTGTTGCACTTTTTTTCATTTCGGGTGCGGTTGTTCAAACAACACACGCCCAGAGTTCTTCTGCTGTTTCTCAGGTACCTAGAACCTCTTCTCAATCTCCTGCGGTGAGTGATAAAGCCGAAGTCGACCCTACGCAAGACGCACCGCATAACTTTCAGGTAAATGAAACCCGTGACGTTACAGCTTCTGCTGAGACCCAGCCCCAGTCAGCAAGCCAGTGGTTAGCCGAGCTTCAAAATATAATTACTAATGCCAATTTCCAAGTATCGTTTGTTCAAACAATTGCCGGTAAGGAAACGGTTCCTTACCTTTGGCGTCATGGCATTATGGAAGATGGCTCTGAGTTAGAGCAGTTAAACCTTCAAAATGGCCCTGGTCGGGAGCTTATTCGCATCAACGATGTGGTTAGCGTTTTCGAGCCGGATGTTCAGCCATATAGCTTGCGCTCTAAACATATCAATGGGCCTATTCCCAGCGCCCTGCTTTATCACCCCGAGCAGCTTGCAGAAGCTTATGAGTTTGTCGCCGTAGGTAGAGCGCGTGTAGCCGGGCGCTCAGCGCAGCAAATAAGAATTGTCAGCCGCGATAATACCCGTTTTGGTTATCAACTTTGGCTTGATGAGTCATCGGGAATGCTGCTCAAGTTAAACATGCTCGATTTACAGGGAGCATTGTTAGAACAAATCCAAGTAACAGCGTTTGCTATATCGCCTACGCCAGCGGAGTACTTTTCACGGATAAACGCGGCGTCGTTACCGGCCCCAATGGCGTTAAGTACTGCACCCGCGCGAGCGCACAAGTGGGACGTCACTTATTTACCCGCGGGAATGCGAGAGATAAAGCAAGATACAAGACGACTAGCCTTAACCGGGCAAGTGGTAGAGTATAAACTTTTCTCAGATGGGTTGGTGGATGTGTCTGTATATGTTCAGCCCGCCGACGATGCGTTAGGTGAGACATTGGCACTGCGCAATGAAGTTAGTACATTTTTGACCTTAACAGATGGAAAAGCGCAAGTGACAGTGGTTGGTGAAATACCACTTCAAACGGCTAACGCGATTGCGACATCCTTAAGGCCTGTAAATAACTAGTATGTTAAGTAATGATTAGAGAAACAGCTACGGTGGTTGCGATTGACGGCGACAGCGTCACCGTTGAAGCGGCAATTAAATCAACGTGTAATGCCTGTGAAGCGCAAAGCGATTGCGGTACGGGCGTTATTTCTCGTGCTATCGCCCCGAAAACTCAACAGCTAACGCTGCGTACGCCGATGCCGGTTCGCATAGGTCAGAAGGTCACCGTAGGTATACCTGAAGCGGGTATTTTAAGTGCCTCAGCATGGCTTTATTTACTGCCCTTAGTTGCGTTCATTGCAGCGTATGCAGGGGCTGAGACCTTATTGAGTCAAAGCGGCGTTGTACACGAATTATGGGCGATGGTCCCAAGCGCGGTCATTACCTATGCAGTTTACCGGCTTATTGCTTACAAGTTGCGCCGTATTGAAGGTGCAAAGTACCAACCTGTGTTGCTAAGTACTGCTGATATCTAGGACAAAAAGTCTACTGCCGCCAGCCTTGATTGCCATCGCTTTAGTATCGGTTTACTGCGGGGTAGCAATTTTCCTATACGCTAATTCGCTTTTCGCATGAGAAATGGGTAAAATCCGCACGCGCTGCGTATAACCCTTAATTTAAGGTGAGCAGCATTTTTTGTTTAATGAATTTTTCTGCAGGTAATTTCCAGCATTATGCAACAATCGCACATTCGTAACTTCAGTATTATCGCCCACATTGACCACGGTAAGTCTACGCTGTCAGATCGTCTCATCCAGCACTGTGGAGGGCTTACAGACCGTGAGATGGCTGAACAGGTTCTCGACTCTATGGACCTGGAAAAAGAGCGCGGTATTACTATCAAAGCGCAAAGCGTTACGCTGAACTACGAAGCGCGTGATGGTGAAACTTATCAGCTTAACTTCATCGATACTCCGGGACACGTTGACTTCACTTACGAAGTTTCTCGCTCACTTGCAGCCTGCGAAGGTGCGCTTTTGGTCGTCGACGCGGGGCAAGGCGTAGAAGCCCAGACACTGGCTAACTGCTACACGGCTATTGAAATGGACATGGAAGTGGTTCCAGTGTTGAACAAAATTGACCTGCCACAGGCCGAACCAGACCGCGTGGCCGAAGAGATTGAAGACATTGTTGGTATAGATGCTCTTGACGCCGTGCGTTGCTCGGCGAAAACCGGAATTGGTATTGAAGATGTCCTTGAAGTTATCGTCAATAAGATTCCACCGCCAGAAGGCGATCGAGAAGCGCCACTTAAAGCGCTAATTATCGACTCGTGGTTCGACAACTATCAGGGCGTTGTATCATTAGTACGTATTGTCGAAGGCCAATTGAACAAGAAAGATAAAATTCAAATTATGTCTAATGGCCAAACTCACCAAGTGGACAAAATTGGTGTATTTACGCCAAAGCCTTTGGATACAGGTGTATTGAGAGCCGGTGAAGTAGGCTTCATTATTGCCGGGATTAAAGATATTCAAGGTGCACCGGTGGGTGACACCATTACGTTGGCTCGCGCCCCCGCTGATGCCATGCTTCCTGGTTTCAAAAAGGTTAAGCCACAGGTTTATGCGGGTATATTCCCAATTAGTTCAGATGATTACGAAGACTTCCGTGATGCCCTTGCGAAGTTGAGCCTTAACGACGCGTCATTATTTTACGAGCCAGAAAGTTCAGCCGCCTTGGGTTTTGGTTTCCGCATCGGCTTCCTTGGCATGCTGCACATGGAAATCATTCAGGAGCGCTTAGAGCGTGAATACGATTTAGGCCTCATTACTACTGCACCTACGGTAATTTACGAAGTCGAAACGACAAAGGGCGAGACACTTACCGTTGATAGCCCGGCGAAATTACCGCCGGTTAACGATATTGCTGAAATTCGTGAACCTATGGTTGAAGCCAATATTCTGGTACCACAAGAGTATTTAGGTAACGTAATTACTCTATGTGTTGAAAAGCGCGGTATGCAAACCAACATGACGTACCACGGTAAGCAAGTCGCGGTAACTTACGAGCTACCAATGGCTGAAGTTGTTCTCGATTTCTTCGACCGTTTGAAGTCTACCAGCCGTGGTTTCGCTTCCCTTGATTATAACTTTAAGCGTTTCCAAACGTCTGACATGGTGCGCGTTGATATTCTTATAAACGGCGAACGCGTAGATGCGCTAGCGGTTATTACGCACAGAGAAAATTCTCAGGGCCGTGGTCGTGAGTTGGTAGAAAAATTACGTGAATTGATTCCTCGCCAAATGTTCGATATCGCTATTCAGGCTGCGATTGGTAATCACGTCGTTGCAAGAAGTACGGTTAAGCAGCTACGTAAAAACGTAATCGCCAAGTGTTATGGTGGTGACGTTAGTCGTAAGAAAAAGCTACTTCAAAAGCAGAAAGAAGGTAAAAAGCGAATGAAGCAAGTGGGTAATGTTGAGTTGCCACAAGATGCATTCCTTGCAGTATTGAAGGTGGGCAAATAATGGCGAACTACTTCTCCTTGATTTTGGTGGCACTCACCTTAATAACAGGTTTGATTTGGCTAGTTGATAGCCTCGTGTTTGCGCCAAAGCGAAAAGCCCGTTTACAGGCTGCGGCGACCGCAGAAGGCGCGGGCTACGGAGAAGATCCACAGCTGCCATATTTAGTTGATACTTCGCAACAAATCTTCCCGGTTATCGCGTTTGTATTAGTGTTGCGTTCGTTTTTGTACGAACCGTTTCAAATTCCTTCAGGCTCTATGATGCCAACCCTACTGGTGGGTGACTTTATCTTGGTGGAAAAGTTTGCTTATGGTGTGAAAGACCCGGTCTTCAGAAGTAAGCTTATTGAAACTGGCGTGCCAGAGCGCGGTGACGTAGTGGTATTTAAATACCCAGAAGAGCCTTCAATTGACTATATCAAGCGCGTTATAGGGCTACCGGGTGACACCGTGGTTTATCAAAATAAACAGGTTTATATAAAGCCTAAGTGCGAGACGGGTAATAACTGCCCGAAACTTAAGGCGGTACCACTAAGCTTTCAAGAACGTGGCGAATTTGTGCAAGACATGGCGCAGCTTATGCGTTACACCGAGGATTTAGGCACGGTAGAGCACGATATCTTGCGTCATCCAGTTCGCGAAATTTCTCCGGTTAATTTTTATACCCAACCCGGCACACGCGCCAATGAGTGGATAGTACCAGAAGGGCAGTATTTCGTACTTGGCGATAACCGTGACAACAGTCGCGATAGCCGTTTTTGGGGCTTTGTTCCTGATGCCAATCTGGTAGGAAAAGCGGTGGCGATTTGGATTTCATTTGAATTCGAGCGCAGCCCATCAGACTTCCTTCCAACATGGGTACCTACAGGTGTTCGATTTGAGCGAGCAGGTGGCATTCATTAATGCAGGGAATTGATAAATATCTTCGCTTATACAGGGCGATAGGCTACACATTTAACAATGAAGCGTTGTTAGAACAAGCGCTTACTCACCGAAGTGCTGCTAAGCAGCACAACGAGCGCTTAGAGTTTTTAGGTGATGCCATTTTGGGCATGATTATAGGCGAGACTTTATTTAAGCGCTTTCCTACTGTGCCAGAAGGCAAGCTCACCAGAATGCGTTCGACCTTGGTTAAAGGTGATACGCTGGCAGAGTTGGCCAAAGAAGCCAGTGTGGGGGAGCTGCTCAACTTAGGTCCTGGTGAACTGAAAAGTGGCGGTCACCGCAGAAGTTCTATTTTGGCTGACGCCGTTGAAGCTATCTTAGGTGCTATCTACCTCGATTCAGGAATGGACGAAGTACGAGGCGTTATCGACAGGCTATGGGAAAGTCGCATTAATCAATTAGATCCTAATGCACACCCAAAAGACAGTAAGACGCGCCTGCAAGAGTTCTTACAAGGGCGCAAACAGGCGCTGCCAACCTATGAGGTGCTGTCTATTTCAGGCAAAGATCACGCACAGACATTTGAAGTGTGCTGTAAAGTAGAAAGTCTACCAGACGCGGTTGTGGCGTCTGGCAATAGTCGTCGTAAAGCAGAACAAGAAGCTGCTCGTTTAACATTGGAGAAGCTTGATGACAACGCATGATGAGTCGAATTTGCCAGAAATGCCCGATATTCAAACACGCTGTGGTTTAGTTGCCATTGTAGGGCGTCCTAATGTAGGAAAATCTACACTACTTAACCGCTTACTGGGGCAAAAGGTAAGTATTACCTCTCGTAAGCCTCAGACCACACGTCACCGTATTTTAGGTATCGACACCGACGGCGACTATCAAGCGATTTATGTTGATACGCCCGGGCTTCACCAAGACGAGAAGCGAGCGATAAATCGCTACATGAACCGCGCCGCGTCGAGCTCTCTTGCAGAAGTGGGCCTGGTATTGTTTGTTGTCGAAGGTGATCGTTTTAACGCCGAAGATGAAATGGTGTTAAGTAAAGTTAAACAAGCAAACCTTCCTTGCTACCTTATCGTAAATAAAATGGATAAGGTGGAAGACAAAGAAAACTTTATGGTTCATCTGCAAAAGTTAGGTGAAAAGCACCCGTTTGAGCACATTGTTCCTATTAGTGCTAAACAGGGAAAAATGGTAGATGGTATCAGAGAACTTGTTGCTGACTCATTGCCGAAAAGTGAGTTCTTCTTTCCAGAAGACTACATCACCGACCGCTCAAGCCGCTTTATGGCTGCTGAAATCATTCGTGAAAAATTAATGCGCTTCACCGGTGATGAATTGCCTTACTCTACCACAGTGGAAATTGAGCAGTTCAAAATGGCTGATAACGGTGTTTACCGTATTAATGGCCTTATTTTGGTAGAGCGAGAAACCCAAAAGCGAATGGTAATTGGCAAGGGTGGTAAACACTTGAAAACCATTGGTGAACAAGCCCGTAAAGATATGGAAAACTTGTTCGATAACAAGGTCTTCCTAGAACTGTGGGTTAAGGTTAAGCAAGGCTGGGCCGACGATGAGCGGGCACTGCGTTCTCTTGGCTATGGCGACGACAGTAACTTCTAGCTTTTTACCAGCCCGGTAAAACTGTATTAACGCCGCTAGGCACCCTAGGCAGGGAGCGAGAGGCGTTACACGGTAATTAATTTTCGTTGTAGGAGCGTCGTATGGCAATTTCAGATATGCGTAGACAATACTCAAAAGGTAGTTTGAGTGAGTCAGATATCACATCTAGCCCTTTTTCTTTGTTTGACCATTGGTTAAAAGACGCTATCGATGCGGGTATTCCCGACCCTACAGCGATGACTGTTGCCACAGTAGACAGCACCGGCCAACCTTCTCAGCGAATCGTTTTATTAAAAGATGTTAGCGACAAAGGCTTTGTGTTTTTTACCAACCTAGGTAGTCGAAAAGCGCAGGAGCTATCTGTAAACCCTAAAGTCTCGTGCCACTTTCCATGGTTTTTTATGGAGCGCCAGGTGCGTGTTTGCGGCAGTGTAGAGAAACTGTCTGTTTCTGAAAATGCAGCGTATTTTTTCTCTCGTCCGAAAGACAGCCAGCTCGCGGCGTACGCATCTAAACAAAGTAAACCCATTGGGAGTAGAGCGCTACTTCTCACGCAGTTTAAGCAGTTGAAAGACAAGTTTGCTAACAAAACGCTACCTGTACCTGACTTTTGGGGAGGCTTTCGAATTGTTCCCCATCAAATTGAGTTTTGGCAAGGCGGGGAAGATAGACTTCACGACCGTTTCGAATACAACAAAGCCGAAGATGGCACGTGGTCAACACAGCGCTTGATGCCCTAGCCGAAAGCGTTCTGCGGTTCAGTAATAAGCGCTGTTTTCATCTTGAATAGTCGATACAGAGGCGCCTGCGCATGATAGACAGCCACTGCCACCTTGATTTGCTCGCATCGAAAAAAGACCTCAATACAGCCTTAGAAAGGGCAAAAGCTGCGGGGCTCACTCGCCTCATGGCGCCGAGTATCAATCCTCATTCGTGGCAAACGCTACAGGCGCTTAATAGTGAGTATCAACATCTCCTTCCCATTGATACTGCCCTTGGGGTTCATCCTTACTTCCTCTCATCTAACGAGTGCGACTTAAAAAACGGTATTGCTTCATTATCGCAAGAGCAACTTGTAAAAGGTCAGCTTTATGAACTTGAAAATGCCGCAGCAATGCGCCACCCGTCAGTAAAAGCCATTGGTGAGACCGGCATCGATGGGCATATCAAGGTGCCTCTTAAACTGCAGCAGCAGGTTTTTAATGCCCATTTAAACGTTGCAGAGCGCTGTTCTTTACCCGTAATTGTACATCATCGAAAAAGCCATCATCTGTTACTGGAGGCGTTTAAGCAGGCAAGGTATCAAGGAGAAGGGGTGATCCACGCCTTCTCGGGCAGTGTGGAAGTAGCAAAAAGGTATATAGAGCGAGGCTTTTATTTAGGAATAGGCGGCACTATTACCTATGAGCGCGCGAAAAAAACACGGGAAACCTTAGGCTATTTATTAGAGCATCACTTCGATCACATTCTGCTTGAAACTGACTCGCCGGATATGCCCATGTGCGGCCGGCAGGGCGAACCTAATGAACCCTGCTACCTAAATGATGTGGTAGAGGCGATTAGCTCGACTTTCAGCGTTGCACCTAGCGAAGTAATAGCCACTACCACAGCGAACTATTTTCGTCTATTTGGCATAGAGCAAAGTCATGTTTAGCGAGAGCTAAATAGCACTTATTGAGTGAGCTTCATCTGTTTCTTTTTAGACTCGATGACGTGTATAAACCAAGGTCGAGATTTGTAAAACGCGCGGGTAAGGTAAATGCCAAGCATCAGAGCAAGAAACACGAGAATACATGCGATAAGCGCAAGCTGATACCGAAGTGTAAGGGGGCTTTCTAACACGGCCTGTGTATTCATATGAATGTTCACGTACCCCAATAAATTACCCTTGTCATCATTAATCGCCTCGACATAGGTAAGTGGCGTAACATTTTGCGATTGGCTTATCGCGACAATACTGTCTATTTGGGGTAATGGTGCGATATACCTGCCGTTTTTATCAAATACAGATAGGGCGAGGATGTGCGGTTCGTTTTTCAATACAGTCGCAACGCTTTCAATATACTGCCTTTGTGTTAGTGCACTTTCTGATTCAGCCTTTTGGTTTTGTCCTAGCATGGGGCGGTCTTGAGTAAAAAAGGCGGGTTGTAAAAGCTTGGCGTACTGGCGCGCAATGCTCTCGCCAGTGGAACGGGTTTGAACGGTAAGCCAATCATTTTGGTATTGCTGAACCAACAATAACAATACAACGATTAACGCAAAAACCGTGCTGACAACTAATGTGTGAAAGAGTCTTTTCAGAGCCGTATACAATGAATGAGAGTCATTCTTTGTTTGTGTAGTGGCTTTGTTAAGCACGTTTACCAATTCGTATTTCCATAAATTCTCTAGGTTTGTCTAACAGTAGGTTAATTCTAAATAATTTAAAAGAGGATATTTTATTAGTTAGCCTAATTGGTTAGCATTAGGCCACCATTTGCCAACTATCTCAGTGTCTGCTTCGCTATGAAAAACACGCTTTTCCCAAATATTAACAATGACGAACAGCATAGTGCTGCCCAGCTATCACAACACATTAATACTGATCACAATAGCAAGGCCTATACACACACGCTTACGGTAATAGGTCAAGCCATTACCCCTTACCTTTTGGACGGTGTGCTCAATAAAATAAAGGATGTGTTTTCACCGACAGGGGGCGGCTTTTCACCATCTACACCAATGTCTTGGCGATGATGTTATTGAGGTTCGTGGCACGCTTAATAGCGCACAGCTTGAAAATATAAACCCGCTACTTGGTGATGTGTCATCTGCCTTCAACTTTGATATCGGTTTACAGGCTTCTCGTCCGTCGCTGTCTCAGCCAGGTCTGTTAGTGATGGATATGGACAGTACCGTTATTGCCATAGAGTGTATTGACGAAATTGCAAAATTGGCGGGCCTGGGTGAGCAAGTTGCAGAAGTTACCGCCAAGGCCATGCGCGGTGAAATAGCCTTTAACGACAGTTTGACTCACCGCGTAGCGTGTTTGGAAGGCGTGCCCGTAGCACACCTTAAAAAAATTCGCGATAGCCTCCCAATCATGCCGGGTATACAAAGCTTGCTCGCTTACCTTAAACAGCACAATTGGAAATTGGCTATTGCCTCCGGTGGTTTTACCTTTTTTGCCGATCATTTAAAAGCAAGGTTAGGATTAGACTTTGCCATATCAAATACATTAGCGGTTAGCGAAAACCTACTTACCGGTAAAGTTGAAGGTGAAATAGTGAACGCCGATGTTAAGGCGCGCACGGTTAAGCAGCTTGCCGAAAAGTGGCAAATTCCAACGAGTCAGACCGTGGCAATGGGAGACGGGGCAAACGATTTGGTGATGATGGCTGAATCGGCCCTGGGTGTCGCTTGTCACGGCAAGCCTTTGGTTAACGAAAAAGCCGATGTCGCAATTCGTATTGGCAGTTTGCACAGCATGCTTTATTTTCTTGATAAATAGGAAGGCGGGAGGTTGTGCTAGCCGTTTTTAAGAAGTTAGCACGCTTGTTCGTGAAAAAGTGCTATGCGCTAAACGGGTAGCGCATAGGTGGTGTGTTTAAGTCATTCTTGATACAACGTTCTGCGCTACAGCGCTTTTTAACGTTTTATTAGCGGTGATGTCTTCCATGGTGAAGCCATAACGAATTAGCACTTCGTCAGTCACATCGACAAGGTGTGAACATGCGGCAATACTCCACATCTTTTTCTCAAGCTCTCGCGCTCTGTGCATGGCATACATAGTCACGTAGTTGATTTCAGTTTGCAGCATGCTCATATCAGGTTTACCCGTGGTCGTCAGCATCACATGAATAGCTATAAACTGGCCTCGAACCATCGCTTCTCGAATAAAAGCTCTTCGCTGCTCATTACTTTCAAATTTATCTGAGTAACGAGGGATAATTGCCATACGCGGTTCTTTTTGCGATGCATCAAAGGAAATAAAGAGCTCTTGGCGCAGCGGCATATTTTCAAGCTTTACGGCTTTAATGCCGCTTTGAACGAAAGGCGAATCCTGTTTTCTGTCTCTGAAGAGGAACTCTAGATTAACTTTGCCTTGCTCAGCATATTGCGTGGTGAGGGTGGTGATCCTCTCGTCTTGCTTGCCAACGATACACGCTTGAGGCGTATAGCGAACCCCTTCTTTGCTCATCAAAAAAGACAAAGAGGTCGCGTTTCTAGCGTTGATACAGCGCAGTGCCTGGCCGATACCGGGTACTTCTTCTTCGTCATTATCAACTTTTAAGTTAGCTTTATTCTTTTTAATTAGCTCTTCAAAGAAGGCGCGGGCGCTTTTTCCTTCCTCACCTGGCATGGTCTTCAGGTGTAAGATGTTTTTCTCAACGTTATGGTAGATAATTTCATATTGAAGGTGCATAACATCAAATGTATTAGCAATTTCTTGCAGCCGGGGAAAAGCCACTTCAACTCTACCTTCCAGGCTTCCTTTATACTCTTTATTTAATTCAACGCGCAGACCCAAACCGTGTACAGAAATATCTTCACTTACGCCTTTGTGAACCACATCCTCATTATTGAAGCGAGCTTCGATTTGCGTTCTTAGCTGATAGCGGCTTTCAATACGTTGTTCTTCATATTTAAAGCGTACTAAATGGATATTAGAGGGCGCTCGGTTTCGAGGGTGCCCAAAGACTCGCAAATGAGAAAGGTTTTCGCGATTGAAGGTAAACTCGTTATAGGTTTCTTGACCGGTTACCGACGTCACATCGGTTACGTGAGCTAAATACCTGAGGTTTTTAAGCTTAGACATGAGTCGCGCCGATGGCGGTGTATTAAGCTTTTTGACTTTGCTACCCACAGAGTCAGGTATGGAAAGGGGAATATGAGCCTGCTCGGGCACCATGTCGGTAAGCGTAATTTTGAACACTCTCCAACTGGCCTTTTTTGAGCCAAAGCCTAAGAAGACCTTAAGCAGCGTGTCTTTTTGCAATAACTCTTCGAAAGACGCCGAGTAAAAGTAAACTTTATCACTGTGTAGGTGGGTAAAGCTGAATACAAAAATTTCGCGCACTTCATCAGACTTGTTTAAAAGCCGCATAAGTCGCTCTTGTGTAAGCAAAAAGTTTAGCCGACAGTTTTCATCTTCGTCTTGCCAATACTGTACTGTTTCTCTATTTACCTCGTTTACCATCGCAAAGCGGGGTACTAATGTTTTGTTGATAACATCGATATAGACAGGAAGCGTCGGGCTTCTTGGTGAGAAGTATTGTTCGCAGGTTTTGCTGGTTATCGCTTCTATTGTATTGCTCATGTTCACTTTATAACGACGTTTGTTGCCGTGTATAAAGCTTTCTAAAAACTTGTCAAATGCTGGGCTGGGGCAATCTTTATCCCGCTGTAGCGCAAGATAGTTCACATCGTTTTTCGTTATTATTTTAACGAGTTTGTACGCTATGCCATTTTTTTTATCCATGGCAAATTCGTTTTCAAGACCCCTAAAAAAGATAAAAAAGGGTTTCCCCGGTTTTAAAAAAAGCGTCTTTTGCGAGTTTTATCTGTAAACCTTCGAGGGAAATATCAACACTCAGCCCGCGCATTGCTTGGCCGGCGTTATTAAAAACTTCTACGGCCACTGCGAAATTCATTCGCTCTGTATTGCGCTGTCGATAATCGAGAAGGTTCACCGTTGGCACTTTGAATTGCTCTAACACGGCAGAGCGCTTCTTGGCCGTAGGATTTTCTTTGTGTGCCCGCTCTTGAGCAAGTTCTTTTTCGCGTATTAAGCGGAAATTGTTTTCCGTATTTTGTACCGCCTCATACACGCCATAAGTGTAGCGGCCAAACACGCGTATCTGCTCTTCAAATTTATCAACCGCTAAGTCGTCCATATAATGACTTCGCCCTTCATGGACATATTTTTTGCATTTACCGTCTACATGACCGCGCAAATCGATAGTACGCATACAGGGTTTGGCTAGACGCTTTACTTCCATTTTTATTAGAAAGCGTTTTTCCTTAGGGACGTCTGCAGCAGTTTGAAGCAACACCTGGTTGAACTCGGGTTCGTTCACCATAGGCTTTAGCTGTTCAATAATATCAGCGTACTGCTTTAAATCTTGACTCATGAATGCGCAACTTTGTTGTTAAGTATCATTATTTTAGTTGTTATCGGCAAATCAGCAAAACTCATTAATGCGCTGAACCCTTATACTTTTGTTGGATCTATTGTGCGCAAAAACTGAACGTTGGATTGTGCTTAACTCACTCTTTTTAAGTGTTAGAATACTCTTTTTGGACTTTGGATAAAACTGGAATATGGCAAAACGTAAAACTGCTTATGTATGTTCTGACTGTGGGGCAGAGTTTCCTCGCTGGCAAGGGCAGTGTTCAGAATGTAAAGCGTGGAATACCATAAGCGAGTTTGTTGTAGCAAGTGCAAAAAGCGCTACGCGTCAAACTACGTCGGGCTATGCTGGACAAACGGCGGCTAAAATTGAAACGTTGAACGCCATTGATCTTGAATCTCTTCCTCGTTTTTCGTCCACTTTTAAAGAACTCGATAGGGTGTTGGGTGGCGGTATTGTCCCCGGCGCTGCCATGTTGATAGGCGGCTCACCAGGCGCAGGTAAAAGTACGTTGCTTTTGCAAGTAATGTGTCAAATGGCGAAAAGCGAAAGCGCCCTCTATGTAACAGGGGAAGAATCGTTGCAACAAGTGGCCATGCGGGCGAAGCGGTTAAGCCTTCCTGACGATAAGTTGATGATGCTGGCAGAAACAAACGTTGAAACCATTTGCGATTTAGCGCTTACCCAAAAGCCTAAAATTATGGTTATCGACTCCATTCAGGTTATGCATGTTTCTGATGTTCAGTCGGCGCCTGGTAGTGTATCTCAAGTTAGAGAGAGTGCGGCTTATTTAACCCGCTTTGCCAAGCAAAACCATATTGCCATGTTTATCGTTGGTCACGTAACCAAAGACGGCAACCTCGCGGGCCCTAAAGTACTCGAACACTGTATCGACAGTTCAATGATGTTGGAAGGGGAGAGTGACGGCCGCTACCGTACGTTGCGAAGCCACAAAAACCGCTTTGGTGCAGTCAACGAGCTTGGTGTGTTTGCCATGACAGAAAAAGGATTGAAAGAGGTAAGTAACCCTTCTGCTATTTTCTTAAGTCGTGGCGATAACGAAACGCCGGGTTCTAGTGTCATGGTAATTTGGGAAGGTACGCGCCCATTGCTGGTGGAAATACAAGCCTTGGTGGATTACTCACAAATGTCTAACCCTAGGCGAATTGCAGTTGGCCTTGATCAAAACCGATTATCCATGCTGCTAGCGGTGCTTCATCGCCATGGCAATGTGCAAATGAATGACCAGGATGTATTTGTCAATGTAGTAGGGGGCGTGCGCGTTTCCGAGACCAGCGCTGACCTTGCGCTACTTCTGGCCATGATTTCTAGCTTTCGAAACCGCTCTTTACCGCGCGATTTAATTGTATTTGGTGAGGTGGGCTTAGCCGGTGAAATTCGCCCTGTTCCAAACGGGACAGAGCGCATTATTGAAGCCGCGAAACACGGCTTTAAACGCGCCGTTGTGCCTAAAGCGAATGCTCCTAAGCAAGCCATAAACGGTATGAAAGTTGTGCCTGTAGCCCGTCTATCAGAAGCCTTAGATGCGCTAGAATAGAGGGCTTGACCTACCGCCTATTCCAGCACTCTTCGTCCTGCTAACACGATATTACGTGAACGTGTTAGTGGGATGCGCGGTAAACAGCATCAACCAATGCATTAAGGTCTTTTTCTTCAATACTTGCGTCTTCACTATTTAAGGTAATTAAGCGGCGAAGCGCGCTTACGCTTTCTAGGTCCATGCTTTCAACCTTACAACCTAACGACACCCCTTCTTTTCGGCTATCGGCATGGCGATAAAGCTGAGAAATATGAAGCGTAATGACAGGGCTATCTTCATTTGCTTGAAACATAGCTGTGTAGGGCTCATGGCTGTCAAAGGGCAGGTGGGTTAGCGCTGTTTCGCTGGCAAACAGTTTTATTCCTTGCAGCGACACGTCACTGACTACCACGTCGATAACCATGTCGTTATGGGCAAGGGTGCCCCTTACGTTTAAGGTAACCCTTTGGAATTGGCGCTTATCCGTCATTTTTAAGTACCTAGTTTGCATCTACGTTGTCAGTATTGGCTAAATTGCTGTCGTTCGCAATCAAAAGCCGACAAATAAAAAGGGCCCTCATCGTAGATGAGAGCCCTTTATATTGTGGGTCAAAATAGGGTAATCCTATTTTTTATTATCTTTGTGTTTCTTATTACTTAGCCATACGCTTGTATTTCAAACGGTGAGGCTCAACCACATCCTGTCCAAACTCTTGCTTTAACCAGCTCTCGTAGTCTGAATAATTACCTTCGAAGAAGTTAATGTTACCTTCGTCGCGATAATCCATTATGTGTGTCGCCACACGGTCAAGGAACCAACGATCGTGCGAGATAACCATAGCGCAGCCCGGAAACTCTAATAACGCGTTTTCCAGCGCGCGAAGTGTCTCAACGTCTAGGTCGTTAGTTGGTTCATCCAGCAGCAACACGTTGCCGCCAGCTTTAAGCAGTTTCGCAAGGTGTACACGGTTGCGCTCACCACCTGACAAGTCTTTAATAAACTTTTGCTGGTCGGTGCCTTTAAAATTAAAACGGCTGCAGTAGGCGCGGCTGTTTATTTCAAAGTTACCAATGCGAATGATGTCTTGCTCGTCAGAAATTTCTTTCCATACGGTGTTATCTTCATTCATGTGGTCACGGAACTGCTCTACCGCAGCAATTTGCACCGTATCGCCTAAATCGATAGTACCTGAATCAGGTTGCTCGGCGCCGGTAAGCATTCTAAATAGCGTAGATTTACCCGCACCGTTAGGACCAACGATACCTACAATCGCTCCTTTTGGTACTTTGAACGTCAAGTCATCGATAAGTACGCGATCGCCATAGGACTTTTTAAGGTTGCTTACTTCAATAACCTTGTCGCCTAAACGCTCACCCGGTGGAATGAATAGCTCATTGGTTTCGTTACGCTTTTGGTAATCGCTGGTAGATAGCTCTTCAAAGCGGGCCATACGTGCCTTACTTTTAGCATGACGACCTTTCGGATTCGAGCGTACCCATTCAAGTTCCTGTTTCATGCTTTTCATGCGGGCGGTTTCGGTGCGCTCTTCTTGCTCTAGTCGGTTTTCTTTTTGTTCCAACCAAGAAGAATAGTTGCCTTCCCATGGAATGCCTTCGCCACGGTCAAGTTCTAAGATCCAACCCGCCACGTTATCAAGGAAGTATCTATCGTGGGTAATGGCTACCACGGTACCTTCATAGTCGTGAAGGAAGCGCTCTAGCCACGCTACTGATTCGGCATCCAAGTGGTTAGTCGGTTCGTCAAGAAGCAACATTTCGGGCTTTTCTAGCAGCAATCGACAAAGCGCGACACGGCGACGTTCACCACCCGATAGTTTGCTTACATCAGCATCCCAAGCTGGAAGGCGAAGGGCATCAGCGGCACGCTCTAGTGCGTTTTCTAGGTTGTGACCGTCTTTCGCTTGAATAACGGCTTCCAGCTCGCCTTGTTCTTTTGCTAAGGCGTCGAAGTCGGCGTCTGCTTCGGCATAAGCTGCGTATACTTCATCAAGACGAGTCAATGCGTGTTTCACATCGGCTACCGCTTCTTCGATGTTGCCGCGCACATCCTTACTTTCATCAAGCTGAGGCTCTTGAGGAAGGTAGCCCACTTTTAGCCCAGGCTGAGGTCGCGCTTCACCTTCAATTTCAGTGTCAACGCCGGCCATAATGCGAAGTAGCGTTGATTTACCCGCGCCGTTAAGACCTAGCACACCAATTTTGGCACCAGGGAAAAAGCTAAGTGAAATATCTTTAAGAATGTGTCTGTTAGGTGGGACGATTTTCCCCACACGATGCATACTGTAAACGTATTGAGCCATGCTCTATCCTCGCTGAATAAGCGGTGAAAAATAAAATGTGTTTAAGGCGTGTTGAACTTTACCGCATCTAAGCATTCATTAAAGTTCAACACGTCCTAACTGGGGCCATATTCTACTCGTAACAGGGTAGTTTGTGCCAGTCACTTACGCTAGCTGAATTAGTGCTTGGCGATATTTTAAGCGCTTATGTCAAAAAGAATGATTTATGCGTCGGTTGAAAGGGCAATTTAATGTAAACTTAGCGTCCATAAAAATGAGTATTAACACTCAAACACTATTCATATATCCGAACAGGTAATTAAAATGACCGCTATGAATAAACGCACATACAGTTTGGACGAGTTAGCGAAACACGTTGGTGGGGAAGTGCAGGGTGACGGAAGTATCATCATATCTGCAGTAGGTACGCTATCAGGCGCAGCATCGCATCAAATTTCATTTCTTACCAACCCCAAATATAAGCCTCAGTTGAAAGACACCAAGGCTGGCGCGGTAATTTTGCACGAGAGTCTTAAAGGCGATAGCCCCGTAGCCGCGCTTATTGTGGCTAATCCTCACGCGGCTTTTGCACTCATAGCTCAATTATTCGATACCACACCTGCTGTGGCGTCGGGGATTGCTGAAACAGCTGTGGTTGCGCCCTCTGCCCGCATTGGCAGTGATGTCTCCCTTGGACATAACGTTATTATTGAAGAAAACGTTGTATTAGGCGACAGAGTGACGGTCGGTGCGAATACGGTTATCCGGAAGGGAACGCATATTGGAGAAGGGTGTACCATCCACCCTAACGTGACTATTTATCACGATGTAGTTATTGGAAAGCGTGTCACTATTCACAGTCAAACGGTTATTGGTGCTGCAGGTTTTGGTTATGCCAACGATAAAGGCGTGTGGATCCCGATTCCTCAAACCGGATCGGTTTGCATTGGCGACGACAGCCAAATCGGCGCAAGCAGCAGTATTGACCGCGGCGCAATGGAAGATACGATCTTAGGCACCAACGTTATTATTGATAACCAAGTGCAAATTGGTCATAACTGTATCATTGGCGACCATTCGTGTATTTGTGGTGCGACAGGCATTGCCGGGAGTTGTCATATTGGTAAACACGTCATCATTGGTGGTGGTGTAGGAATTAACGGCCACATCAGTATTTGTGACAATGTTCAGGTAACAGGCTACACCATGATTGTTCAGGATATCAAAGAGCCCGGTGTTTATTCTTCGGGACAGCCAGCACAAACAAATCGTGATTGGCGTAAGAATACGGTTCGCCTTGCTAAAATTGGCAGTTTATTTGACCGGGTTAAAGCCCTTGAAAAACAGGTCTGATCTCCCGCTGGCGCAGGTATTTCGTTAAACCTGCGCCATTTATATTAATTTGGTCATAAAGCGGTATACAAGCACCCGAAAATGACTAGAATATGGCTCGAATTTGAGCAATCAGTGCGTAATGCCATATAAAAACCGCAGTTAAGGAGCCCCCATGTTTTCTCGCGAAATGAATATAGCTGACTTCGATCCTGAATTAGCCAATGCAATGGCCAACGAGGTTGAGCGTCAAGAACATCACATTGAGCTAATTGCCTCTGAGAACTACTGTAGCCCACGTGTTATGGAAGCACAGGGTTCACAGCTTACTAATAAATACGCTGAAGGCTACCCAGGAAAGCGCTACTACGGTGGCTGTGAGCACGTAGACGTTGTTGAGCAACTTGCTATCGACCGTGCAAAAGAACTATTTGGTGCAGATTACGCAAACGTTCAGCCGCACGCGGGTTCTCAAGCAAACTCGGCCGTATTTATGGCGCTACTTGATGCGGGCGACACCGTACTAGGTATGAGCCTTTCTGAAGGTGGACACCTTACTCACGGTTCACACGTAAACTTCTCTGGTAAAACGTACAACGCGGTACAGTACGGTTTAGATAAAGAAACGGGCGAAATTGATTACGCACAGGTTGAAGCACTAGCGAAAGAGCACAAGCCGAAAATGATTATCGGTGGTTTCTCTGCGTATTCAGGCATTGTTGATTGGGCGAAATTCCGCGAAATCGCAGATAGCGTTGGTGCATATTTGCTTGTAGATATGGCGCACGTTGCCGGTCTTGTTGCCGCTGGTGTTTATCCAAACCCACTTCCACACGCACACGTGGTAACGACCACCACACACAAAACGCTTGCGGGCCCTCGTAGTGGTCTAATCCTTTCTTCATGTGGCGACGAAGCGATTTACAAAAAGCTTAACAGTTCGGTATTCCCTGGCAACCAAGGTGGCCCACTTTGTCATGTTATCGCGGCTAAAGCGGTAGCGTTCAAAGAAGCACTGCAGCCAGAGTTTAAAGCGTATCAGCAGCAAGTGGTTGCAAACGCAAAAGCGATGGTGTCTGTCATGCAAGAACGTGGCTACAATATCGTATCTGGCGGTACTGACAACCACCTGTTCCTTTTAGACCTAATCGACAAAGATATTACGGGTAAAGATGCTGACGCCGCACTAGGTGCAGCAAATATCACGGTAAACAAGAACTCGGTACCAAACGACCCGCGCTCACCGTTTGTAACAAGCGGTCTTCGCATTGGTAGCCCAGCGATTACGCGTCGTGGTTTTAAAGAAGAACAAGCTAAGCAAGTTGCTACGTGGATTTGCGACATCCTTGATAACATGGGCGATGAGTCTGTTATTAAGCGCGTTCAAAGCGAAGTGGTTGCCCTTTGCGCACAATTCCCTGTTTATAAGTAATTAAATAGGTTTGTGTTTTATTGCGTACTTTGGTACTAATGCTGGACTAACTAGTCTAGGTTGAGTTTGAAAGGCCTAAGTACGCAATATGTAAGGATTATTCATGTTTTGCCCGTTTTGTTCCGAACAAGAAACAAAAGTCATTGATTCTCGTTTAGTTGCAGAAGGGCAACAGGTGCGAAGACGACGCGAATGTATGGTGTGTCACGAGCGCTTTACTACATTTGAAAGTGCAGAGCTTGTGATGCCCCGCGTTATTAAACGCGATGGCTCGCGTGAACCATTCAACGAAGATAAACTTCGTGCTGGGCTACAGCGCGCGCTTGAAAAGCGCCCTGTTAGTACCGAAAAAGTAGAACAATGTATCCTTTCGCTTAAATCACAGTTGCGCGCAACCGGTGAACGAGAAGTAAGCAGCGAACTACTTGGCAACCTAATAATGAAAGCCCTCAAAGAACTCGACAAAGTCGCCTATGTTCGGTTCGCTTCAGTTTATCGTTCCTTCGAAGACATTCGTGAATTTGGAGAAGAGATTGCACGACTAGGGGATTAGGTTCGATAAACCTTAAACACTTAGGGCTACAACAGGAATCCAAGTGAACCACGATACGGTTAAAAACGATTATTATTGGATGGCAAAGGCCATTCAACTTGCCAAAAAAGGGCGCTTTACTACCTCGCCCAACCCCCGCGTTGGCTGCGTGATTGTTGACGAAGACAGTCAGTTGTTAGGCCAAGGTTATCACATCCAAGCGGGCACACCTCATGCCGAAGTACACGCACTTAGACAAGCAGCTCATGCACGTTCTGAAGGTGCCAAAGGTGCAACCGCTTACGTTACCCTAGAGCCCTGCAGTCATTTTGGGCGTACGCCGCCTTGCGCTAAAGCCCTTGTTGAAGCGCAGGTTGCGCGAGTTGTCATTGCTATGACTGACCCTAACCCGAACGTATGCGGCAACGGTATAAGTATGTTGCAAGAAGCGGGTATTGAAGTGGTGAGCGAGGTAATGGCTGCAGAAGCCGCTGCGCTTAATCCCGGTTTTATAAAGCGTATGCTAACCGGTAAACCCTTTGTTCGCGTAAAGTTGGGCATAAGTGTTGACGGAAAAATAGCCTTGCAAAACGGTGTGAGCCAATGGATTACCACTCCAGAAGCCAGACGAGATGTACAGCACTATCGCGCACAAAGCTGTGTGGTGTTAACGGGGTCGGGTACAGTGAAGGCCGACAATCCTAGCCTTTTAGTACGCGAGAAAGAGGCGCAGTTTGACGATTATCCCCTTGAACATGTTCGCCAGCCTGCTCGGGTTGTGGTAGACAGTAAAAGCACGCTTAGTCGAGACTATGCGCTCTTTAATGACGGCAATATGACCTTTACTGCTACGTCTCAGGCTCACCCAGATACGGCAAGCCAGCATTACCTTCAGCTTGATGAAAAAGACGGTAAGCTTGACTTACACGCACTAATGTTGGCATTGGGCGATAAGCAATTTAACGAAGTATGGGTAGAAGCGGGGCCAGGCCTTGCCGGTGCACTCTTGCAAGAAGGGCTGGTGGACGAGCTTATTTGTTACCAAGCGCCTAAGCTATTAGGTGATAAAGGGGTAAGTATGGTCAATTTGCCAGCGTTTACCGCTTTAAATCAATCTATTTCACTTTCACTTATTGAAAATCGTCAGGTGGGTAACGATATTAAGCTTATCTTCCGGCCCGACGTTAGCAACACCTGTCGCTAACGCGACTAAAGAGGAACTTTATGTTTACTGGAATTATTCAAGCGTTAGGCACGATTAAAAAGCTCGATAACCGTGGCAATGATATTCGTCTAACGGTGTCTTCACCTACGCTTGATATGTCTGATGTAGCGCTAGGCGACAGTATCGCTACCAACGGTGTTTGTTTAACAGTCACTGATATGGGGGCTGATTATTACTGTGCAGATGTGTCGGCAGAGACGATTAAATTAACTGGCTTTGCACATTACAGCGCTGGCTCAACGGTTAATTTAGAAAAAGCCATGCGCCCAACCGATCGCTTTGGCGGTCACATTGTGTCTGGTCACGTGGACGGCGTTGGTGAAGTTACGCAAATCATTAAACATTCAGACTATGTAGAATTCTGGGTTAAAGCGCCCGAAGCGATTGCCAAATATATTGCTCATAAAGGCAGCATTACGGTTGATGGAATCAGTCTTACCGTTAACGAGGTGAATGGCGCTGAGTTCATGCTTTGGATCATTCCCCATACGTTACAAGAAACGATAATGGGAAGCTATAAAGTAGGTACTGCAGTTAATTTAGAAGTTGATGTTATTGCGCGCTACTTAGAGCGATTAATGCTGGGCGATAAAGCCGCCGAGCCACAGAGCAAAGGCATCGATATGGCATTTCTTGCCGAGAACGGATTTTTAAGAAAATAACCCTACAAGAAGCACACAACATGGCATTTAACACTACACAAGAAATAATTGAAGATATCCGCCAAGGTAAAATGGTTATCTTAATGGATGATGAGGACCGAGAGAATGAAGGTGACCTCATTATGGCGGCAGAGCATGTGACGCCTGAAGCCATAAACTTTATGGTTACTCACGCACGGGGCTTGGTATGTTTGCCTATGACGCAAGAGCGTTGTCGTGCGCTAAATCTTCCGTTAATGGTAGATAAAAACGAAGCCCAGTTCTCTACGAACTTTACTGTTTCTATCGAGGCGGCAACGGGTGTAACCACGGGCATTTCAGCGGCAGACCGCGCCACGACAATTAAAGCTGCGGTAGCGAAAGAGGCGAAAGCCACAGACATCGTACAGCCGGGTCATATTTTTCCACTTATTGCTAAAGATGGCGGTGTATTAAACCGTGCGGGTCATACCGAAGCTGGTGTTGATTTACCCCGTTTAGCGGGTTTAGAACCGGCGGGCGTTATTGTAGAAATTCTTAATGAAGACGGCACTATGGCCCGTCGCCCAGAGTTGGAAAAGTTTGCAGCTAAACACAACCTTAAAATTGGTACTATTGCCGATCTAATTGAATACCGTAACCTAAACGAAACGACGATTCAAAAAGTGGCGCAGTGCAACATGCCGACCGAGTATGGTGACTTTGAGTTACATACCTTTAAAGACAGTATTGATAACCAGCTTCACTTTGCCCTTAAGAAAGGTGAGATAAAAGAAGATGAAGCGACGCTTGTGCGTGTACACCTTCACAATACGTTTAGTGATCTTCTCGGCTCTACCCGCGGTATTCATCGCTCGATGACATTAGCAGACGGCATGCGCAAAATCTCAGAAGAAGGTGGAGTGTTAGTGCTATTAGGTAAAGAAGAGCACATCGAAAGCCAGGTACGCCGCTTTGCAGCCGAAGATAGAGGCGAACAACCTGCTGGCGCTGATTGGCAGGGATCGTCGCGCACAATTGGCGTGGGTAGCCAAATTCTTGCATCTATGGGCGTTCACAAAATGCGTCTTCTTAGCAAGCCAATTAAATATCATGCGCTTTCAGGTTACGGCCTAGAAGTGGTCGAGTACGTGCACGACTAGTGCTTGGGTGTAGAGCACAGCGAAAGTGGAGAGGGAATGCTCGTCGCAAACACGCGGTGAATACATCCCTGTACGCTCCGCCACCGCATCCATGCGGTGGAGGGTTTGCGACCAGCATTCCCTCCCCACATTTGGCTAAGCATAAAGTGGCCGTTTACGAATAGTTGAAGTTAAAGAAACAATCGATTTAGTTTGGGCGCAGTTGTGGTATACTTCGCGCCGTTTTTTCTCGAGGAATGAAACCATGCAGGTAGTTGAAGGTAATATCAGAGCAACCGGTAAGAAGTTTGCTATCGTAGTATCACGCTTTAATAGCTTTGTAGTAGAGAGCTTACTAGAAGGTGCATTAGACACCCTAGAGCGTCACGGTGAAGTAAGTGATGACGATATCACGTTAGTACGCGTTCCTGGTGCTTACGAGTTACCTGTAGTGGCTAAAAAATTAGCCGAGAAAAAGTCATTTGACGCCATTATCGCACTAGGTGCGGTTATTCGTGGTGGCACGCCACACTTTGATTTTGTAGCAGGTGAGAGCAATAAAGGTCTTGCGCAAGTATCACTTGAATACGGTATTCCGGTTTCATTTGGCGTAATCACAACAGATTCAATTGAACAAGCAATCGAGCGTTCAGGTACTAAAGCGGGCAATAAAGGTGCAGAAGCTGCACTGGGCGCGCTTGAAATGGTTAACGTTATCGATGCTGTTGAAAAGCTTTAAGGTAAACATTAAGTGAAAGTTTCAGCTCGTCGTAAAGCCCGTGAACTCGCCTTGCAAGGCGTGTATTCATGGCAAATGAGTCACAACGATATACAGCAGGTTGAACTGGCGCTAGCCACCAGTAACGACATGCAAAAGGTAGACATGGCGTATTTTCAAGCCTTGCTGCGCGGAGTTGCGCATAACGCAAGTAAGCTTGATGCGACGATCAAACCTTATCTTGGCCGTCTGCCTGAAGAGCTAGACGCGATAGAAAAAGCGATCTTGCGCATTGCGACGCTGGAACTGACTGAGCGCATTGATGTACCTTATCGCGTAATTATTAATGAAGCGATTGAGCTCGCTAAGGCATTCGGTGCCGAAGAGAGCCATAAGTTCATTAATGGTGCACTGGATAAAGCAGTGCGCACGTTGCGCAAAGATGAGCGCGACTAACCTTACCATGGCGGCATGGATTGCCGCTGAAAGGGTTTAAAAATTACTGTGAAAGAATTTGATCTTATCGGCCGCTATTTTTCAAACTGCGGCCACAAACGCAAAGACGTTGTTATAGGTATTGGTGATGACTGTGCTGTAACAACGGTTCCTGAAAACCAACAACTCGCCGTTACTACTGATACCCTTGTTGCAGGCGTGCATTTTTTAAAAGATGCGCCAGCGAAATCTGTGGCATACAAAACAGTAGCGGTTAACTTAAGTGATTTGGCTGCAATGGGGGCGGAGCCCGCATGGATAAGCCTGTCACTGTCGCTTCCAGAAGTAGATGAAGCTTGGCTTGATGATTTTGTTGCGGGCCTTTATGAGCTTACCCAGTATTATTCCGTGCAGTTAATCGGCGGTGATACGGTAAAAGGCCCTATGGCAATGACGATTACCGCGCAAGGCTTTATACCACCGGGTTCAGAGCTGACGCGAAGCGGTGCAAAGCCGGGTGACTGGCTTTATGTTACCGGTACGTTAGGCGACGCTGGTGCTGGCTTAGATATTCTACAAAATAAGCTAAGTGTCACAGGCGAAGCAAAAGACGTGTTAATTAATCGTCATTACTTTCCAACTCCCCGAGTTGCAGTGGGTACAGCTATTCGTCGTATTGCCACATCATGTATCGATATATCTGATGGCTTGATATCAGATTTAGGTCATATTTTAAAAGCGTCTAATTGTGGCGCAAATGTTCACGTAGAGCGCTTGCCACTTTCTCGGGCGTTAACTAGCGCCGTGTCGCCTGAACAGGCTATCGAATATGCGCTATCTGCTGGAGATGATTACGAGTTGATTTTTACGGTAAGCGAAGAGCAACACGGCAGCCTGGAAACGTCTTTGGCAAGTACAAACGTAAAAGCAACGTGTATCGGGCAATTAACCGGTCACAATGGCAAACTCTCATTACTTAAAAGTAATGAGAAGTATACGCCTGTCGCTGCGGCGGGTTACGAGCATAGCTTTTAAGTACAACCGATTAATTAGACGTGAGACAAAGGAATTTACATGCAGGCTGAATTTCGCGCTAGAGTGAGTATGAAAAATCCGGTCCATTTTCTAGCGTTGGGCTTTGGTAGCGGGCTAATTCCTTTTATGCCTGGGACGTTTGGCTCTCTAGCTGCATTGCCTTTGCTTATCGCCTGTAGCCAAGTATCCATTGTTTCATTTATCGCGCTTACGCTTATATTCTCAGTTGTGGGCATTTACCTTTGCGGTAAGACGGCTGACGATATGCAGGTCCACGACCATGGCTCTATCGTGTGGGATGAAATAGCGGGCATGTTCGTCACGTTTCTATTTGTACCAATTACCGCGTCATCCCTGCTGGTTGGTTTCATTCTATTTAGGCTTTTCGATATTTTAAAGCCTTGGCCAATAGGCATTATTGATAAGCGCCTACACGGTGGTACAGGCATAATGCTAGACGATTTACTGGCTGGCGCCATGGCATGCGGTTGCCTACATTTGCTAATGGTGTTCTGGCCAGCAGCTTTAGCCTTGTTTTAATGCGTTAACATAAAGCTTAACGACTAAGACGTGTAGTAAGCAAAGAAGATATATCCGAGAATTTCTCACAAAAAGCCCGCATGTTTGCGGGCTTTTTCGTGTTTAATTGATGTGGCTCTAACGCTGTTATCCTATTAGCGATTTTGCCGCAGCAATAATACCTTCAGCATCTAAGCCGTGCTCTTTGTACATTTCCTGTTGTGTACCTTGCAGGATAAAACTATCAGGCAGACCTAACATTTTAACTGCCTTTAGTACGCCGTTTTGCTGCAAATGTTCTAGTACGGCACTACCAGCACCGCCCATAATACAGCCGTCTTCTAAGGTTATAAGTGCGCTGTGTTCGTTGGCTGCTTTTAAAACAGCGTCGCCATCTAATGGCTTGATAAAGCGCATGTCGATAACCGTAGCGTCAATAGCCTCTGCTGCTTCAAGTGCATAGGGCAATAAACAGCCGAAGTTCAAAATAGCAACGCTTTCAGATTTATCTTTCGCGGTTTCTCGACAGGTACGTGATTTACCAATCTCAAGCGCTGTCATGGCTTCATCTGGCGTAACCCCCAAGCCTGCCCCGCGAGGGTAGCGTACCGCCGCTGGCTTTTGCAGCTTATGGCCAGTGTAGAGCATTTGGCGACACTCATTTTCGTCTGAAGGTGCCATCACGACCATGTTTGGAATACAGCGAAGGAAAGCAATATCAAACGCGCCTTGGTGAGTAGGGCCATCGGCGCCAACTATGCCGGCTCTGTCTATGGCAAATAATACGGGTAAGTCTTGAATTGCCACATCGTGGATAAGCTGATCGTACGCGCGTTGCAAGAAAGATGAGTAAATCGCAACAACCGCATTCATCCCGTCTTTCGCAAGGCCGGCACCAAAGGTCACTGCATGCTGCTCGGCAATGGCGACATCGAAGTATTGTTCAGGAAAACGCTGAGAAAACTCAACCATGCCTGAACCTTCACGCATAGCAGGTGTCACCGCCATAAGCTTAGGGTCTTGTGCTGCCATATCACACAGCCACTGGCCAAAAATAGCCGAGTAGGTGGGTGCAGAAGGCTTAGACTTGGGCAGTGCATTGTCTGCCGGGTTGAATTTTGGCACTGCGTGAAATTTTATCGGGTCTTCTTCTGCAACGGCGTAGCCTTTACCTTTTTTGGTGACCACGTGTAACAGCTGCGGGCCATCGAAGTTACGCATGTTGCGAAGGGTATCTACAACAGCATTGACGTCGTGACCGTCAATAGGACCAATATAGTTAAAGCCCAGCTCTTCGAAGATAGTACCAGGCACGACCATGCCTTTAAGGTGCTCTTCTGCACGGCTGGCAAACTCTTTAATAGGCGGTACGTTACTAAGCAGTTTTTTACCGCCATCGCGAATGGAGTTGAAAAAGTTTCCTGTCAGCAAACGCGCTAGGTGGCTATTCAGTGCACCTACGTTCTCAGAGATAGACATTTCGTTGTCGTTGAGCACCACCACCATATCTTTTTTGATATCGCCTGCATGGTTAAGTGCTTCAAACGCCATACCCGCTGTCATCGCGCCATCGCCAATGACCGATACCACTTTTCTGTCTTTACCTTCCTTTTCTGCGGCTACCGCCATGCCGAGTGCAGCGCTAATCGATGTAGACGAGTGGCCAACAGCAAAGGTGTCGTATTCACTTTCCGGCGGCCACGGAAACGGATGTAAACCGTTTTTCTGGCGAATGGTACTCATGCGCTCAGCACGGCCGGTCAAAATTTTGTGTGGATAGGCTTGATGGCCCACGTCCCACAACAAACGGTCAAAGGGGGTGTTGTATACATAGTGCAGTGCGACAGTAAGCTCTACTGTGCCTAAACCTGAGGCAAAGTGCCCGCTGGTTTGACTTACGCTATTAAGTAAGTACTCACGTAACTCATCGGCGAGCTCGCGTAATTTGTCTTGAGGCAGCTGCCTCAACTTATCAGGTGTTTGCGCAAGCGCAAGCGTTGGGTAATGTTGGAGATCTAAACTCATGTACTTATTATCTTTTTCAACATGGCGCGTGGCTAATGGTCGCGTTTTACCAAAAGCTCGCTAAACGCAATTAAACTGTCTGTATTGTAGGGCAAACGCGCCAATGCTTGAAGTGCATTATCGTGAAGCATTTCTAATTCACGCTTGGCGCCTTCCATACCAAGTTTGGCCGGAAATGTATTTTTCCCTAACGCTTCGTCAGACCCTGCGGGTTTCCCTAATTTTTCGCTGCTGCCAACCACATCCAAGATGTCATCTTGAACTTGAAACGCCAACCCGATATCTGCAGCGTAAGCCATTAAATCAACTTTTGCCTCTGGCAATAAATCTTCACTTACTATAGCCACCATTTCAACACACGCGCGCAGTAAAGCCCCGGTTTTCAACTTGTGCAGCCGTTTTAATTCATCAAGAGAAATACTTTCGCCAGTACTGGCCAAATCGATGGCTTGACCGCCACACATGCCCACATAGCCGGCACTTTTAGCTAACACAGATAACAGCTGAGGGCGTTTGGCTTGAGCGTAGGTGCCCAAAGGTGCATCGGCTAATACGGTAAATGCAAGTGCTTGTAATGCATCACCTGCCAATATCGCTGTTGCTTCATCGAAGGCGATGTGACAGGTAGGCATACCGCGACGCAAGTCATCATCATCCATGGCCGGTAAGTCGTCATGAACGAGAGAATAGGCATGTACGCATTCAATGGCCATACTAATAGCCATTTGGTCCTTTTTAGGGACGTCTAGCGTATTTCCTACAACTTGCACTAGCAGCGGACGCATGCGTTTGCCACCAGCAAGCAGCGCGTGACGCATAGCGTCTTTTAGGCGCGGTGCGTAATCCGGTAGTTCATCAATCAGAGTAAGAAGAGATGCATCAGTTTGCTGTTTAACTTGCTGATGCAAAGCAGAAAAATTCATAGGTTGCCTGTAATGTAAAAATGAACAAATTAGGGTTGTTCACTTTCAGGTAGAGTGTGAAGGGTGTCTTCGCCTTGTTCATTAAGCAATATCTTTACTTTTTGTTCGGCGTTTTCAAGAGATTGTTGACCTTGACGAGAGAGGGCAATGCCTCGTTCGAACTTTTCCAGTGCTTTATTTAGCGGCAGATCACCGTTTTCCATTTCGTTAACGATGGCTTCTAACTCTGATAACGTTTCTTCGAAAGACGCGGATACTTTTTCTGTCGTCATAAAAACACTCATTTTAATGGCCAAAATACGTATACCGCGCACATTAACCGAGGGTTGCACAGGGGTCAAATGGTTTGTCTCTATATCGCCCATATCACCGGTATATCGCTTTTTTTTCATGCAGTACAAAAAGCAGCATTTAACCATTTTGTGCTATATTCCATGCTACTGCTAGGTGTCTTTTTTCTTTAGCGTGCTAACGTAACGCTAGAATAAACGCTTTAGGCATATAAACTCGATAATGAAATAGGGTTATAGAAGGTGTAGCTAGCGTATTTAACGCCACCTACACTTCATAAAAAACAAATAAATGTGATATTTTTCAATAATGTCGTTTTAGTATTTCTATCTATTGCCGATAGAATATTGTACATCAACAGCACTGACTGCGCATAAATGGGGAAGAGTGAGTGGATTTAGCAACCGTCATAGGTATGTTGGGCGCCATTGGTTTCATAGTTATGGCTATGATCTTAGGCGGCAGCTTGGGCATGTTCATCGACGTCCAGTCAATACTTATCGTATTCGGGGGGACCTTATTCGTTGTTTTGTCACAATTTACGTTAGGTCAGTTTTTTGGCGCAGGTAAAATTGCAGGCAAGGCCTTCATGTTCAAAATTGAATCGCCTGAAGAGCTTATTGAGAAAATTGTTGAAATGGCAGATGCCGCGCGAAAAGGTGGCTTCCTTGCGCTAGAAGAGGCGGAAATTTCAAACGAATTTATGCAAAAAGGCGTCGATATGCTGGTCGACGGCCATGATATTGAAGTAGTCAGAGAGACTCTCGCTAAAGATATTTCAATGACTTCCGAACGCCATGATTTTGGTGCTTCATTTTTCAAAGGCATGGGTGATATTGCACCGGCAATGGGAATGATTGGTACACTGATCGGCTTGGTAGCCATGCTCTCTAATATGGATGACCCAAAAGCAATTGGGCCCGCGATGGCGGTTGCACTACTTACCACGCTTTACGGTGCTTTCTTTGCCAATGTTATATGTTTGCCAATTGCATTTAAATTGTCAGTGCGCGCCGGCGAGGAAAAGCTAAACCAGAGCCTTGTTCTTGACGGAATAGTCGGTATCGCAGATGGTCAGAACCCTCGGGTGATAGAGGGAGTACTAAAGAATTACCTTGCGGCGAGTAAACGCGGAAGCGCAGAGGAAGAGTAATGGCTGAAGAAGAATGCCCCAAATGCCCCCCCGAGGGGCTGCCAGCTTGGATGGGAACCTTCGCTGACTTGATGTCATTGCTTATGTGCTTTTTCGTACTTCTGCTCTCATTTTCTGAAATGGACGTACTTAAGTTTAAACAGATAGCGGGCTCAATGAAGTTCGCTTTCGGCGTACAGAACAAAATTGAAGTAAAGGATATTCCCAAGGGAACAAGCGTTATTGCTATGGAATTCCGTCCGGGTAAACCTGATCCTACGCCTATTGAATCTATTCAGCAGCAAACCAATGAAATGACACAACAGATGCTAGAGTTCCAGGCCGGAAATGAGGACTCAGCGGGCGGTCGTCAGAAGCAGCGCGGCGAACAGCGGGGCGGTCAATCGCAACAAACCGCAACCCAGTCGTCCTCTTCGGCAGAACAGAGCACTGATCAGTCGCAAATGGCTGAATTGATGAAGAAAGTGGCGCAACAGTTAGAAAAACAAATTTTAGATGGCTCAGTTGAAATGGAGTCACTAGGTCAGCAGCTTACTATTCGAATTCGTGAGAACGGTTCGTTTTCAGCGGGCTCAGCTTTCTTACAGCCGCAGTTTCAGCCCGTTTTAAGAAAAATCGGTACGCTACTCGCTGATGTGCCGGGAGAAATTGAAATTTCAGGGCACAGCGATGGTCAGCATATTGCTAATGAGTTATATCGCTCAAACTGGGACCTATCTTCACAACGTGCAGTTGCCGTGGCAGAAGCCATGCGTACAGCCCCTGGCTTTGATGAAAGCCGCATGTCGGTAGTAGGAAAAGCCGATACTGCCCCTATTGTGGAAAACGCAACCACATCCGCCGACAGGGCGAAAAATCGTCGGGTTGAAATAAACATTAATCAGGGTAAGCCAATGATATCTAAACCGATATCAGTGGTGGATGAGTAGGCGTTAGTGCGTTGTGTCGTTACTCGTTATGAATAAGGGTTAAATATAAACAACAACGGCGCTGAATTCAGCGCCGCTTTATTGTTTTGCTGTACTAAACAAGCAACTGCACTAAACCCGAGCGAGTTCTTCTCTACAGTGTGGCTTAGAAATGACAAGCTGAACCGTGCTAATCGTTCTTTCTAAAAAACCGCCTTCACAGTATTTTAGATAGTAGGTCCACATACGCATAAAGCGCTCATCGTAGCCGTCGTTTAATAATTCGTCTTTGGCTGATATAAACGCCTCATACCAATGATTTAGCGTTTTCGCGTAGTCAACGCCAATGTCGTGAAGGTCGCGAATCATCATATTGGTATACTTTTTAAGATGCGCATTTAATTGATGCTGAGATGGTAAAAAACCGCCGGGGAATATGTATTTTTGAATGAAATCTACGCTGTCTGCGTAGCTATCGTAGCGTCTGTCATCAATAGTGATGGACTGAAGGAGCATCAGACCATCGTCTTTTAATAGCGATGAACACTTTTCAAAGAAGTTACCTAAGTACTGTTTACCCACGGCCTCTATCATTTCGATAGACACAAGTTTGTCGTATTTTCCTTCCAACAAACGGTAATCTCTTTTGAGCAGAGTAACCTTGTCTTCCAGCCCCTCTTTCGCAATCCAGTTCTTTGCCCAGGCATGCTGCTCCTCTGATATGGTAGTGGTGGTAACCTTACATCCATAATGCTTAGCGGCATAAACGGCAAGGCCGCCCCACCCAGTGCCGATTTCGACAAGATGGTCGTTCTCATTTAACTGCAATTTATCGCAAATGGCTTTTAGCTTATAATTTTGCGCTTCATTTAATGATGCATTTGGGTCGGGGTAAATCGCCGACGAATACATCATGGTAGGGTCTAAAAAACGGGTATATAGCTTATTGCCTAAATCGTAGTGGGCTTCAATATTTCTTTTAGCTTGGTCTGTGGTGTTTCGACGAGCAAAATGTTGAAGCTTATTAACAGGCATGGTGAGCCACTTAAATTTATTCTCCCACTCATCAAGAGTAGGCAAGTTTCTAGCAAAAATTCTTACTACTGCCGTTACGTCATCGCTGTCCCATAAGTCATCCATGTAGGCTTCGCCTGCGCCAACACTGCCCCCAAGTAAAAGACGACGGTAGGCCTTAACATCTTTGATATTTACCGTTGCCCGTAAATCGTCATTTTCTGTTCCAAACTTGGCGATATCGTCGCCATTTTCTTGAATAGTTAAGCTACCAAAAGGCAGTTGCTTTAAGCATTGTAAGAATAAGCTTCTACATGCTTTATCTACAAAAGAGACCTCTGAAGTGGTCATGAGTACAGATTCACCGAAAGACATTGTTATTGTTCCTGACTTTTTTTTGGGTGTGTATACAGCGGCGTTCGTTTAAGCAGCAATTTAAGCGCATGCCAATAAATTCCGGCCATAGTTTTTAGTGTCATACTGGGTATACGTTTAAGTGCTGTAGATAGATTCGCATTATCTAAAGTAAATTTTGTTAAGTTAATGCCAGCGCTAAATTCTTTGTCCTCTCTTACGCAGTCCATCGCAAGAGAAAGTCTCGTTGAGGGTTGGGAGATTGACCATTGGTAAGTCATGTCCATTGGGTTAAACGGGGAAACGTGGAAAGCTTTAGGGGTATCGTCCTGTGTTGCAAGATTTACCAGATAATGGTGTCGCTCGTTCCATGGCGTATTGCTTACCTCAGCTAACAAATGAGTAAACGTACCTTCTTTATTGCGCAAGTAATAGAAATTGACGGGGCTGAAATATAGCCCCCACATGCGAAGCTGTCCAAGCATGAATACGTCGCCTTCAAGGCGCGTCCCGCCATTTAGCTTACTCATCCTGTCAAGCACAGCTTGGTTTAGGGGTATTGATGGGTCGCCTAAATAGTCCTCACGCTTAAAACGCACTCTGGCTTTCTTTTTTGCTGAAAAGTGCTTAAGCGTATTTGATAAGGTTTCGAGTTCGCCGCGCTCTAGCTTTAGCCAAAACAAATAGATATCGTAGTCGAACTTGTGCTGAGTGGGCATAAAACGCTGATGGTAAACTTTACCCTTATAAATTGCGCTTTCAATCACAAGGTTTCACCAAAGCGTTCGCAAACATCAAGCGCGCTTTTTACACCGTCTTCATGAAAGCCGTTGTACCAATAAGCCCCGCAAAAATGAAGGTTATCGACACCGCAAATTTCGTTTCTTCTTTGCTGAGCCTTAACCATGCTGGCGCTGAACTGCGGGTGGGCGTATTGATAGCTCCCCAATATACTGGCGCGGTCAATTTCTGGCGTATTATTCAGTGTTACACAGTAGGTGTTTTTAGCTTCTAACCGCTGAAGAATGTTCATGTCGTAGGTCACAGATGCCGGGCGTTGCTCTTCTGTTGCATCTTCTTTTAGCCGGTAATTCCAGCTAGCCCATGCAAGCTTTCTTTTAGGAAGCTGAGAAACGTCTTTGTGCATAACGACATCGTTATCCGCGTAAGGAATACTGCCGAGTATCTCTTTATGAAGTGCTGAAGGGGCCTCAAGCATCTTTAATGCCTGATCACTGTGGCACGCGAAGACAACGTGGTCATAGCTTAAACGTTCACCGTTAGCGTCGGTGACTTCCCATGAATCTGTCATCTTTGCAACAGATACCACGGCCGATGATAATTTTATTTTCGATTTGAAGGGCGCTATCAAAGGAGGGATGTACTGGCTAGACCCACCTTTTATTGTGTACCACTGCGGGCGGTCGGTAATATTGAGCAAGCCGTGGTTATTGAAAAACTGTAAGAAAAAAGTCAGCGGAAACTTACGGGTTTGCTCCAAGCTGCTAGACCAAATAGCCGCGCACATAGGTAAAATGTAATAGCGTGCAAAGTCATCGCTAAGGCCTAATTCTTTGATAATGTCTTCAAGGGTAAGGGATGAAGTGTCGCGCTTTTCTGCAACCATGGCCTTACACGCTTTATTAAATGTAAGGATGTCTTTAACAATGCGCCAAAACTTCGGCCTCAAAATGTTGCGCCGTTGCGCAAACAAGCTGTTTAAATTATTGCCGTTGTACTCAAGGTTGGCCTTTTTGCTCATCACAGAGAAACTCATTTCTGTGGGCTGGTACGGTACATTAAGCTGTGTCATCAGCTTTATGAAATTAGGGTAGGTCCAGTCGTTAAAAACGATAAAACCCGTATCGATATTGTGTTCTTCACCCTCATCAATAATTGTTTTCGTAGCTGTATGGCCTCCAATATAGTCATTGGCTTCGTAAACGGTGATGTTATGCTGTTTATTTAAAAGGTGAGCGCAGGTAAGCCCTGAAATTCCTGTACCTATAACGGCAACTCTATTTGTCATTCTATTGTCTCTTATTGTTTTTCTCTCATCGCCAGCGATAAGCGCTTTTGTAGCGGGGTAGGCAGTACGTGCATTAGACGAAGAATAAAGCCAAACGCCCGAGGGAAGAATACCGACTGCTTATTGCTTTCTATTCCTTTAAGCATAGCTTCTGCGGCTTCTTCTGCACTAATTTTCATTGGCATTTCAAAGTCATTTTTGTCAGTTAATGGGGTTTCAACGAATCCAGGAGACACGGCCTGCACTTTAACGCCTTTCTCATGAAGGTCGACTTCAAGTGACTTGGTAAAGTAATGCAGCGCCGCTTTACTTGAACCGTATGCTTGCGTTTTAGTAAATGGAAGTAGTCTTGCCATGCTATCCACTATGACCAGCTTATCGCCTTTCTTAAACCGGGGTAACAGAGCATCTACACAATGAACCACGCCGAAAAAGTTTGGCTCGAAAACGCGGCGGAACATGTCGGGCTCGAAGCTATCGATATCAACATACTCACACGTACCTGCGTTCAGCACAGCAATATCAAACTTTACCGTTGCTAATGCGCGGCGAGCATCCTCTAGGTCGGTTACATCAAATTGACAAGCCTCGATGTTGCTGTAGCGACTCAGCTCATTTAACGTCTCTTCATTGCGACCGCACGCAATAACGCGGTAACCTTGATTAGCGGCGTGGGTGGCTAATGCTTTGCCAATGCCTGAGGTTGCTCCAGTAATAAGAATTGATTTCACGATGCCAGCTTCCCTTTAATCTTTTTAATTACAAAACCTAAGATGGGTACGTGCTCATAAACCATTTCGCCCAAGTCGTAATAATCTTTGTGATAAATGATGGTGTCGTTAACCACGCCGAGTTGGGTCGTGCCGTCTAGGGTTATATGCTTTACTGTTATTTTTAAGCGTCAGCCTCATCGTCCAGTTCACAACGTGGGTTACTTTGGACCTGCTGTCTTTTTCTTTTGAACAGACAAAAACGTCAGCGATATCAAACTTACAGCTTTGCGCTTGCGTCAACAAATTAGAAAAGTAACTTTTGACTTCGCCAATACCTTGGTGCGTAGTGATAGGATCGATGAAAACGATATCTTTTCCATAGACGCTTTCTAAGTCGTCTGGCGATATTTGACATATATCCGTGTAAATCTTACAAAAGCGGGAAATAACGTCCATACCCCTTCCTCTCGCTAAATTACTGATGAATGACCACAGGCAAATCTGTTAACAGTGTTTAGTCTTAAGTGAGATTAACTTTTAATCTAATCGCAAGTGGCTGATCTAATGTTTAATAATATTGCTAGTAAGGAATTAACTTACAGTAGTTTCCGTTGATAAGATCATGTTTTACAACCTGCCTGTGAAAATATTTCCCATTCGATCCTATTTGTACTCACTTGCGTAATGAATTTCGTGTTTTCGGATGTGATAAATATGAGTGTAGAACGTTTTCCATTGTTTCCTTTGTCCGCCCACCTTCTACCCGAAGGCAGAATGGCGCTGCGAATTTTTGAGCCGCGATATGTACGCATGGTTAAGCAGGCATGTGCCGAAAATAAAGGCTTTGTGATGTGTATGCTAAATGCAAATGGCGACAAGGATAAGAATCAGCATATCCATAAAATAGGGACGTACGCGCAGGTTGTAGACTTCGATATGCTCGATGATGGGTTGCTTGGCATAAAGGTTGCTGGTTCTCACTTAGTTGAGGTAAATAGCATCGAAGTTGAAAAAGACGGTCTTCGCACAGGAAACTGTAAAGCATTACCGCCTTGGCAGTGTGACTTAGCCCCTCAACAAATAGCGCCTATGGATGAGCGACTTAAAGAAATATTTGGAAATTACGAAGAGCTAGCAGCGCTCTATGAATCACCGAAGTTTGATTGCCCCAATTGGGTGTTAAACCGCTGGTTAGAGTTACTTCCTGTTGATGGCTCACAAAAGCAGCATTTTCTAGAACAGCGAGAGTGTACAAGTTTACTTAACTATCTCTCTGCCTTGATTGCATAGCTTAAAATGAATGAAGAGTTTCATTACAAAATCGTAATCCAATATTTGCGAATTTCGCGAACGTTTTAAGTCATTAAGCCGTAGAATGTCACAACCAAAACGGAAAAGCGGACGAATCTTATGTTAGTTGGAATTCCTTTGGAACAAAGTAACAGCACAATCAAACCTAAAGAGTGTGCTACTGAAATGTCTGATTACCTAGTCGCGGTTGCAGATGCTCGATGCAAGCGTTCATTTGCTCGAGTGTTCAACTATTTTGCCCCACGTTTGCGCTCTTATGCCCTTAAGCAGATGGGTAATGAAGCATTAGCAATGGAGCTTGTACAAGACACCATGTCGAATGTATGGCAAAAAGCGCATTTGTTTAATGCTGAGAAAGGCTCGCCTTCAACGTGGATCTTCACTATTGCACGTAATATACGGTTTGACATGTTACGTAAGCTTCAAAATAGAAAAGAGGACGTGTGCTCTGACGACCTGTGGCCTGTGTTATGTGAGCAGACGGCAGATGCGAACGAGGCGCCACTTGACGAGCAAGTCACTTTAGAGCAAATTGGCTATATGTTTGAATCACTTCCGGTTAAACAAAAGGCGGTGGTTGAAGCTATCTATATTGATGGCAAATCTCAGCAAGAAGTCGCTGACGAACTTTCTATTCCCTTAGGTACAGTAAAGTCAAGAACTCGCTTAGCGCTTCAACGATTAAAGGTCATGTTAAACGATAATGATTAGGTTTCACCCAAGTGCCCGACAGCTGTCAGACTTTGTTGAGGGCACATTGTCACCCGCAATATCATTGATGGTCTCAGCACATTGCGATATGTGCGAGAAGTGTCAGCGTTTTGTTGAGGTAGAAACAGAACGCCTTGCTGAGGATCTCGTATCTGGCGCAGGTGTAGGTGACAAGTTAGAGGTATCGTTTCAATTAGATGAGATGCTCTCTCAGATTACTCAACTTCCTACAGCACCGCAAATCGAATCAAAAGCAATCAAAGCTAACAACGCTGTTGCTTCACCACGCAATCAAGAAGCGAACATCAGTCAGCGCAAGGCTACGAATGCGATAGAGCTAGACGGAAGAGTCTTTACGCTACCCAGAACGTTACATCGCTATATCGATAAGACGGGGATTGGTCGAGTCTAGTTGGAAAGCTATGGCAAGCGCCCGTAGATTTAGGTAACCAAGGCGTTGCGAACTTCAGTTTTTATGGGCGGGCGGAAGCGTACCAGAACATACCCACCGCGGCACCGAATACACGCTAGTTATCGACGGAGAATTCAGTGACGGCTTAAATCGCTACGATACTGGGGATTTTATTTTCATGGATGGAGAGAAAACTCACACGCCAAAGTCTGAAGACAAAGACGGGTGTCTTGTTTTTAGTATCGTCGACCAGCCACTCCATTTTACGTCTGGTTTGGCGAGATTGTTAAACCCCTTTAGCCACCTGTTTTTCAGATAGAGTAGGTTATCCGTGCGGGCTTACATAAACGTAGCCACGATATGGTAAAATGAATAGTTAATACCAAACAGCAAAACGCACCTAGGTGCGTTTTTTAGTTTCTGGTGTTAGCAACTCTGCTTAACTAATAAATTCGCTATCAGGGTAGTTAAGCTTTAACGTCTTCATCGCATTATCACGCAACTCTTTAAGCCCCAATTGTTCGTAACTTGAAACCATGATTTCAAGCGCCTGTTGAACCTGTGTAGTATTGGGGAAATGTTCAATCACGTAACGTCCGCGATTAGCGGCGGCAACGTAAGCTTGGCGTCTCATATAGAAGCGAGCAATTGCTATTTCATATCGAGCCAAACGATCTTTAATGTGTACCATACGCTGTTTAGCGTCAGCGGCGTACTTGCTATCTGGGTACTGCTGAATCAATCTGCGAAAATCTTCAAACGCTTGGCGAGACTTCGATGGATCTCTGTCCGTACGATCGATATTCATTAGCTCTTGGAAAAGATTGCTATCAGATTCCATGTTAGTTAAGCCACGCATATAGTAAGCGTAGTCAACATCTGAATGGTTTGGATTCAAGCGAATAAATCTATCGATAGTGGCGAGAGTTTCTTCGTTCTTACCCGATTTATAGTAGCTATAGATAAGGTCTAGCTGTACTTGGTGCGATAGAGGACCAAACGGGTAGCGCGAGTCTAATGCGCTGAGGGTTTGCGCGGCAGCACTAAAGTTCCCGACTTCCATGCTTTGCTTCGCTCTGTCATACAGTTGCTGTGCACCCATGTTAGCTAAAACGGCTTTCTCTTCTTTATCCGAAGAGCTACATCCTGCGACAGATACCATAGCACCAAGTAACACGGGTGCCAGTAGACGAAATGATTTCATAATAATTCTATTTTCCTGCTAAACAGTTTTAATACTTCGCTGTCTAAGCTCATGTGTTAAACAACAACACTTTAATTGCATTCTAACGTACTAACGATGAGAAAAACCATACAAAAACGTAAACAAGGCAGTGTACAGCGTGAATCCTTGTTATAATACCCTTTTTTAGACGTAATCAATGGTGTTATGACACAGTCGCCGAACACAATACAATTAGAAGCTTCAACGGAAGCTGCGCATTTTGGTTTACGGTTAGATCAGGTTTTAGCTGATTTGTTCCCAGAATATTCGCGTTCTAAGTTAAAAACTTGGATTCAAGACGGAAATGTCTCTGTGAATGGGGAGGTAATAACCGTTCCTCGTCATAAAATGCAAATGGACGAACTGGTTACAGTGCAAGCAGAAATGGATGTGCAAGTAACCAGCGAAGCACAAAATATCGCATTGGACATTGTTTATGAAGACGAGCATATTCTTGTCATCAATAAACCTGCTGATTTAGTCGTGCATCCTGGCGCGGGAAATCCAAGCGGTACAGTGCTTAATGCATTGCTAAATCACTATCCTGAAATTGACAAAGTTCCCCGTGCAGGCATTGTCCACCGTCTTGACAAAGACACCACAGGCTTGATGGTTGTGGCAAAAACAATACCTGCGCAAACGCACCTTGTTGACCAACTACAACGCCGCGAGATGAGCCGTGAATATGAAGCCATTGCTCTAGGCACTATGGTTGCGGGCGGTATTGTAGATGAACCTATTGGCAGACATGCTACAAAACGCACGCACATGGCAGTTCGCGAAATGGGCAAACCTGCAATTACGCACTTTCGCGTTATAGAAAAGTTTAGAGCTTACACCCATTTGCGCTTAAAACTTGAGACCGGACGCACCCACCAGATTCGCGTTCACATGGCGCATATAAAGCATCCATTATTGGGTGATCAAGTGTATGGTGGAAGACCGCGCTTACCTAAAGGTGCATCTGAAGATTTTATTGGGGTACTTCGCGGCTTCCAGCGCCAAGCACTTCACGCAGCGCAGTTGTCGCTTTTCCACCCAGAGACAGAAGAGTGGATGACGTGGAAGGCGCCTTTACCGCAAGACATGCAAGATTTGCTTAAGGCCGTTAAAAAAGACACTGAAGACAATCCTCAGGATATGCTTTAGCGAGTATTTAGACCTATGGCACCGACGACAGCGAACGCTTCTAAAGTTTCGACACTTGAGTTGATTGAACCTGCGTGGGCATGCCCGCCTAATATTGAGGCATACACGACCACGAGAATTGGCGGCGCGAGCCTAGGCGAGTTCGCAGGGTTAAATGTGGGGAGTCATGTGGGCGATGACTTGCTTTTGGTGAAAGCCAACAGGCGTCTTTTGCCCCATAGCGATAAAATTACCTGGCTAGAGCAAATTCACAGTAACCGTGTCGTTGCTTTACCTAGTGTAGATACCACAGCTGACGCGGCTTATTCTGCATCTAAGTCACATTTTTGTGCAGTAATGACCGCAGACTGTGTGCCTATATTGCTTTGTGACAAACAAGGCCGCGAAGTGGCTGCGGTACACGCCGGTTGGAAGGGGCTGGAATCGAATATTATCAGCAATGCAATTGCGCACTTTCGTGCTTCACCGGCAGACGTTATAGCGTGGATTGGCCCTGCTATTAGCGGCCCTTGCTATGAAGTGGACGCCGAGCTAGGCCGCAGGTTTTCCCATATTGACGGCGCTGTAGCGCCCAGTGACCAACCCGGTAAATGCTTATTAGATTTACCGCTGGTGGCGCAAGTTCAACTAGAACAGGCTGGTGTAAAAAGTGTGACGCAAAGTCATTTTTGTACCTATTCAGACGAACATCGTTTTTATTCTCATCGCAGAGCTACCCATCAGCATAAGCGCACCACCGGAAGGATGGTTAGTGTTATCGGTATACGCTAACTCACTGGTGCTGCGATTTTCTTCACAGGTTTAGTTTCAAACTGCGTCAATGTTTGCGCTACATCAAATTCATTGCATTAATTGTTATCATTTGGACTAACTTTTCATTCTCATACTTGAATAGCAAATCACCAGCCTACATAAATAGAACATAACAATTTTTTCATCTATTAGGTTGAGATTATGAGATTAGATAGATTTACCAGCAAATTTCAGCTCGCTATATCCGATGCTCAATCACTCGCATTGGGGCGCGACCACCAATATATTGAACCGGTACACTTGATGACGGCAATGCTTAATCAGCAAGGCGGCTCAGTGCGACCATTGCTCGATCAAGCTAATATCAATGTTAACGCGTTACGTTCTGCACTGAGTCAAGCAATTGAGCGCTTGCCACGAATTGAAGGCATTGGTGGCGATGTTCAGTTAAGCAAAGACAGCGGCATATTACTAAACCTTTGCGACAAAATAGCGCAGCAGCGAAAAGATGAATATATCACTTCTGAAATCTTTGTGCTTGCTGCCCTTGAAGACAAAGGGCGGTTGGGTGAAATTCTCAAGAGCTTAAATATTACCAAAGATGCTATTGAAAGCGCGATAGACGATATGCGCGGTGGTCAAAAAGTAACGGACCCTAATGCCGAAGACGTCCGCCAAGCATTAGAAAAATATACAACCGATTTAACCGAACGCGCTGAGCAAGGCAAGCTTGACCCTGTCATTGGGCGCGACGATGAAATTCGCCGAACTGTTCAGGTACTGCAGCGTAGAACAAAAAATAACCCCGTGCTTATTGGTGAGCCTGGCGTAGGTAAAACTGCCATTGTTGAAGGCCTCGCACAGCGTATTATCAATGGCGAAGTGCCCGAAGGACTTAAAAACAAGCGCGTGCTTTCCCTAGATATGGGGGCACTTGTCGCTGGTGCCAAATATCGCGGCGAGTTCGAAGAAAGGTTGAAAGCGGTGCTAAATGAACTTGCCAAAGAAGAAGGCCGCGTTATTTTATTCGTTGATGAACTGCACACCATGGTAGGAGCAGGGAAGGGCGATGGCGCTATGGACGCAGGCAATATGCTTAAGCCAGCATTAGCCCGCGGTGAACTTCACTGCGTAGGCGCCACCACGCTGGATGAATATCGCCAATATATCGAAAAAGATGCAGCCCTTGAGCGACGCTTCCAAAAAGTATTGGTAGAAGAGCCTAGCGTTGAAGATACTATCGCTATATTGCGAGGTCTAAAAGAGCGTTATGAACTCCATCACTCTGTGGATATTACCGACCCAGCCATTGTAGCGGCGGCAAGTTTATCTCATCGTTATATTAGTGATCGCCAGCTTCCAGACAAGGCAATTGACCTTATCGATGAAGCGGCATCGAGCATACGCTTACAGATCGACTCTAAGCCAGAAGATATGGACCGTTTAGAGCGCCGTATTATACAGCTAAAATTGGAAGAACAGGCGCTTGCAAAAGAAACCGATGATGCCAGCCATAAACGCCTGGAGATGATTGAACTAGAGCGTGAGCAAGCTGAGACTAAATACGCTGAACTTGAAAAAGTATGGCTAGATGAAAAAGATGCGATGCAAGGAACGCAAACCATAAAAGGTGAGCTAGAGCAGGCAAAACTTGATTTAGAAATCGCGCGAAGAGCCTCTGATCTTAACCGCATGTCTGAACTTCAATATGGACGTATACCGGAATTAGAAGCAAAGCTAGAACAGGCTGCGGAAAACGAGACTCGCGAAACCACATTGCTTAAAAACAAAGTAACCGACGTTGAAATTGCCGATGTACTTTCTCGGTGGACCGGTATTCCTGTGGCCAGAATGCTAGAAGGAGAGCGCGAGAAGTTATTGCGCATGGAAGATGTGCTGCACAAGCGGGTGGTTGGTCAAGAAGAAGCCGTTCAATCAGTTTCTAATGCAATTCGTCGCTCACGTGCTGGACTCGCTGACCCGAATCGCCCCATTGGTTCGTTCCTATTTTTAGGGCCAACTGGCGTTGGTAAGACTGAGCTGTGCAAAGCTTTGGCTGGCTTTATGTTCGACACTGAAGATGCCATGATACGGATAGATATGTCGGAATTCATGGAAAAGCATTCGGTTGCGCGTCTTGTTGGTGCACCTCCAGGTTACGTCGGGTATGAAGAAGGTGGCTACTTAACAGAAGCGGTACGTCGCAAACCTTATTCGGTTATTCTACTCGATGAAGTGGAAAAGGCGCACCCTGATGTTTTCAATATTCTGTTACAGGTGCTAGATGACGGAAGGCTTACAGATGGGCAAGGTCGCACGGTAGACTTTAAGAATACGGTCGTGATCATGACCTCTAACTTAGGCTCAGACATCATTCAAGACAAGCACAATGAAAGCCAGTACGACGAAATGAAGGGGATGGTAATGAATGTTGTAGGGCAACATTTCAGACCTGAGTTCATTAACCGTGTGGATGACATTGTGGTATTCCACCCACTAGGGAAAGAGCAAATTAAGTCTATTGCTAAAATTCAGCTCGCTTCTCTGAGAGCCAGATTGGCAGACAAAGGTTACAAACTTACTCTGTCTGCTGCGGCAATGGATAAGCTGGCTGAAGCGGGCTTTGACCCTGTATTTGGCGCTCGACCGCTTAAGCGCGCTATTCAAGTGCAGGTGGAAAATCCGCTCGCCCATCAGCTGCTTGCTGGTGAGCTGATACCCGAATCGACCGTTCGAATAGATGCAGACGAGAGCGGGCTCTTTATAGTTAGCAACTAAAAGAAGACGTATTAATCATTACAAAGGCACTTCACTCCAGTGCCTTTTTTATTGCTTTGGTATAACCTTTTCCTTTAGTTTACAGGGAGAAAAAATCTTGTGATGAGTTTTAGGAGTTAAGCATGCAATCAGCCCCAATTATTAACGCATTTAAACGCGTGCTCGGGGAAAGTAATATTGCTGTGGGGCAGCGCCAAACAGAACACTATCGCAAAGGGTGGCGCTCTGGTGAAGGTGAGGCATTAGCCGTCCTTTTTCCGCATACGCTAATGCAGTATTGGGAAGCGCTTAAAGTTTGCGTTGAGTATAATTGTATTATCATCATGCAGGCCGCGAAAACGGGGTTAACAGAAGGCTCTACGCCAAGCGGTGAGGATTACGACAGGCCAGTAGTGGTTATTAATACTTTAGCCATGGATGACATCGTGTTGCTAAACAAAGGAAAGCAGGTTTTAAGTTTTCCTGGAGCAACGTTATTTAAGCTTGAAAAGGTATTAAAACCACTGGGGCGTGCGCCGCATTCCGTAATTGGCTCTTCGTGTTTAGGGGCATCTATCGTTGGTGGTGTTGCCAATAACTCAGGGGGAGCGCTAGTAAAGAGGGGGCCCGCGTATACAGAGTTATCGTTGTTTGCCCACGTAGATCAGAACGGCGAACTCACGCTTGTTAATCATCTAGGCATAGATTTAGGCAAAACGCCTGAAGAAATCATTGGAAATTTGTCGTCGGGCAATTTTCCTACAACGCTACCTGCTACGGAAAAAAAAAGCGTCAGCGAGTGATTATGTGCACATAGTTCGCGACGTAAACGCCGATACCCCAAGCCGTTTTAATGCTGACCCCACACGTCTTTATGAAGCAAGTGGCTGCGCCGGGAAAATTGCCGTGTTTGCGGTACGCCTTGATACCTTTGAAGTACCTACAAAAGAGCAGACGTTTTATATTGGAACAAACGATGCTGCTGTACTTACGCGCATTCGACGAGACATTTTGTCGCAGTTCGACAACGTGCCAGAAGTCGGAGAATATCTTCACAGAGAAATGTTCGATATTGCTGACACCTACGGTAAAGATACTATTTTGAGCATTCAGCGTTTAGGCACAGATTCGTTACCCAAAATGTTCACGTTAAAAGGGCGGGTGGATGGCGTGCTGAATAAGCTACCACTACTACCACCTTATTTTAGTGACAGGATAATGCAGTTTGGCAGTAAGTTCTTTCCTGACCAGATACCGCAAAGTTTGAGAACTTTCCGCAACAAGTACGAGCATCACTTAATCCTTAAAATGAGCGATGGTGGTATTGAAGAGGCAAAAGCACTGTTATCAAAGCTGTTTACGCAAGAGCAATTAGACGGTGGGTATATTGAGTGTAGCGACGAAGAGGCCGCCAAGGCGTTTTTACTGCGATTTGCCGCCGCGGGCGCAGCGGTGCGTTATCAAACCTTACACCATAAGCAGGTGGGGGACATATTAGCGTTAGATATTGCATTAAGGCGTAACGATGAGTTCTGGGTAGAAAAGCTGCCAGCGCATATCACCATGCATGTAGAAAAGCCCCTTTATTACGGGCATTTCTTTTGTCATGTTTTCCATCAAGATTACATACTTAAAAAGGGCAGCGACGCTAAAAAAGTAAAAGCGGACATGTTGGCGTTACTAGATAGCAGAGGCGCTAAGTACCCCGCAGAGCATAATGTTGGGCATCTATATGAAGCGGAGGACACTCTGCAGCAGTTTTACAGAGAGCTAGATCCTACCAATACCTTTAACCCAGGCATTGGTAAGATGGAGAAGCATAAACGCAATTGTTCATGCTGTGTTTAGCAAGAGATAAAGAGAGCCCTATAGGCTCTCTAATAATGCTCTAGCTTGTGGACGCCTAAAGAAAGGGCGCTCTACATTTACTGCATACTCTAGCTCTTTCTTCGCTTCCTCAATTCTATTTAGTTTAGCGAGGGTATAGCCTAGGTGGTAGCGAATATTTGGGTCGTTAGCATCCCTGGCAAAGGCATCTCGAAGCATTTTAAGACTGCCTTCGTAATCTCCTTGCAGCGCTTTAATATGCCCGTAAGTATCCAGTATTTTGGCTGAATTAGGCTGCAATTCGTAAGCTTGTCGGGCATAGTTTTTTGCCGTAACCAGCGACGTTTCAATATGCATGATAGCCAAACGGTTATAGGCTTCGGCGGGGTTGAGAAGGTTTGGCTCCTCAATAAGCGCTTTATAAAGCGCTATCGATTCGTCAAATTCTTGAATAAAGAATAAGTACTGAGCCAACAGATTTTTTGCTAGCAGGTTATTCTCATTTTCAGCAATGAGCTTACGAGCAGTACTCAAAAATACATCGACGAACTGTTCGTTCAGTGCGTAGTTGTATATAGCAATAAACGCTTGAGCAAATGTAGAGTCTACGTCCAGTGCTTTTTCGAAAGCCGCGATTGCACGCTCATTGTTGCCCTTATTTGCTTCTAAACGACCTTTCAAGAAATGATAGACCGGGTTTTGCTGCTGGTCTTTAGGAATGCTCGTTAGTAAAGATTGTGCTTTCTCGTTGTTTTGTAGGTCTAATAGCAGACTAGTGTAGCGCAACGTAACAAATGTACTTGAATTCGCTATTTCATAAGCACGTGCCATAGCATCTAAAGCGTCTTCATCGTTGCCAATGCTACGAGCTTGGTCGGCATAGGCAATTAACTTACCTGCATCGTCGTTTATGAAATTTCTTGCAATGCTCAGTGTTTTCTCGGCATCGGCACGCTGGTTATTCCCTAACTGAAGCGCTGCTTTACGAAGAAGGTAGTCAGCATTGTCAAAGTCATCTTTAATAAGCAGGTCTAAATGATACAGTGCATTCTTTGTATCGCCTTGTTGCTGATATAAAGATGAAACGCGCTCTCTCGCTCCGATATTCGAAGGATTAAGCGTTAATATATCAAGGTAAATTTGCTTCGCTTCATCTACATTACCCGCTTTGGTCAAGTTGAACGCTTTCAGCATTAAGGTTTCATTATGCTGCGGTGACAGCTCAAGAAGTTCTTCTATTAACTGATTAGACGTATCCACGTTTCCTAAGCGACTTTCTGTCGCGGCCAAATTGAATTTAGCCGGAAAAAGGGTAGGGTTCTGCGCGAGCGCTTTTTCGATATTGGCTTTAGCTTCCGCCAATTGACCCTGTCTAATCAAAATGCCCGCTTTTAGGTTGTACACTTCAGCTTCGTCGGGAAACAGTTCGCTAAGCAGGTTGGCACCTTTTAGTGCGTTTTCAAACTGCTGTGCTTGTAAATTCATCAATGAATAAGTGAAAAGAAAGCCTGCGTTATCTTTGTAAGCAGGTAGGTTCTTCTCAAGAATACTCAAGGCTTCGGCTTGCTTACCTCTTGCAGCCATTAATTTGATTTTAAATAGCTGAAGCTTGTTTTCATTCGGATACTTGTATTCAAGGTTTTGCAAAAGGCGCTCAGCTTTAAATGCTTTGTTTTGACGAATAAACAAATCACCTAATAGCAATGCTGAGTCAGGGTCTTCCATTAGTGCATCTTGATGACGCTCAAGCAGCGCAAGCGCTTGCTTATCCTGCTGTGTAGCCATATAAACTTGGCTCAGCATTAATACCGCCTGCAAATCTTCCGGCTCTTGTTGCAGATAAGCGCTAAAATCTTTTGCTGCAGTCTCCATGTTGTTGTTGAAGAAGTTGGTTAAACCGCTTATGTAGAGCAACATAGGTTGAGAAGTTATGAGCTCAGGGTCAAGCTGTGCCATAAAGTCATTAAGCTCTTTTAGCTTCTCGTTATCAATAGCTTGTTGGTTGTCTCTGCTTTGCAACCAGCTATTAAGTAAAATGGCCAAAGGATCGTTTGGCGTGTCTTCAATAATTTCATCAACGAATAGCTTGGCCGTATCATAGTCTTTCGCTTCTAAATACAAATCCACTAGATTTCGCAGCGCTATAGGGTCGTCGCGGTTAAATGTCAGCGCTTTTTGTAAGTGTGCCGTTGCTGCGTCAGTATCACCCTGTCGGTACGCAAGTTGCCCTTTCAAGCGCCATGTTATGGCGTTCTCAGGCTCGAGTGACATAGCCTTGTCGACAAGGGAGGTCGCTTTCGGTAAATCTTCATTTTGAAGGGCAATGGAAGCTAACCCATTTATGGCTGGCACAAAGTTAGGCGTACGTGACACAATAGTGTTGTAGTCGCGCAATGCACATTGTTCGTCTTCTAATCTGATGCACGCTGTTGCACGAATCATCAGCCACTCGCGCTCTGCTTCACCAGAGAGCTTGTTTAAATCAGAGAAATCTACAATTTCTTGGTACCTGTTAAGAAACAGCCAGGTGTTGCCCAGGGGTTCTGCCAAAAGATTGATATCAGCACCCATTTCCAGCGCTTCTACAAACTCCATTTCGGCTGCAGTTAAGTAGCCATTAATAAGCAATATTTCGCCCATTAATATCTTTGCAGCCAAGTTTTCTGGGTCTTTTTGTAAGCTATTTTTAAGGTGAATATAGGCTTCGTCGTACTCGTTTTGGTTAAACGCGGTGAGCGCTTTTTCGTAATCTTCTGATGTAGAAGCAAAACTGTTGAAAGTGATTAACGATGAGGCAACTGCAGATAAAAGCATGCGTTTTACAAAGCGCTTTTTATTATTAAAAAAATCCATATAAACCTTCGATATTTAGCCTAGCCACTGGCTTAAAAATAGTATAAAAAAAGGTGGCCTAAGCCACCTTCTAAAGATACGTGTTTTCTAAGCGTTTTTAAACAATTAAACGCGACGCTTACGTCTATAAAGAACAAGACCTAAACCTAAGCTCATCAGTGCTAAAGCGCCAGGTTCGCTTACTTGTGTTGGTGGTTGAGTGGTTTTTTCTTCTAAACCAACGGTAAGTGAAGAAAGTTTAAAACCTACGTTGTTAAAAGAACCGCTTGCGCTCTGGTCGAAAACAGTATTGTAGGCACCAACAAGCCAATACTTAGCGGCGGTCAGGTTCTTTGTGAATGAAGATTCGAAATAGTTTTCTGAATTTTTTGTATTGCTAATGTTGAAATGGCCAAGTGCGCCATCAATCACAGTCTCACTTACATCTGACCACGTAAAGTTACTAGTGCCGGTAAATAAAGCGTTAGCTTTGTCATAGTCGAGGCCTGCAACTGTGACATCGTTTTTCTCGCCTCCATCGTAGTAATTTGCAGAGAAAGTACCACCAGTTAAGACGACCTCTTTATCAAACGAAAGTAGAATCATGTCAAAGTCTCTTGAACCATGATCATTGAAGTTGTCAACAGAATGGCTGTCTCCCCAAGGCACATAATCTCCATTAGTATTTTTATACCACACTTGGTCTTGGTTCGTCATACCGTAACCGTAAGCTTGTGTGCCAGATATACAATTTCCATACCTGTTGATGCTGCAGTTTGTGTAATCGACCAGAGTCGCTCCTTTCACAGAGTTATCTTCTGTACCTTCATCCCATGTATTGGTGTTGAAGTCATAGGTCAGTCCCTTACTCCCTGTGTCACTCCATGCAGAAACAGAAACTTTTACGTTAATGCCGTCAATCAGAATACCTTGAGAAGCATCTGTACTCGTAAAGATGTTGGTAGTACGGGTATTTCCTGTGCCGTCAACGAGCGTGTAAGTGGCTTCTTCTAACGCACTATCGCTAGCATATATGTTTGCACTTAGCGGCAGGAATAAAAGGGAGATACTTAAAAACTTCTTCAATTTCATTTTTGGACCACAAATACTATGAAAATAATTTCTTATGCTAAGCATTTAGTGTGCCAATTTTATGGGTTTGAATTTGCTAAAGTTTTTCGAGTTTCGACTGGTGTTAGTAAAAAAAACTGACAGGTTGTACCACCTGTCAGTGATCTAAAGTCTAATTTCTTCAAATAGTTTTCTTGCGGCGCCACATGACGAAGAGCGAACAAGCCATAAGTAGGCCGATGGTACCAGGTTCAGACACTTCTGTTGTATCTGGTGTACCTGTTGTTTCTGTGACAGAGAAACCAATATTTGCAAGTTTGAAAGCATCGTTACCAACGTAGCCACCAATGTTACCGAATACAGTGTTGTATGCACCTACTAACCAGTATTGCGCCGATTCAGTAAACGTGAAGTCAGCGCGGTGGTCTAAATATTCGCAGTTTTCTATATCAAACGACGCTGACGTTAATGCATCGGCTACGATATCACTCCAAGTATTAATACCCGAGGTTAATTTCGAAGTATCGCTTAATGCCGCTACAGATACTTGGCTATCGTTACTGCTGTAAAGCCAAGAGAAGCTGGCGCCAGTCAGTGTTACCGCAGAGTCAAACGATAGCAATACAAAATCATAGTCTCGTTCGACATTGGTCATCCCGCTATAATAAGCATTTTTACTACCCTCGTAATAATAGTTGAGGTTATCAATGGCATGGTCTGAGCTACCGTTATACCAAGCTTCATCATTGTTGGTAACGCCATAAGCCCATTTATCAGATAGTTTTTTCCAACTCGGCACCAACGACGGTCTCGCCAGTGACATTATTTGTATCCGAGAACGCAGACATTGATATATTAACGCCATTAACACTCACCGATGATTTAGTGGTTTCAATACTGTTATACACACCATCACTTACTAGGTCATAAGTATGCTCGCCAAGGGGGGAGTTACATACTTTGCTTTGGTCGCTATTGTTACTTGATGAGCCGCAGTAAGAATAGTTGTGGTTATTGTAGTATGTAGCAGATGCTGGATTAACGATAATCGAAGATAGCAATGCCGTGGAAAGTAAAAGCACAGTTTGCAAAGAAAAGTGTTTTGGAAGTAATAGCATAATTGCTTTCCTATAAAAGAAGCGCTTTTCGCTTCTAGTACATACTAAGATAGCGTTGCACCTTTCTATTGGCGCACACTTAGTGAGTACCTAATTTCAACATGGACTTGTATGATATATGAACGGTGACCTATTTAAGGTATGTTGCCGTATACCTAGTTATTAGTGTTTGTGAAATCGATATCTAAAACACACCGCAGATAGAAATGCCTGGAGGCAAGCTTAGTTGGGGAAGGCGCGCATATTGAATATATTCAATGATTTTTCTAATTGAGCTTATTCAAGGATTTTTAGTAAGGAAGCACGCTGCCTTTTTACTTTGCTATGCGTTACTGGATATCTGTGAAATAATTAGCCTTATTATATGTAGAAGTACGAGGACATATGTCTGAACAAAAACGTAAAGGGATATACTTACTTCCCAATTTATTAACAACAGCAGGTTTGTTTTCAGGTTTCTTCGCTGTTGTGTCGTCTATGAACGGCCGCTTCGAAGCTGCCGCTGTTGCTATATTTGTAGCTATGATTTTTGATGGCCTCGATGGTCGTGTAGCACGAATGACAAATACGCAAAGTGACTTTGGTGCTGAATATGACTCTATGGCCGACATGGTTTCATTTGGTATGGCGCCAGCACTCGTGGCTTATAACTGGGGGTTAACAGAGCTTGGTAAATTGGGCTGGTTAGCCGCTTTCGTCTATGTGGCGGGCGCAGCACTTCGTCTTGCACGCTTTAATACGCAGGTGGGAATAGCTGACAAACGTTTCTTCCAAGGTCTTGCTAGCCCAGCTGCTGCGGCAGTTGTTTCCGGGCTTGTATGGGTTGGCGTAGAATACGATGCGGTTGGTACTGACTACGGCTTATTAGTTGCAGCAGTTACAGGCCTAGCTGGCCTCCTTATGGTGAGTAACTTCAAATATAACTCCTTTAAAGAAGTTAACTGGCATGGCAAAGTTCCTTTTGTAGGTCTATTGCTGGTGCTTCTCATATTTGTCGTTGTTGCAACCGAGCCAGCACTGGTACTTTTCTTAGTATTTGCACTTTATGCGCTGGCAGGTCCAATTAATACATTTAGAACCGTTGATAAAGTAACGTTAGATGATGTAGTAGGCGATCACGAAGAAGACGCGGATTTTAAAGGTGATGCTAAGCGGGAAGATGAGCATCAAGAAAATAAGTAGTCTTTGCACTCTATCTGAAGATAACCTTGTAAAAGGTAGGCAGCAATAGTTAGTGTGACTCTAGATTTACTCAGCGAAATTGTAGCAGTTTTGATAAAAGCGCTGGTTAAATACACGTTTAGATTAAAAAGCGACCGAAAGGTCGCTTTTTTTATGTTTATTTAAAAAAGTAGTTGACGTGAGCGCTCATTTCCCTAAAATGCGCATCCGCTTCGGGGGAAAAGCAAAACAGCAACCCT